>JAZUJA010000024.1:0-28653 GCA_045642495.1 Acutalibacteraceae bacterium
CCGTTTTGTTGTGTTCGCTTCATCTCGGATAATGCTAACGAAAGTGCAATCGAAGATTACAGAGGAGTTAATGCCGATAATTCCGTTCCTTCAAAAATGTTTTTAAGCGGTGTTTTGGCTCTTTGCAAAACGGAGGAAAAATAAACTATGCCCCAGAAAATGCGTAAACAACAAAGCTTTGAATACGGTGCGATAATTCTTCTTTGCTCAACCGCGCTTGTTAAAGTGATTGGTGCAGTATTCAAGATCCCGCTTTCAAACCTTATCGGCGATTTGGGATTTGGATATTTTTCTTCTGCTTATGATCTTTTCACTCCTATTTATACTCTTGCCATGGCAGGTCTTCCGATCGCCGTTTCAAGGGTTGTTGCCGAACACATGGCGGCAGAACGTTATCGCGATGTAAGACAGTCGCTGAAAATAACAAGAAGACTCTTCCTTATTTCCGGATCGGTCGCTTTTGTTATTATGTTAGCGCTTATTTATCCCTTCGTTCGACTTACCGATGCAACCGGCAAAACGATATACAGTCTTTTTGCTATTGCGCCTTCTCTTGTATTTTGCTGCATAATGTCAACATATCGCGGTTACTATGAAGGCCTTAGAAATATGTATCCAACGGCGGCTTCGGATATTATCGAGGCGCTCGGAAAACTTATTTTGGGATTTGCTTTCGCCTATATTGCAATGAAGGTTAGCGGTGATGTTGCCATTGCGGCGGCTTGCGCTATGCTCGGTGTAACCGTTGGTGCCGTTGCGGCGGCTCTTTTCCTGCGGCTTCGCTATCGGTTTAAGGGCGATGCTATAACAAAGGAAGAACTCGCTTCATCTCCAAAGCCGATGCCTTACCGAAAGGCAATGAAGGCGCTTATCGCTATCGCAATTCCGGTTGTTTTGGCTTCTCTTGCTAACAGTGTTGCATCACTTGTTGATGTTTCAATGGTTAAAATGCAATTAACAAGTCTTATGAAATCAAGCGGCGATGTTATTCGCAATATGTATGCCGATTCAATATCTGATTATAATCTTACTCATAAGGTGCTCACAACAGAAGCTGTTCCGACATTTTTGTACGGTATCAGAAGCAAGGCATTTACGATTTATAATCTTATACCTACTATAACATCAGTGCTTGGCGTCAGCGCTCTGCCTGTTCTTGCTTCTTCCTGGACTAAAAAGGACAAGCCGCTTGTTAAGCGGAATATCGAGTCAACAATGAAACTTACAGCGCTCATCGCAATGCCTGCCGGTATGGGATTTTTGTTCATAGGTGACAGTATTATGGGACTTATGTACAGCAGTTTAGCATCGGTTCAGATCGGTGGATCTATGATGCGTATATACGGCCTTGCGGCAGTTTTTGCCGGCCTTGCCATTCCGCTTACAAGTCTTTTGCAGGCAATAGGCAAGCAAACCGTTTCTCTGCGTAATGTCGCTATCGGTGCCTTGCTTAAAGTTGTTATAAACTATATTGCGGTCGGCATTCCTTCCGTTAATATTAAAGGTGCAGCTTACGGAACATTTGTGTGCTATCTTTTTGTGTTCCTTATGAACCTTATTTCAATCTGCAAATATACAAGAACTGTTCCCAACATCTTTAAGTCACTTGTTAAGCCGCTTATCGCCGCTGTTTCATGCGGTGTTGCAGCAAGATTTACGCCGAATATCGGTTCTATGCGTATTTCAACAATTGTTAAAATCGGTGTTGCCGCAGTGGTGTATATTGTTGTTTTAATAGTCTTAAATACATTTGAGGATGAAGATTTGCTTTCTCTTCCCAAGGGAAAAATGTTAGTTTCAATCGCTCATAAATTAAAAATAATCCGTTAAATCAAGAAAAGTTGTCAAAAATGAGCGTTTTTTTGAATTTTTCACATAAAATTTGCAGAAAAGTATTGATTTTTTGGCAAAAGTGTGGTAAAAGATTATTAAGGGTTTAATTATAAACCTTTCTTGGATCGATTTTTTTCGATTCGAAAATTTAGGAGGTAAATTTATGAACAAATCAGAATTAGTTGCAGAAATCGTAAAAGCTGCAGACGTAAAGAAAGCTGACGCTGAAAAGGTTATCGCTGCTTTTTCCGAAGTAGTAACAAAGGCTCTTAAGAAGGGTGAAAAAGTTCAGCTCGTTGGTTTCGGAACATTTGAAGCTCGTGAGCGTGCAGCTCGCGAAGGCATCAATCCTCTTACAAAGAAGAAGATTAAGATTGCTGCTTGCAAGATTCCGGCTTTCAAAGCAGGTAAAGCTCTTAAAGACGCAATAAAGTAATTCCTTTTGAGCCACCCTACCGGGTGGCTCGTATTTTGTGAAATGATATGAGACTTGATAAGTATTTAAAAGTATCCCGCCTTATTAAAAGAAGAACCGTTGCCAATGAGGCTTGTGATGCAGGCAGGGTTTGCGTAAACGGTAAAGCCGCCAGAGCCTCCTATGATATTAAGGTAGGGGATATAATTGAAATTTCTTTCGGTGAAAGAAAGGTTAAAGCTGAAGTTACAAATGTTGCCGAGGTTGTTCGTAAAGACGAAGCGGCATATATGTATAAGCTTATTTAACAGAATAAATAAAACACCTTGTTAATATATTTTAACGAGGTGCTTTTTTATGAATGAACAGGTAAACAGAAACCAAAATATAATATTGGAAAACCGAAAAAAGATTTTTCTATCCGGCATAAAAGATGTTGTATCCTATGATGATGAAACATTGCTGCTTGATTCTGATAACGGCAGAATAACCGTTAAAGGCGCTGATATCAAAATTTCCTCATTTAATGCCGAAACAGGAGATCTTGAAGCGTGCGGAACATTCCACGCGGCAGTATATATGAACGATACTGTTTCAGGCGGCTTTTTTTCAAGACTTTTCAAATAATGTGGGAGATAAATGTTAAGGATCAGCTCGGCGCGGCATTTTGGGCGGCACTTTGCGGCGCGGTGCTTTGTGTTTTATATGATGTCTTTCGTGCTTTAAGAAAAAACGGATTGCGCACCAAGTTTGCCGTTTTTGTTCAGGATATCCTGTTTGCAACTATATCGGCATTTTTTGTTTTTGCTTTTCTTATGCGATTTACTAAGGGCGAATATCGCGGATATGTTCCGGCTTCATTTTTAACTGGTTTTTTATGTTATAATTATACGCTTTCGCGTTTTTCGGCAAAACTTTTCATTTTTATGTTTTCAAAAATCAAAAAAACAATGCGGTTTTTGATTTTAATCGAAAGAAAAATATGCGAAAGAATAGTCAGCTTATCAGCATATTTTAACAATGTATTAAAACATATTTTCCAAGGTGTAAAAAAACTCTTGAAAAAATGATAAACATTGTAGTATAATGCAATATATATGTAAAGTTTGGAGGGATCGTTTTTGAAGGCAAAGAAAAAGGGCAGTATTATTGTCAGACTTATCGTTATCGGTGTATCGGTTTATATGATCATAAGTCTTGTCGGCCTTTGGCGCGATCTTGATGAAAGCAAAGCAACGCTGAGCGCTTATCAGCAGAAAAAGGAAGCAACTCAGTTTCAAATTGATGAGCTTAAAGCGCTACTCAGTGATGATTCAAAAAAAGCGGTAATTGAAAAGGCAGCGCGCGAGCGCTTTGGATATGCCTACCCGGATGAAGAAATTTATATTGATGCTTCGGGTAATTGAAAAGGTGTTGGAGGATAAATATTTTTTATGCAGTTTAAAGTCGGTGACATTGTTGAAGGAAAAATAACCGGTATAAAGGATTACGGTGCTTTTGCCGATATCGGTGAAGGGAAGTCGGGAATGGTTCATATTTCCGAAGTCGCAAATACTTATGTTAACAACATTAACGATCATGTTAAGCTTAATGATGTTTTCAAAATGAAAATTCTTACTATCTCTGATGACGGTAAGATTTCTTTAAGCATAAAAAAAGCTTTGCCGCAAGAAGAAAAACCCGCCGGCAAACAGACGGAAAGAAAGCGTAGAGATTTTGTTAAAAAAGAGCCTCCCAAACCGGATAATTCTTTTGTTTGGGAACCGCAGAAAACCGAAAACGCTTCTTTTGAAGAAATGATGAATCAGTTTAAGACGAGAAGCGAAGAAAAATTTTCCGATCTTAAAAGAAAAAATGTTGAAACAAAGCGTACAAGACGCGGCGCAAATAAATAAATATTTATTCGGACGGTTCCTGTTCCTTTCAGAGCCGTCTTTTTTGCGTTTAAGGTATTGGTGATAAATATGGCTGAAAAAATAAATTTTATGGCGCCGTGTGTATTCGGTGTTGAAAGTCTTGCGGCTGATGAATTTCGCCGTATGGGCATTGAAAATGTTGAAACGCAGGACGGAAGAGTGCTTTTCACGGGCGATTTTAATACGCTTGCAAGAGCGAATATATGCTCTCGCTTTGCAGAGCGAATTGTTATAAATATGGGAATGTTCAATGCTTCAACATTCACCGAGCTTTTTGATAACGTTAAATCTCTTCCCTGGGAAAATTTTATCGGTAAAGACGATGCTTTCCCCGTAACCGGCTCAACGCTTAACTCAACCCTGCACAGTATGCCCGATTGCCAAAAAATAATTAAAAAAGCGATCGTTGATCGTCTTTCTTCAAAATACGGTATTACATGGTTCAGCGAAACCGGAAGTGAACACCGCGTTCGTTTCTCTCTCCTTCGTGATAAGGTCACGATCGGTATAGATACCTCCGGTGACGGTCTTCATAAAAGGGGATACAGAAGAAACGCCAATGATGCTCCGCTTAAAGAAACTTTGGCGGCGGCTATGTGCGATCTTGCAAGAATATATCCCGATACAAAACTTTTTGATCCTTTCTGCGGAAGCGGAACAATTCTTATTGAAGCGGCACTTATGGCAACAAAGACCGCACCCGGTCTTCGCCGATTTTTTCTTGCCGAAAGGTTTGAGCAAGTTCCTCAGCAGGTTTGGCGCGATGAGCGTATGCGCGCGCAGGATCTTATTGTGCATAATATTGATTTTCAAGCCCAGGGCTATGATATAGATCCGGCTTGTATTGATCTTACTCTTGCAAACGCAAAAAAAGCAGGAGTTGAAAAATATGTTAAAGCGGCGGTTGCCGATGTTAAAGATTTCACCCCTATTGATGACCGTATGCTGCTTATAACAAATCCGCCGTACGGTGAGCGCCTTTTGGATGTTAAAAGCGCTGAACAGCTTTATAAAACCATGGGCGAAAGATTTGTTCGTGAACGGGGTAAAAAATATTTCATCATCAGTCCTGATGATGATTTTGAAAAGATTTTCGGTGCAAAAGCAGATAAGCGCCGAAAAATATATAACGGAATGATAAAATGTCAGTTGTATATGTATTTTAAAAACGGGGGAGAATTAAAGGCGTGAAATATATTTTCGTGATTAACCCAACCGCGGGAAAGGGTACCGAGCAGCAAGGAATAATAGATGGCGTTAAGAAATATTTTGAAAAAAACGGCGGCGATTTTGAAATTCATATAACTACCGCTCCCGGAGATGCCGAAAGTTATGCAAAATCGGTTGCTCAAAAAGGCGAAGCGGTTCGCATTTATGCCTGCGGCGGTGAGGGTACGGTTTTTGAAGTGCTTAACGGCGTAGTCGGATTTGATAATGTTGAACTCGGTGTTGTTCCCTGCGGATCAGCAAACGATTTTCTTAAATTCTTCAAAACAAGAAAACCCTTCACCGATATCGCCGATCAGATTTCGGGCGATGCCGTTCCAACCGATATTATTAAAGCAGGGGATAAGTATTGCCTTAACGGCTGCTCTGTCGGAATGGATGCCATGGTTGCAAGAGATATGATTATATTTAAGAATTGGAAAGGTGTTTCCGGTGCGTTTGCGTATAAACTTGCCGTTCTTAAAACTTTTCTTCAAAAATTGGGCGTTGAAATAAACCTTTCGGTCAACGATGAAAAGCCCGAAACAAAGCGTTGCCTTTTTGCGGTTATCGCAAATGCGCCTTATTACGGCGGCGGATATATGAGCGCCCCTGATGCTGTTCCGTTTGACGGTGAACTTGATTTTACTTTGGTTGATGTTATCAGCAAGTTAAGAGTTCCGAAATTTCTTTCTTTTTACGGTAAGGGCGAACACGCTTCACTTGATTATTGCCATCTTAAAAGATGCGAAAGTATGGAATTCACATCAGATACGCCGATTCCCGTAAACCTTGACGGTGAAATTGTTGTCACCGATCATCTTAAATTCAGTCTTGTAAAAAGCGGTGTTAAATTTGCGATTCCCGCAAGCTTGCAGCAGAATTTATTAAAAAAATAAATGTTTTTGACTTTACTTGACTTTTAATTTTTAGAGGTTATAATAGATATTGTAATTTTCAGTTTTAGGAGGATTTTATTATGAAAATTAAACCATTGGCTGATAATGTTGTTATCAAGGTTGCAGAAGCCGAAGAAACAACAAAAAGCGGCATTGTTTTAACATCATCCGCAAAGGAAAAACCGCAGATTGCAGAAGTTGTGGCAGTAGGTCCCGGCGGAATGGTTGATGGCAAAGAAATTAAGATGACAGTAAAAGAGGGCGATAAGGTTATCGCCGCAAAGTATGCCGGCACAGAAATAAAAATTGACGGTGAAGAATTTACGGTTCTTCATTTAGGCGATATTCTTGCAATAGTTGAATAAGGGAGGAAATAATTATGGCAAAGAATATAATTTTCGGCGAAGAAGCGCGTAAAGCACTTCAGGCAGGTGTTGATAAACTTGCTGATGCCGTTAAGGTAACATTAGGTCCTAAGGGCAGAAATGTTGTTCTTGAAAAAAGATTCGGTTCACCGCTTATCACAAATGACGGTGTAACCATCGCAAAGGAAATTGAACTTGAAGATCCTTTCGAGAATATGGGCGCTCAGCTTGTTAAGGAAGTTTCCGTTAAAACAACCGATGCCGCCGGTGACGGTACAACAACCGCAACCGTTCTCGCACAGGCGCTTATTTCCGAAGGTATGAAAAATGTTGCGGCAGGCGCAAATCCCATGGTTATCAAAAAGGGTGTTAAAAGCGCAACCGATGCCGCAATTGAAGCAATTATCAATAATTCTCAAAAGGTTTCCGGCAGTGATGATATTGCCCGCGTTGCAACAGTATCTTCCGCTGATGAGGTTATCGGTAAACTTATTGCCGATGCTATGGAAAAGGTTTCAGCAGACGGCGTTATAACCGTTGAGGAGTCTAAAACCGCCGAGACATATTCCGAAGTTGTTGAGGGTATGCAGTTTGACCGCGGATATATCACTCCGTATATGGTAACCGATTCCGATAAGATGGAGGCTGTTCTTGATGACGCTTCTATTCTTATCACAGATAAAAAAATCGCAAACATTCAGGAAATTCTTCCGCTTCTTGAAGAAATCGTTAAGGCAGGCAAAAAGCTCCTTATCATCGCCGAGGATATTGAGGGTGAAGCTCTTTCAACCCTTATCGTTAATAAACTCCGCGGAACATTCACCTGCGTTGCCGTTAAGGCACCCGGTTTCGGTGACAGAAGAAAAGAAATGCTTCGTGATATCGCAATCCTTACCGGCGGTCAGGTTATAAGCGAAGAGATCGGTCTTGAACTTAAAGATGCAAATATCTCTATGCTCGGCTCCGCAAAGCAGGTTAAGATCACAAAAGAAAACACCATCATTGTTGACGGTGCAGGCGATAAGGATGCTATTAAGGACAGAGTAGCACAGATCAGAAATGAACTCGCTGTTACAACATCTGATTTCGACCGTGAAAAACTTGAAGAGCGTCTTGCAAAACTTGCAGGCGGTGTTGCAGTTACCAAGGTTGGCGCCGCAACAGAAGTTGAAATGAAGGAAAAGAAGCTTCGCATTGAAGATGCTCTTTCAGCAACTAAAGCAGCTGTTGAAGAGGGTATCGTAGCAGGCGGCGGTGTTGCGCTTCTTAATGCTATCCCCGCTGTTAAGGCTCTTGCCGAAAAGGCTCAGGGTGATGAAAAGACCGGTATCAACATCGTTCTTAAAGCCCTTGAAGCTCCTATCCGTCAGATTGCTTCCAATGCCGGAATAGAAGGCTCTGTAATCGTTAATGAAATTATGACCAGCCAAAAGGTTAACTACGGCTTTAACGCATACAGCGAAACCTATACCGATATGATTAAAGAAGGTATCGTTGATCCGACTAAGGTTACCCGTTCCGCGCTTATGAACGCTGCAAGCGTTGCGGCAATGGTTCTGACAACCGAAAGTCTTGTTGCAGATAAGCCCGAGGATAAGGCTGCTGCAACTGCTGCTGCGGCGGCTGCTGCACAGAGCGGTATGTACTGATGTATTAAAACCGAAAAGGTCGTATCTTTTGATACGGCCTTTTCTTTTTTGCTTGAAAAACAAAAGAACGTGTGGTATTATTTTTCGGAAAGAAGGTGAGGGGTGTTTATGCAAAAGCAGGATTATAACAGTCTTATTCATATTTTACTCAAAATGGGTAAGGAAATGATGAAATGCGGTGCCGAGATTTACCGTGTTGAGCAAACTCTCGGTATGATGGCTCATGCCTACGGCGTAAGCCACGCAAATGTTTTTGCCATTCGTTCCTCAATAGTGATAACAATAGAAGTTGAAGGCATCGGTGTATTAACCGAAACTCGCAGGGTAACGGCCAACGGATCAACGGATCTTTCGAAAATTGAGGAATATAATGCTCTGAGCCGTGAATGTAATGATAATCCGATTCCTCTGAATGAACTTGAAAGCAGAATTGAAACGATTTCCAAAGTTAATAATAACGTAAAATTCTATATAGGCAGCGCTATTGCCGCAGGTTCGTTTGCTGTATTTTTCGGCGGCTCGTTTGTTGACGGTATAGTGGCGGCAATGGCAGCATTTGTTATCTGCCTGCTTCAAAACAAATTTGCTCCGCTTTGCCCCAATTCACTTATTTTCAACTTTGTGGCTTCGCTTGTTTCCGGCGCTTTGATATGCGCGGTTTGTCTTCTTGTTAAAAACATTTCTCAGGAAAATATTATTTCGGGTGCACTTATGTTGCTGATCCCCGGTATTTCAATAACGAATGCTTTAAGGGATGCGCTTATGGGAGATACCGTTTCGGGCAGTATGCGTGTTATTGAATGCGTACTCTGGACGGTCGGTATTGCCGCAGGGTTTATGATTCCCGTTTATGTTATGGGGGTAATCGTATGAATACCGTAATTCAGCTTGTTGCCGCTATGCTTGGCTCTTTCGGCTTTGCCATGATTTTTAACGCTAAGTTAAAATATGCCGTGATTGGTTCCTTCGGCGGATTTTTTGCTTGGGGAATATATCTTTTTGCAGAGTCTTATTTCAGTCGAGTCTTTTTTATCTGCCTTTTTGCTTCTTTCTTTGCCGCTTTGTTCAGCGAAGTATGTGCAAGATTTTTTAAGGCTCCCGCAACCATTTTTTTCATCATTGCGATAATACCGCTTGTTCCCGGAAATGCGCTTTATCAAACGATTAGCAATGTTGTTTCATCGAATTGGGATAAAGCAGAGCATTTTGCTTTTTTAACATTTGAGTATGCTTTTTCAATAGCAATAGGCGGATGCTTTGTTTGGAGCGCGCAACAGATAATAAACAATATCATCAAAAAGCACAAAAAAACAGGATAAAAACTTTAATTTATGCACCGATTTTTATGTTGACAAATATAAAGATCGGTGCTATTATTATATAGCATGCAAAACTCTGCGTGAGTTTTATTATGCAAAAAATAACCAGAAAGGAGATATGTTTAGTGCCAACCTTTAACCAATTAGTTCGCAATGGTCGTCAGACTGTAGAGAAGAAGGCAAAGGCTCCTGCTCTTTTGAAGGGTTATAACTCTATGAAGCGCAGCCTTACCGATAACGATTCTCCGCAGAAGCGCGGTGTTTGTACCGCAGTTAAAACTTCCACTCCTAAAAAGCCGAACTCAGCTCTTCGTAAGATCGCCAGAGTACGTCTTTCAAACGGTATCGAAGTATCTGCATACATTCCCGGTATCGGCCACAATTTGCAGGAACACAGCGTTGTTCTTATCCGCGGCGGCCGTGTTAAGGACCTTCCCGGTGTGCGTTACCACATCGTAAGAGGAACACTTGATACACAGGGCGTTGAAAAGAGGATGCAGGCCCGTTCTAAATACGGTGCAAAGCGTCCGAAAGCAGGTGCGAAGTAATTTTTGAGAAGGACGAAATCTCTGCTTGATAACAATGCAGGTTTATATATATTATGTAAGCCTTGCTTGGAACAACGGGAATTAACGTCACTCGAGTACCTATGATATCATTATTATGAAGGAGGGAAGCAAAGTGCCAAGAAGAGGCTTTATTGCTAAACGCGATGTATTGCCGGATCCTATCTACAATTCTAAAAAGGTTACTCGTCTTATCAACAACGTAATGCTTGATGGTAAGAAGGGTGTTGCCCAGAAGATAGTATATGGTGCTTTCGACATCATCAGTGAAAAAACAGGGAAGGAACCGCTTGAGGTTTTTGAAGCAGCGCTTGAAAACATCATGCCTCAGCTCGAATGTAAGGCTGTCCGCAAGGGCGGCGCTACCTATCAGGTACCGTTCGAGGTTCGCCCCGAAAGAAAACAGACCTTGGGTCTCAGATGGCTCACTATGTTCAGCCGTCAGCGCTCTGAGCGCACAATGAAGGAGCGTCTTGCAGCAGAAATCATCGATGCCGAAAACGGTCTCGGTAATGCAGTTAAAAGACGCGAAGAAATGCACAGAACAGCCGAAGCCAACAAGGCTTTCGCTCACTACAGATGGTAATTTACTGTCTTTGATGTTAGCTCTGTTTAGAGCGAGGAGGATAAAATGCCAAGAAAAGTATCTCTTGATATGACAAGAAATATTGGTATTATGGCCCACATCGATGCCGGTAAAACAACTACGACCGAGCGTATCCTTTTCTATACAGGTATCAACCGTAAGATAGGTGAAACTCACGACGGCGCAGCTACCATGGACTGGATGGAGCAGGAAAAGGAAAGAGGTATCACCATCACTTCCGCTGCTACCACTTGTTTCTGGAAGGACCATCGTATCAATATTATCGACACTCCCGGACACGTTGACTTCACCGTTGAAGTTCAGCGTTCTCTCCGTGTACTTGACGGTTCAGTTACCGTTTTGTGCGCAAAGGGCGGTGTTGAACCCCAGTCCGAAACCGTATGGCATCAGGCTAACGAATACCACGTTCCCCGTATGATTTTCGTCAACAAGATGGACATCATGGGTGCAGACTTCTATCATGTTCTTGATATGATCAAGGAAAGATTTAACTGCAACGCGGTTCCGATTCAGTTGCCTATCGGTTCTGAAGACACATTTAAGGGTATCATTGACCTTTTGAACAATGAAGCTGAGGTTTATTATGATGACCTCGGAAAAGATGTTAGAAAAGAGCCCATTCCGGATGATATGAAGGAATTGGCTGAAAAGTATCGTACTGCTATGATCGAGGCTATCGTTGAGCAGGATGAAGCTCTTATGGAAAAATACTTCGAGGGTGAAGAACCTTCCGTTGAGGAAATGAAGAAGATCATCCGTAAGGCAACCATCGCTAACGAAATGGTTCCGATTTGCTGCGGTACTGCTTATAAGAACAAGGGCGTTCAGCCCCTTCTCGATGCAATCGTTGACTTTATGCCTGCTCCGACCGACGTTGAGGCTATCAAGGGTATTAACCCCGATACCGACGAGGAAGAAGTTAGACATTCTTCTGATGATGAGCCGTTCAGTGCTCTCGCATTCAAGATTGCAACCGACCCGTTCGTTGGTAAGATCTGCTATTTCCGTGTATATTCAGGTACAGTTGATGCAGGTGCCGGCGTTTATAACTCTGTTAAGACTAACAGAGAGCGTATGGGTCGTATTCTTCAGATGCACGCAAACCACAGAGAAGACCTTGAAACCTGCTATCCCGGTGATATCGCCGCTGCAGTTGGTCTTAAGAATACCACCACCGGTGATACTCTCTGCGATGAAAAGCATCCGATCATTCTCGAATCAATGAACTTCCCCGAGCCTGTTATCCGTGTTGCTATCGAACCCAAGACCAAAGCCGGTCAGGAAAAGATGGGCATTGCGCTTGCTAAGCTCGCTGAAGAAGATCCTACTTTCAAATGCTATACCGATGAGGAAACAGGCCAGACAATTATCGCCGGCATGGGCGAACTTCACCTTGAAATCATCGTTGACAGACTTCTTCGTGAATTTAAGGTTGAAGCAAATGTTGGTGCTCCTCAGGTTGCATATAAAGAAAGCATCCTCAAGAAGATTGACCATGAAACTAAGTATAAGCGTCAGTCCGGTGGTTCCGGTCAGTACGGTCATGTTAAGATCATAGTTGAGCCTAATGAAACAGGCAAGGGATATGAGTTCATTAACTCCGTTACCGGCGGTGCTATTCCGAAGGAATACATCCCCGCTGTTGACCAAGGTATCCAGGGTTCGTTGCAGGCCGGTGTTCTTGCAGGATATCCTGTAGTTGACGTTAAGGTTACTCTTTATGATGGTTCTTATCACGAGGTTGACTCCTCTGAAATGGCATTCAAGATTGCCGGTTCTATGGCATTCAAGGAAGCATGCAGACTTGCAAGCCCCGTTCTTCTCGAACCTATCATGAAGGTTACTGTTATCGTTCCTGAAGAATATATGGGCGATGTTATCGGCGATCTTAACTCTCGTCGTGGCGAAATCCAGGGCTTTGAAGATCGTTCGGGTCTTAAACAGATCAATGCTCGCGTTCCGCTTGGCGATATGTTCGGATATGCAACCGACCTTCGTTCCAAAACTCAGGGAAGAGGCCAGTATGTTATGGAGCCTTTCGGCTATAAGGAAGTTCCGAAGAGCATAGCAGAAAAGATCATTTCTACACGTTCTAAGGAAAATTAAGTCCCGGTTTCAAATAATACTTGAAATTTGGCATAAAATTTGTTAAAATAATTTATGGTAATATACCTTTTAAAGTTTTAAGGAGGAAAATACAATGGCAAAGGCAAAATTTGAACGTAGCAAGCCGCATGTTAACATTGGTACTATCGGCCACGTTGACCACGGTAAGACTACACTTACAGCAGCAATCACAAAGTATCTCTCACTCAAGGGTCAGGCTCAGTTTGAGGATTATGCAAACATCGATAAGGCTCCTGAAGAAAGAGAACGTGGTATCACAATCAACACCGCTCACGTTGAGTACGAAACTGACGCTCGTCACTATGCTCACGTTGACTGCCCCGGACACGCTGACTATGTTAAGAACATGATCACCGGTGCTGCTCAGATGGACGGTGCTATCCTCGTTATCGCTGCAACTGATGGTCCTATGGCTCAAACTAAGGAACATCTTCTTCTTGCTCGTCAGGTTGGCGTTCCGTCAATCGTTGTTTTCATGAACAAGGTTGACCAGGTTGACGATGCTGAACTTCTCGACCTCGTTGAGATGGAAGTACGTGAAACACTTGATAAGTATGAATTCCCCGGCGATGATACTCCTATCATCAAGGGTTCTGCTCTTAAGGCTCTCGAAGCTCCCGATAACGCTGATGATCCGGCTTATGCTCCGATTAAGGAACTCATGGATGCAGTTGATAGCTACATCCCCACTCCTGATCGTAAAGCTGATCTTCCGTTCCTTATGCCTATCGAGGACGTTATGACAATTTCCGGCCGTGGTACAGTTGTTACCGGTCGTGTTGAGCGTGGCGTTCTTAATGCCGGCGAAGAAGTTGAAATCATCGGTCTTACTGAAGAAAGAAAGAAGACAGTTGTTACTTCTATGGAAATGTTCCGCAAGACTCTCGATTACTGTGAGGCTGGCGATAACGTTGGTGCTCTTCTCCGTGGCGTTGGCCGTGAAGAAGTTGAGCGTGGTCAGGTTCTCTGCAAACCCGGCTCAATCAACCCCCACACCAAGTTCCATGGTCAGGTTTACGTATTGACCAAGGAAGAAGGCGGCCGTCATACTCCGTTCTTCAACAACTATCGTCCTCAGTTCTATTTCAGAACAACTGACGTTACCGGTGTTGTATCTCTTCCCGCAGGCACTGAAATGTGCATGCCTGGCGATAACGTAGAGTTGGATGTTGAACTCATCACTCCTATCGCTATTGAAGAAGGCCTCCGTTTTGCTATCCGTGAAGGCGGCAGAACTGTTGGTTCCGGCGTTGTTACAAAGGTTAACGAATAATATATATTATTTGCGATTCTTATTGCCGAAGGCGAAAGCCTTCGGCATTTTTTTATTTACATTTTTTTAACATTATTTTCTTTCAAAAATCATTGACTATAAGATATATAAGTTGTATAATAACATTGAATTATTATATGCGAATTTTGTTTATTTTTATAAATCGAATTTTGCTGAACGGAAGGGAATATTTATGAAAAAAATCACTCACATTTCCAAAAAGCTTCTTGCTTTTGTGCTGAGCCTTTGCATTGTTGCATCGGTTCTTGCGGGAATTCCTATGATAAGCGCGGCAGGTCCCGTCTTTTCGAAAGAATTCATCAATAACCTTAAAGAAAACTATCCTTTAAGTGATGGTCAGCTTTATGTTGGTTATGCAACGGGCAGTATTATGCCCGATAAAAGTTTGCAGCTTCCTATGGGAGGATACGGTCTAACTTCAAACCGTATCGGCAACAGAACAAACACCGATTCTAAATATGAAATGGAACTTATGACAACATGGGTTGCTATCATGGATGGAGAAGGCAGTATTGTTCTTTTCAGTTCTAACGACCTTATCGGTATCAGCACAATGCTTGCTCCTTTGCGTGCCAGCGTTCTTTCAAAGGTTGGCGTTTCCGGTGACAGAGTAATCGCTTCCGGTTCTCATACTCACTCCGGTCCTGATATCAGCTCAACCATTATTGAGTATCAGGATGATGTTAACGCTTATATTGATTTTTTTGTTAAGCAGGCTACAAATACCGCCGCAGAAGCAGTCCGCGATATGCGCCCCTGCGATATGTCGGTAGCATCGGTTGAATGTGTTGATAATAACGGAAACAATGTTCTCAACTTTGTTCGTAACTATACAACTTCCGCTCAGGATTATCTCGGCAATAATATCGTTAAAACCGATAACCACGGTTCTTGGTATTATAATCAGAAATCGGGAATGTGGGAATCCGATTCTGCTTTGATCACCGGTCATACAACTAAGGCTGATGCAACTTTGCAGATGGTTAGATTTAACCGTTCCGATAATAATAATATTCTTATGTGCAACTTTGCCGTTCACCCGCATAGAACAGGTTCTAATAACGGCACCGTATTCTCTTCCGATATAGTAGGCGCTCTTAAAAAATCTCTTGCCGCAAGCTCTATTGTTTCTTCTTACCGCGTTGCTTATCACACCGGCGGCGCAGGTAATATAAACCCGGCTTCCGGCATATCCGGTGAAGGAATAAAAAAGACAAATGAATATGATGATGTAGCAAAGAAGACCTACACCGGCACTGTTTATTCCACTTCCAGCGGTTCAAACTCTTCCGCTCAAACAAAGTATCTCGCCGCAAAAATTTGGGGCGAAGAAATGACCAAGTTCGTTGAAAAAGCATTCACTCAAAATCTTTTCCAGCGTGCAAACGGCGGAAAAGTTAAAACGCGTCAGGTCGGCCTTGTCGGCAATTATCATGCCCCCGAGGACGAAGCAACAACCGCCGCGGCGCGTATGATTTATTTGATTTGGAACTCTACTGCCTATAACTTTAAGAAAATCGTTGCAGGAACATATACTTATGATGCAACCTATCTCGGCTATTTAACAACACTTGGATATACTCCTCAAACATTTACCGACTTTATGCATCAGGTTATTGAAGAGGATGTTCCAACAACTTCTTCAACCACAACCCTTCGTTATAACGGTATTATTCTTAAAAACGCTTCTTTAACAACCGGAAAGTATGCCGAATCAAATATTGTTGATTCCATTACCCAGACAAACCGTAACCGTTTTGTCACAAAGATGGGTCTTGCGTTCCAGCAGCATAATGACAAGATAACAAAAATTGTTCAAAGTCCTTATAATGCAAGCAATATCAGCTCACGCAAAACAAACGAGGGCAAAACTTATACTTATGAGCTTGATGCAATCACCATAGGTGATGTTAACTTCTCAACATTCCCCGGCGAGCTTTTTGATACAAACGGCGAATTTGTTCAGGATAACACTCCGGGCAAAATGACCATGGTATTTGCATATTCTAACGGTCGTGACGGTTATCTTCCTTCAGCTTACGGTCACCTTTATACCTGCTATGAAGCAGATATCACCAAGACAGAGCAGGGTACTGCCGAAATCATGGCAGGATACACTAACGACCTTCTTAACGATATGGTTTATGAGGATGAAACATACACTATGTCGGTTGGTTCAACCAAAGCCATCAAAAATGCCAACGGCAGCACACTTTATAGTTATGTTGATAATTTCGATTATAACCTCGGACAAAATTATGGTGATAGCAACCTTTCCCGTTTCAAATACACAACAAACGTTAACTGGGTAACAAGTGATCCTTCCGTTGCAACTGTTGACCAAAACGGTGTTATAACCGCAGTAGGCAAGGGAACATGCAAAATCTCCGCTATAAGAAATAACGGTAATGCTCTTATGACGGTTGGCGGTGTTGCTTCCTGCTATGTTTCAGTTGATGATCATATTCATTGTGACACTTGCGGAAAAGTTAACTGCACAGATGGCGGTCAGGCTGTAAATTATACCGCTTGGACTTCCGCAAATTCTCTCCCCACAACCGAAGGTCACTATTATCTCACAAAAGATGTAAACCTTTCATCGGTTCAAACGGTTTCATCTGCCGCAAATGTTGTTATCTGTCTTAACGGTCATAAGGTTACTTCTTCAAATGCAAACGGCGCTTATGATGTTAATAATGCAAACGCAAATGTTAAGATCGGCGATTGCTTAGACGGTGAAGGCTTTGTTTCTTCCGTTTCAGCCATCTCCGATAACGCGGCAATAATCAATGTTACAAACGGCACTTATTCAAATATCGGTGCTAAAATCAATGCTTCAAATGTTACCAGTGCAAACGGCACAGCAGTCTTTGTTGGTGCAAACGGAACATTTAATATGCTCGGCGGCGAGCTTTTGGGCGGCACCGCAACCTTGGGCGGCACGGTTTATTCCGAAGGTAACTTGGTTATATCGGGCGGCACAATCGGCGGCGGTAGTGCCGTAAAAGGCGGTTCTGTTTCTTCAAACGGCGGAACCTTCGCAATGATCGGCGGCACAGTTGAAGGCGGAACAGTTTCAACCGCAGGCGGCGCTGTTCACATCAATTCTCAAAACGCATCTATTTCCGGCGGTACTATTTCCGGCGGTGAAGCAACTGTTGAGGGCGGATGCCTTTATGTAGATAACGGCAAAACCTTTATTATGAACGGCGGTACTATAACAAACGGTGTTACCGCAAGGTTCGGCGGATGCGTTTCTCTTGAATATAATGCTGTATTTAATATGTATGGCGGTGTTATCGAAAACGGAACAACCGTCGGCAAAACAACAAATGAACGCGGCGGCAACGTTTATCTTAACGGTTCCGGAACAGAAGGCGCCGCAACCTTCAATCTCTATGACGGTACTGTTCAAAACGGTTTCGTTTACGGTATCGGTGGTAACTTCTGTGTTCCGCGCTATACACAGCTTAATATCTATGGAGGTAATATTGTAGGCGGTGTTGCCGAAAAGATTTCCTCAACTCACGGTCACGGAGGTAACATCTTTGTTCTGGGTACTGTTCGTATGGAAGACGGTATTGTTGAAAAGGGTGTTGCAAACAGCACCGGTGGCGGTAACTTCTCCATAAACGGTTCATATTCCAAGTTTATTATGACCGGTGGTACAATAAGAAACGGTCTTTCAAAAATAAATCATCGCGGTAATGTTTATATCTGGAATACAGCTCCTGCTGATGCATTTACGATGTCCGGCGGTACGATTACCGATAGTGCAAACTTCTCCCGCCCGACAGGTTTCTATGGCGGCGGCGTTTATCTTTCAGGCGCAACCTCCGGTATGACCATTTCCGGCAACGCAAAAATCAAGAATAATATTGATTCATTCACCTATAACTTTGACCTTGCAACAACAACCTTTACTTATTGTGACCTTTATCTTGAAACGGGTAAAACAATAAATGTAGGTTCACTTTCAAGCGGTGCTTCAATCGGTGTTACACTCGGCAGCGCGACTTCGCTCACGTCAGGCACATCTGATCCTTTTGCAATAAACGGTGCGGCTTACAGAAAGTATTTTTACAGTAACTTGCCGAACCTCTATGTTGTAAAGAGCGGCTCCGATCTCGCCCTTTCTACGGATGAAGACACAACAACCGATCCTATTCCGGCTGTTTCCCGCCAGGGCAGTCCCACTGAAACAGGCACATGGAACAGAGGTCATAATTCTGACGGTTACCGTCATTACAGCATTCCGCTGAGTTCAACGCTTAATGTTTCATCTGATTTCCCTGCAGGCACAACATTTGCTCTTAAAGGAAGCGCAAGCACATATATAACTCTTTCTTCTGCCGGTGTTATAACTTCTAAAACCACCAGCGGTAAACAGTTAGACTTTGTTGCAACAACTCCTTCGGGTGAAAAGGTGGATTGCACGGTTGTAACCGGTCACTATCACTGTAAAGAGTGCGGAACATTCGGTTGTAAAACTCATACAAATGTTCTTTTCAACCCAACAACTACCCTAAGATCAACCACCGGTAACTATTATCTTGAAAACGATGTTGAGGTTTCTGCTGTTACAACTTATAACACTTCTGCCGGAAACTTCACCCTTTGCTATAACGGTCATCAGATTACTGCGGAAAATATCGGTGTATTCAATGTTCAGTTAGGAACATTAAACCTTACCGATTGCTCCGATGATGAAACCGGCGGTGTAACCGCAAGCGGTGTTTCCGTAGGCTCCGATATAAATAAACGCTCAAGACAAACAACGGGTATCCCCAAATGCGGCGGTGGTATCATCTTTGCAGGTAATACATCTTCTGCAAGAGTTAATATTTACGGCGGAACATTAAACGCATATAATTTAAGACTTCAAAATGATGCGAATGTTGAATCCGAGCAACCTGCCGGCGGTGCCGTACTCCTTTATAAAGCAAAACTTTATATGTATGGCGGTAAAATCATCGGTGGTATAGCTTATCGCGGCGGCGCGATTTACAGCGATGAAGCTACGGTTGATATCAGCGGCGGTATTATTCAGGATGGCGAAACTGCCGATCTTTCTAAGGATGTTACATGCTATGGCGGTAATATCTATATGTTGAATGCCGCTTCTACCTATCTTCGTGACGGTCTTATAACAAACGGCGTGGTTCACGGTATTGCGGGTAACGTTTATATGTCAAGCGGTTCTAAAACTTATATTTACGGCGGAAAGGTAACGGACGGTGTTGCCCTCACAAGATCTGAGGATAACGGCCACGGCCATTCAGGTAACTTCTTCGTTAACGGAACACTTTATATTTACGGCGGCGAAATTTCCGGTGGTGTAGCAACAAACTCTTACGGCGGAAATATAACCTTGAACGGTCCTTCAAGTAAGGTATATATGAGCGGCGGCGTTGTTAAAAACGGTCTTTCCGTTAAGCGATCAACCGGCGTAGGCGCAGGTAACTTCTGCGTATGGAATCAGGCTATGGAAAACGCGCTCACTATTACCGGCGGTACTATAACGGATGATGAAGACTTTGTCGTTCCTTCCGGATACTATGCAGGCGGCGTCCGTGTTGTATCCACCAGCACAAAATACACTCGCGCAGTATCCACTTCTTATGATAATCGCCTTGTTATTTCCGGCAATCCGATAATTGCGGGCAATAAGGGATATAACTTATGTGTTGATAATGTTAACTATTTCAAGATCGGTGATGGCGGACTTACCGAGGGTGCAAATGTTGTTATAACCCCGGTTGAAGAGTCGGTTATCTGTGAAGATGTTCCCGAGGCTTCAAGAAAGTATATCAAGTGCGATACTCAGGCATCTCTCGGTATGTACTATGATACCTCAAGCACTGATAAAACTCCGCTTGTAACCGTAAATGCCGGTGTTTATTCTGTTGCAAAACAGTTTATTCAGGATTACTTTACGGTAAACGGTGTTGTTCAAACATCTGTAACTCTCGATAATGCAATTAAGATTGCATCAAGTGAAACATATTATAATTCACTAACCGCAACTCAAAAGCAGATTGCCGAAAGCATTCTCGTTGAAAACGACGGCGATAAAAATGTATCCGAGCTTATTTCCTCCGCAAAGGAAGTTGTTAAAGATGCTGATAAAGCAAATGAATTTATAAACACCTATCTTAAATATAACGGATCGGTAATAACCGAAGCAAACGCAGAGAATTATAAGCATATTCTTTCAATCGAAACAACCTATGTCGCTCTTTCCGAAAGTGTTAAGTATTATGTAGATAAAATTGCAAATACAGATGTTTCAAAGCTTATTGCAGATGCCAAGGCGATAGATAACGGATATACCACAAATGCTCAAAAGTTTATAACCGATTATTTAACCGATGGTTCTAAGCCCATAACCGCCGCAACCGATGAAAACTATGATCAGATCATTAGCTGTGAATCGGTTTGGAACACTCTTGATGCAGAGGTTAAGGCAAGGGTAAATGCTTCGCTCGGTGTAAGTGTTGATAAACTCATTGGAGATGCAAAGATCATAAAGAGTGATCTTGATCCTCTTGCCGAGAAGTTTATAAATAATTATTTGAAGATTGATGAAGAAATCATAACAAGCGCAAATGCTTCAAATTATAAGCAACTTCTCAGTGCAGAGGCGGTTTGGAACGGTTATTCAACCGCACTTAAAGAGAAAATTGATGAAAAGCTCGGCGCAAGCGCAGCGGCACTCTTTGCGGCAGCTCATTCGATAGAGCAGGGATTCATTTCAGCCGCTCAGGCGTTCATCAACGGTTATCTTTTAGAAAACGGCTCAATGATAACTGAGGTTACTTTGAAAAACGCAAGCCAGGTTATCGTTTCCGAATCAGCATTTAACACTCTCTCCGATGATGTTAAGTCGTATGTCGATAAGCTTGTCATTTCCGGCGGCGTTTCCGGCGGTTATGCAGCTCTTAAAGCAAATGCTGAAAAGTATATGAATATGCTTGATACAAGAGCAGTTGAGATCGATGGCGGTTTTGCTCTCTTCTCAACGGTTGATGATCCTTCACAGTATCAAGAGGTCGGCTTCTTTGTTGATCTTCCCGATATTGAGGCGCAGATCACAACCTATTCAGTTTACGATTCTGTTAAGAATAACGGCGAGGATATGACCTCGGCTCCGTCAACATGGTCCGATATTTCAACAAAACTTTTCTATGGCACCTATATTATTCCCAACCGTGAAATCGGTAAGAACGCAACGGTTTATTCCTATGTTGTTTTGAATGACGGAACTGTGGTTTACGGTATAAAAAGAAATCTTCTTTTAAGACTTGATGTAACCTTTATCACTTCCGACGGTATTGGTAATATCGGCAATCTTGATGGTGACGATGAGTCCGATTTCGGCATTGTTTGATGTCCAAAAACTTAAAAAAGCAGTGGTTAACCCCACTGCTTTTTTATATTTTTTATTGAAATTTTTAATTGATTGTTTAATCTGCAATAAACAAAATATAGTATTTTGTTAATAATTAACTAACAAGATTATATGTTAGTAAAATATGTTGAAAAGTTATAATATTGGATAAAATTTTATTGACTTTTTATGCAAATGATATTATAATCAATACAAGGGATTATTATGCCTATTTTACATTGAAAGGAGCAAATTAAATGCAAAAAACAATAACCCTTTGTCTTAAAAAGTCATTGTCTGTATTGGTTGCGTTAACCATCGTTCTCTCGATGTTCACCTGCCTTTACACATCAGTTGCTTTTGCGGACGACACGGATTCTGCCCCGAAAGCTGCAGAAACAGAAGAGCAAGTCTCAACACTTGTTACTCCTGTAAAAGCTTCCTTGCCCTCAGCTAATGAAGGCGAAACTCACAAACATAAAATTATAGTTAATGCAGAAAACCTCCCTGCTGAGGATTCTGAAGAAAACTATGATGAAATCGAGTTCACTCCTCTTTATCAGGATGATGTAACCAACGGTAAGTATTCTGTCAAAGGTCAGCTCCCCACTCAGGGTAGCTTCTATCTCGCAGAAGATATCACTCTTACTGTTCAGGGCTCTCCTGTATATGAGCAAGAGAACATCGCAAACATCTGCCTTAACGGTCATACCGTAACTGCAGCAACCAAAAAGCGTGCAATCGCTTTGGGCTATTGCGGCACAAATGGTAAAACTCCTGAGGGCAAAGATATTACATATGGTTGGGATCAGACCATGAATATCTGCGACTGTTCTGCTGAGCAGACAGGTTTGATTACCCGTCCTGCTGAAGAATACAATGTCAACGGTTCTGTTATCGCTCTTCTTACTCAGCTTGATAAAAACGGCGTTCAGCGCAAAGCAACCCTTAACTTCTATAGTGGTACTATTTCTGCTGCCGGAACAACAACCGGATCTAACGGCGGTGCCGTTTCTGTTAGCACTTATGGCGATATGAACATCTTCGGCGGCACAATCATCGGTGCAACCGTTGATAACAACGCTGCAGGTCAAAACGCTCTTAACGCTCGTTACGGCGGCTCACTTTATACTGACGGTCTTGTTAATATGTATGGCGGCGTTATTAAAAACGGTAAATGCTTCAACACCGCAACTGAAAAAACAGCAGCTGCTGAACACATGGGCGGAAACGTTGGTATTTCCGCTGCTTCAAGAGCTTGCTTTAATATGTACGCCGGCGTTATTAAAGACGGTGTAGCTTGCGATGGCGGTAACGTTGCTGTTGTAACCAACACAACCGGCATGTCTAAGTTTAATATGTATGGCGGTACCGTTTCTCACGGTCATGTTGATAAGCAGACCTATGTTAAATCAGGTACACCCACCACAACCGGCGGTAACGGCGGTAATATGTGGTTCGGCGGTAAGGCTCTTATCGCAGGCGGTGAGATTCTTGACGGCGAAGCTTCAAACGACGGCGGTCAGATCCTTCTTAATCAGAACTCCAGTGATCTTACTATCACCGGCGGTTATATTAACAAGGGCAAAAGGGGTACACCCCTTTCTGATAACGCTTCAGGTTCATCTATTTCCATGCCCACGAACACACCTAAGCTTACAATTTCCGGCAACCCGACGATTTTGGGTTCTGTTATAGCAAGCGGTGCTAATACCCGTGCTTCTATTTCAGGCAAACCGGTTATGAATAGCGGTCAGGGCCTCTTCTTCGGTACCGGTCAGTTTACAAACGGAAACTATACCTTCTCCAATCTTGAAGACGGTGCTGACATCAATATAACGATGTACTATGACAAAGCATTCCAAGAGGGGGCATTCGCAACATTTGCTGATGCTGCTGATGCTGCAAGATGCAAAACCTTCTTCCATTCAAGTAACAAAGATTACTCTGTTGTTGTTAACGGCGCAAATCTTGAACTTGTTAAAGGCAGAGTTGCTTGCGTATGCGGCGGCAATAGCGAGGGCGTTAAAAATGACGAAACCCACGTTTGCGCTGATCAGGTTTGGACCGGCGTTGAGTCAATCACCGCAAGCACTGCAGGTTATGTATATCTCACAAAGGATGTCACCATTTCTTCTCAGGTAACATTCACTGCAGGCACTGCAGAAACACCTCACGAGGTTCATATTGATCTTAACGGTCACAAACTTAAAAGAAATGGCGGAAGAATGTTCTCCATCAACAATGGATACGTTAACTTCTCTATCTGTGATTCAGTAGGCGGCGGTTCAGTAGTTTTAACTCATTCCGATTTTACTGATTCCGGTATATTCATGTTTGGCGGTAAGAACACATCTTCCTTTGCTCTTTATGGCGGCACAGTTGATTGCTCCGGTGTTACAAGCTCTAAGCTTAACGTTGGCCAGGTAATTCACGGCGACTTCAAGGTTAAGATTTACGGCGGTACAATCACCGGCGGTACTGTAAACGGTGAAACAACTGTTAAGTATGCTGATGGTGTAAATCTTAACAACATTGGTAACGGCGTTGCAATGGGTGCTGTTAGATCTACAACAGATATATTCGTATATGGCGGTACAATTAACGGTTGTGATGTAACCGATAACGGTGTTGGTTTTGCAGTTGGCGGTTCAATCAACTGCGGTAACAACTTCTATATGTATGGCGGTACTGTTCAGGGCGGTAAGGTAACCCAGAACGGCGAAGGTCGTGCAATAGCAGGTAACATCTTCTCCCGTTATACCGCTTATGTTCGCGGCGGCGTTGTTAAAGACGGTGTAGTAACCGCAGGCGCTACTGCTAACAATGCTCAGGCCGGTAACATTCATTCTTCAAGCGGTGTAACCGTTGAAAATGCAACTGTTAAGGACGGTAAGGTTATTTCCTCTGCTAAGATCGCTCAGGGCGGTAACATCTTTGCTGTAGGTACTGTAAACCTTAATAATGCTACTGTTTCCGGCGGTTCAGTTGACACAACATCTTCTGCATTCAAGGGTGCTGACGGTGCATATTCCAACGGCGGTAACATTTATGCTTATGCCGCACTCAATATCACCGATTCCACTGTTGAAAACGGCTATATCAATGCTCACACCGGCGCTTATGGACAGGGCGGTAACATTTATGCAAGAGCAGCTGCAACTATCAGCGGTTCTCACATCAATAACGGTACTATTGAATCTGATAGTCTTTACTCAGCAGGTTCTGCACAGGGCGGTAACGTTTACTTCTATCAGAAAAATAGCACTGTAACCGATACTGAGTTCTTAAACGGTACTGCAAGATCCGGTGGTTCTATCTGCGTTGGTTGGGGCTCTGCTGTATCTGTTACAATGACTAACTGTCAGGTATCCGGTGCAAAGGCATACCAGGGCGGTGCAGTTGCTGTATGGCACACTTCAACCCTTACTGCAAATAATTGTATATTCACCGGTTGTGAAGTTGATCAGATCGGCGGTACAATCTTCTTAACTCTCGATTATAATAACAATAAAGCCAGTGTTGATGCTAGTGGCAATCCCTTAGCTCCTCACACAGCTGTTATTGATCTTACTGATTGTACAGTAAAGGGCGGTTCTTCTAAGACTGAAGGCGGTAACATCGGCGGAAGCCATCCTACAGCTGCTCCTCTTTCATTCGGCGAAATTCGTCTTAACGGCAAAACCGTTGTTGAAGACGGTGAGTCAAGAAATTCAAACGGCGGTAACATCTATCTTCCGTCTAATGCAACACTTTATATCCACGATGGCGTTATCGTTCGTGGCGGTAAAGTAAACAATTCTCCCGTATCCGGTACAGGTAAAGTTGGTCCTAACCTCTATATTGTTGGTAAGCTTATAATGGATGGCGGTCTTATCGACGGTACATCTGATGTAGCAACCTGCCGTCAGGGTGGTACACTTTACGTTAACGGCTCTGCAACTTATGAAATCACCGGCGGTACATTCCGCGGCGGTTATGCATCACTCCAGGGTGGTAACCTCTGGCTCAATGGCGGCGATAAGACCGGCGAAACATCTTACTTCAAGAATGTAACTATTGAAAACGGTAAGTCCGATTCTTCAAGCGGTAACGTATTCGTTTATAGAGAAGCATATTTTGAAGACTGTGTAATCACCGGCGGTGCTGCAACAAGCGGCGGTAACATCGCTATTTACAAGGCTTGGATTTCCGGTGAAGATACAATCAATCCGCAGATCACTCTTGTTAACACTCAGGTTAAGGATGGTTCTGCAACAAGTGAAGATCCCGATGCAGCAGGTCTCGGCGGCAATATGTTTGTCGATACAGGTTCTGTTGCTGTTCTTTCCGGCACAACCTCTATCACAAACGGCACATCTCACAGAGAAGTTCCCGGCATTTACAATAACGGCACTATGACCGCTACTGATTCTGTTGTTATCGAAGATTACACCAAGGGTTCAAACGTGGAAGGCATACTCGTTCTTGATAAGTTTAGCGGTTCTGTTACTATTGCTGCTGAATATAAGTCCAACTACGGCGTAATCGTTGATGCTGATGTTGCAACACTCGGCAACAATGTTAATGTTAACAATGTTGCAAACTTCGATGTTTCCGAAGAAGAAGCTGCTGATAGATTCAATATCATCATCTTCTCTAAGGCTGCAGAAGAAAATGCACAGACAGCTTATGATACAATCGCTCCTGATGATAAAGCTCTTGCTGCAGAAGATATTTCAAACTATGAAACTATCTATGATGCAACCAATGAGCTTACTAACCAGGAAAAAGCACTCCTTGAAGAAAAACTCGATGGCGCAGGCGAAATGATCACCGAAGCTAAGGGTTATAAGGATATGCTTGATATAACAGTTGCTAAGTCTGCTGAAAATGTTGGCGAAGGCAAAACTAAGCTCGTATTCTTCACCGGTGTTGATGCACTTGAGAAGTATAGCGAAGTTTCCATCTCCATCACAATGAACGGTGTAACTAAGATTTACACAGGCACAACCGTTTACACATCAATCGTTGATGCTGACGGTGAAACAGTTCTTATCAATGCTCCTGATAAGTCTGCTAAAACTGCTTATGTATTCGGCTGCACACTCACAGTTTCAGCTGCTTCTTATGCAAAGGATATAACAATCTTCGCAACTCTTACACTCATTGACGGAACTCAGGTTAACGGCAAAGAGTTTACAGCAGTTGTAGGTCAGCTTGTTGATCCTGAATACGAAGTTCCCGCAGTTTAATCTGTAGATAACTTTTAATAAAAGGCACCTGCCGCAAGGCAGGTGTTTTTTTTGTATATTTTTATGTATTTAGTCAACACTTTTGATATGAATAATTATAATAAAATAAGTCATGTTAGAATTTGCTTTCTGTTCATATTGCTTTGTTGCCTTTTTTTGTTCACTGCGTTAAGGGTGATTTCTGTTTCAACATTAAAATATTCACCAAACGAAAAGGTTATTAAAGTTTGTGATACGCGCGGACTTATTCTTGATAGAAATATGTTAAGCTTATCAAATGAGCTTAAAGAAACTTATGCCGCCGCAATTCCAAGCGATGCCGCAATAACCGCTTTGAATTCTTATGCCGTTTCAGATGAAAAACAAGATGCAATATCAAAGCTAAAAAAAGGGGAACCGGTTGTTTGCAAGGTTATTAAACCGTTTGAATGTGCAGGTGTTAAGATTTTCAGCGCTTATTCATCATTCAAAACAAAAGACCTATCTCATCTTCTCGGGTATATTGACGCAAAAGGCGTCGGAATAAGCGGATTAAACCTTGCGTATAATGATTTGCTATCACGGGAAAAAAGTGTTACTGCGCATTTTGCAATCGATGGAAAGGGAAGAACTCTTTTAGGCATCGATCCCGAAATAAAGGGAAATAATCCATCTTGTGCGGTTATAACAACTATTGATATTGATATTCAAAAGCGCGTTAAAGAATTATGTTCGGATATTAAAGACGGAACCGTTATTGTTTGCGATTCAAAATCCGGTGAAATACTATCGCTTCTATCAGCTCCGAATTTTGATCCCGATAATGTTTCGCTTTCTCTTGATGATGAAAACTCTCCGCTTGTTAATAAATCTTTAATGGCATATAGTGTCGGCTCTGTTTTCAAACCGTGCGTTGCCGCTGCGGCTATTGAAAACGGATTAAGTGATTTCACCTTTGATTGTGAAGGCTTTTGTGAAATAGAGGGCAGAAAATTTAATTGTCATAAAAGAGAAGGCCACGGTATGCAGGATTTATCACTCGCTCTTGCAAATTCGTGTAATTGCTATTTTTATAATCTTGCTCAAAATTTAGGCTATGAAAAAATATATAAGAAAGCTAAAGAGTTTAACTTAGGTGTCGGCTTTGATATCGCTGATAACTATTCTGTCAGTAAGGGCAATATTCCAAGTCCCAAATCGGTTTTAACAAAAAGCGAAACCGCAAATTTAGGAATAGGGCAGGGCGGAATTTCATTATCCCCTTTAAGTGTTCTAAATATTTATAACGCAATCGCAAACGGCGGCGAATATTATGTTCCGAGCGTCGTTTCAAAAACTGTTAAAGACGGAAAGGCAACGAAATATAAAAAAGGCGGCAAGGTTAAAGTTTTATCTGAAAACACGGCAGATATGCTCAAAAATATGTTAAAACTTGTTGTAACAAACGGAACGGGCATTGCCGCACAGAGCAATGCTGCACAAACAGCGGGCAAAACCGCCACCGCGCAGACCGGCAGATATAATGGAAATAAAGAAATAAATGATAATTGGTTTTGCGGATTTTTTCCCTTTGATGATCCCCAATATACGGTGCTTTGTATGCAAGAAGGCGAATGTACCGTTTCAAGTGCAGAGATTTTTTCAAGAATTGCAACTGCTCTGTCAAAATAAAAAAGGTAGTTACGGTGTAAAAAATAAAGCTAGCCTGACGAAAATTATCCGAATCCGGTTTAAGGAAACGGATTTCCCGTCATACTGTGTTAAAATACTCGTGAATACGGAAAGTATTCACTGCGTTTTTGCCTTGTCTGACGAAAAATCCGAATTCCTTAAACTCTACGACCTGAAAAGGAT
>JAZUJA010000025.1:0-2159 GCA_045642495.1 Acutalibacteraceae bacterium
TTCAAACAATAACAAATGAAGCTATAAAAGCATCGGGGATTGACCCTACTAATATATC
Organism: Acutalibacteraceae bacterium; assembly: GCA_045642495.1. Lineage (GTDB taxonomy): Bacteria > Bacillota > Clostridia > Oscillospirales > Acutalibacteraceae > UBA737. The sequence goes on from JAZUJA010000025.1 coordinate 59, forward strand.
GAATAATAACAATTTAGATGCAGAGACGGAAAACGGCTCAAAATCGGGCGGTAAAACGCTTGAAAAGTTTGGAAGAGATTTAACCGCCGAAGCAAAAAAAGGCGCCATAGACCCCGTTATTGGCAGAAATGAAGAGATTGAAAGAGTAATTCAAATCCTTTGTCGCAGAACAAAGAACAATCCTTGCCTTATCGGTGAACCGGGCGTTGGCAAAACGGCAATAGTCGAGGGACTTGCCGAAAAGATAGCTCTTGGCGATGTTCCCGAAATTTTAAAAGATAAAAGAGTCATTACGCTTGATCTTACCGGTATGGTTGCCGGTACAAAATACAGAGGCGATTTTGAAGAAAGAATAAAATCGGTTATCGATGAAGTTAAAAAATCTGATGATATTATTCTTTTTATTGATGAAGTTCATACGATAATCGGCGCAGGCTCTGCCGAGGGCTCAACCGATGCTGCAAATATCTTGAAGCCTTCTCTTGCAAGAGGGGATTTGCAGCTGATAGGTGCTACAACGATTTCCGAATATCGCAAGAATATCGAAAAAGATTCCGCACTTGAAAGAAGATTTCAACCTGTAACCGTTGCCGAGCCGACAGAGCAAGATGCTATTCTTATTCTTAAAGGTTTAAAAGATAAGTATGAGGCACATCATAAGGTAACCATAACCGATTCTGCTATTGAAGCGGCAGTTAAGCTTTCTTCAAGATATATAAACGATCGTTTTTTGCCCGATAAGGCAATTGATCTTATCGATGAGGCCGCATCAAAGGTTCGTCTTGCAGGATGCAAAGAGCCTTCTGAAATCAAAGAGCTTTCTGAAAAAATCTCAAAGCTTGAAGCAGAGAAAGATGATGCCATCGGTTCTCAGGAATTTGAAAGGGCCGCATCTCTTCGTGATGAATGCAAAAAACTTTCGGATGAACTGCAAAATAAAAAAGATGAATGGAAAAAGGAAAACGCCCATACTTCAGGTGAAGTAACGGAAGATACAATCGCAGAAATAGTATCTTTATGGAGCGGTGTTCCGGTTGTTCAGTTAACGCGTGAAGAAAGTGAGCGCTTGCTTTCACTTGAAAGTGTGCTTCATAATCGCCTAATCGGGCAAAATGAAGCCGTAACCGCTATCGCAAAGGCAATAAGAAGGGGAAGAGTTGGTCTTAAAGATCCTAAGCGTCCTATTGGTTCGTTTATCTTTTTAGGTCCTACGGGCGTCGGTAAAACCGAACTGTGCAAAGCATTGGCAGAAGCTATGTTCGGCAGCGATGATATGATGATTCGCCTTGATATGTCCGAGTATATGGAAAAGCATACGGTTTCAAAACTTGTTGGCTCTCCTCCCGGATATGTCGGTTTTGATGAGGGCGGCCAGCTTACCGAAAAAGTAAGAAGACATCCTTATTCAGTAATTCTTTTTGATGAAATCGAAAAGGCACATCCTGATGTATTCAATATGTTGCTTCAAATTCTTGATGACGGAGTACTCACCGATTCTCAAGGCAGAAAAGTTGATTTCAAAAATACGGTTGTTATTATGACGTCCAATATCGGGGCCCGCCTTATAACAGAAAAGAAACTTTCTTTCGGCTTCGGTGATAATCAAGGTGAGGATAATGCGGATATTAAGGATAAGGTTTTGGGTGAACTTAAAAGCACATTCCGTCCTGAATTCTTAAACCGTGTTGATGATATAATCGTATTTTCTAAGTTGACAAAAGATGAAATCGGTCAGATAGCAGTAAAAATGCTTGATAACCTTAAAAAGCGCCTTTTGAATTTGAATATCTCGATCGAGTTTACGGATGCGGTTATCGATAAACTTGCCGAAAAAGGATTTGATCCTATTTACGGCGCAAGACCGCTTCGCCGTGAAATTCAAAATGATATTGAAGATGCACTTAGCGAAAAAATTCTTGATCAATCTGTTAAAAATGGCGACAATGTGATATGCGATTTTGAAAATAATCAGTTTGTTTTCAATGCAAAATAAAAAAGGGGAGGGTAACCTCTCCTTTTTCCTTGACAAATCAAGCATAATATCTTATAATCTAAAATTGTCAGCAATAAATTATTTCGGGGTGTAGCGCAGTTGGTAGCG
>JAZUJA010000026.1:0-4822 GCA_045642495.1 Acutalibacteraceae bacterium
AGTTTGGCTTTCAATGTTTCAAGTGAATTCTCTTTTAAGGGCTTTTGAGTTAATGTTTTTCCGATGTGCTCTATACTGCCGTGAACACGGCGAATATACGGAAGAAGATCATCCTTAAAGGTAAGATAACATTCGCTGCAACCAACCTTTCCGTTTTCGGCAATATCCGAAAAAGAACTTCCGCAACAAGCACAGCGTTTTTCATCTATTTGGGAAGATGTTTCGCCGAAAAACGAAGAAAGCATTTCATCAAAAGAAAATCCACCGGTGGGCACATCAAATTGAGTAGCACAATGATCACATAAGTGAAGCTCCGTGATTTTACCGTTCACTACCGATTTAATATGTGTTGTAGCTTTATATTTTCCGCATTTTTCACAAAACATAAATCTTGCCTCCTTACATTTGAACAAGCAAAGTTTCTTTTAGTATTGCCGCGCGAACCGCATCCCTTAAAACAACCGGAATGCATCTCATAACATTATTGGACATTGCCGCCTCGGTTATACGGGCAGTTTCTTTTGAAATGATGCCGGACTGCAAACAGTTTTCAATAACAATTCTTGCGCTGATTTTATCAATAGAATCACCTATTGCATTTATTATGTGCATAATCGCGCTTGAATGATCGGTCACAACCTTTCGGATTCTTATATATCCTCCGCCGCCTCTATGACTTTCAATAATATATCCATGTTCCGGAGTAAAGCGGGACGATAAAACATAGTTGATTTGGCTTGGTGCACAACCGATATCATTTGCAAAGGTGTTTCTTTGAATTTCCGCCGTATTTTCATCGGACTCACTTAACATCCTTATAATCTCAGCAGTAATTAAATCGCTAATTTTCATTTTCTGCACTCCTTTTTGACTTTCTCTGACTTTAATTATACTAAAAGGTCAGAAAAAGTCAATACTTTTTTGAAAAATTTTTTCAGTAACACAAAACAGAAAAAATCATAGTATGTGATGAAAGACAAAAAGGAGGTCTTTAATAATGTGTAACAATGGATTTGGCGGAAACTGTACATGGGTATTGATTCTTATCCTCTGTCTCGTATGCTGCTGCGGTAACAACGATAATAACGGTTGCTGCTGATAGCTCAAAATGAAATGAGGACGGCTTTTAAAGCCGTCCTTTATTTTTGCATTATGCTAAAAAAACGCCTTATCATAGGCAATTCTACCATTTGTAGAGAAGGTATTCCCCTTCTCTACCGGCGCAAAATTCAAAATATAGTTACGAAAAAGGTTAGTAGTTTGTTATGTTGACTTTTTAAGCTTATAATGTGAGCATAACAAAAAAGAAAGGAAAGATAATATGACTAAAAAAACAAGTAAATTACCTGATTATACCAAAGGGGAAGATATCGCAAATATGGTAACACATATTATTGGCGGTGCGATAGGTATTGCGGTTTTGATTTTTTGCGTAATCATTGCCGCAAGACATGATAACTCCTGGGGTGTTGTTTCGGGAAGTATTTTCGGAGCATCAATGATTCTTCTTTATGCCGTTTCAAGTACATATCACGGGCTTAACAGAAACAAAGGGAAAAAGGTTATGCAGGTTATTGACCATTGCACAATATATTTTTTGATAGCCGGAACTTACACGCCTATTCTTTTATCTTCTGTCAGAAAAGAAAATCCCACCGTTGCTTGGATTATATTCGGAGTTGTTTGGGGGCTTTCGATTTTAGGAGCTGTTTTTACGGCGATTGATCATAATAAATTTAAGGTGCTTGAAATAATCCTTTATATTTCAATCGGATGGTGTATTGTTTTAGCCGTTAAACCAACCGTTGCAGCAATAGGTTTATCCGGTTTTATGTGGTTGCTTTCAGGCGGTATTGCATACACGGTAGGAGCTGTTTTATATAAAATCGGCGAAAAGAAAAGATATCTGCACACTGTGTTTCACGTTTTTGTTTGTATAGGCAGCGTGTTGCAATCAATTTGTATAATTAAATATGTTATGTAATAAAAAGGTGCCATCCGATTTGGGTGACACCTTTTTTTATCAGTTATTATATTTAATTAAAGCTATTGCAATATCATTAACATTAGTTCCCGTAGGGCCTGTGATTATAAGTCCGTTTGTCTTTTCGAGGGCGCAGTAAGCATCATTGTTCGCCAAAACGTCGTCAACCGATACCCCAAGAGCTGATAGTTCGCAAACCGTGTCACCGTCAACATAACCGCCTGCGGCATCGGTCGGTCCATCTGTTCCGTCAGACCCAACTGAGAAAATCGCAACATCTTTCATTCCTGCAATACCGATTGCCGCCGATAAAGCGAGTTCTTGATTTCTGCCGCCCTTTCCTTTTCCGATAAGTTTAACAACTGTTTCGCCACCTGCTAAAAAAGCAAGCGATTTTTTATCTTGATAATGAGTTTTTATAACGCTTGCCAAAAAGCTACCTGCTTCCCTTGCCTGACAGCATAACTGATCGGTTAAAACAATCGGCTCGTATCCGAGCTCCTTGCAAACATTACTTGCAGAAATGCAAAGTTCACGAACCGAACCCGTTATTTGTGTTGTAACATTATCAAGCTCTTTGGGTGTTTCGATTTTTAATAATTCCATTGCTTTACTTGAAAGATTGAGATTATATTTTTTAACAATATTAAGAGCCTGCTCACAGGTTGAAGAATCAGCAACAGCAGGACCGGAAGCTATCATATCAAGCGAATCGCCCAAAATATCAGATAAAACAACAGAAAAAACCTTTGCCGGTTTACAAAGTTTCGCGAATCGACCGCCCTTAACAGCCGAAAGTCTTTTTCTTATGGTATTTATCTCAACAATATCCGCACCGCAGGCAAGAAGATCATTTGTTAAATTTTGCAATTCCTCCGCGGGAATTAAAGGCTTTTCGAACAAAGCGCTTCCACCGCCCGAAAGAAGAAAAAGAACGGTATCGCTTTCACTTAAATCGCTAACAAGATCAAGCGCAGCATCTGTTGCACGAAAAGAATTTTCATCGGGAACGGGATGGCCGCCTTCAAAGCAGGTAATATTCGGTAAATCTCCCATAACATGATCGTATTTTGTGCAAACAACGCCTGATGTTATTTTATCCTTTAACACTTCCCCTGCCGCTTTAGCCATTTGCCATCCTGCTTTACCAACGGAAACTATAAATACCCTTCCATCGAATTTTTTACCTTCAAGTGCACGCGCAACCGCTTCATCGGGTCTTACTGCCGCGATTGCTTTTTCAACAATCTCATTTACATGTTTTCGAAGCTGAGTGTTCATTTTTTACCTCCCGAAATAGTCAAGGGCGCAACTGCGAACCTTTCAAAAAACTTTAATTCATTTACAGAAACAACGACAATGCGAAAATGCCAACCATTGAGGAAAGCCCCAAAATCAGCGTTAAAAGGGTCTGAGTTTTATATCCCTGCTCCGGTTTCATTTCGCCAAAGTTTGAAACAACCCAAAAATATGAGTCATTTGCGTGCGATACCGTCATTGCCCCTGCACCTATTGCCATAACAACCAAGGCAATTCTTGCAGGAGATTCAAATCCGAGTGTTCCCAAAAGGGGTGCAACAATTCCGGCAGTTGTTGTAATTGCAACAGTTGAAGAACCCTGAGCCGATTTCAAGATCGCAGCCAACAAGAACGGGAAAAATATGCCAACAGCTTTTAAGCCTTTCGCATGATCGGATATATAGGTTGTCATGGAAGATGCTGCGATAACCTTTCCGAGAACGCCGCCTGCGGCAGTAACAAAAAGAATCGGGCCAACGGTTTTAAGGGTTTCGTTTGTAATATTATAAAACTCTTTCATTTTGTTTGCAAGAGCTAACAAAACTATTGCACAAACCGCACCAACCGCAAGTGCTATGATCGGTGTTCCGAGAAATTTCAAAACATCATTATAAACACCATTCCATCCCGCCATTGCAGATATTGACGAAAGAGCCATTAAAATTATCGGAATAATAAGCGGTGCTAATGCGCTGAATCCGTTTGGCAATTTGCCGTATTCGGCAACTAATTGCTCATAAGTTTTTACTTCTTCTTTTTGCCGTTCAAGTTCATCAGCAGATTTTTCTCTTTTTCCGATAAACTTTGCAAATAACAGTCCGCAAATAAGCGGTAAAACAGAACAAGCAAAACCAAGTCCCATAACAAGCAACAGATTTTCGCCAACATCGAGCGTTTGTGCCGCGGCAATAGGACCCGGAGTGGGCGGAATAAATACATGCGAGATGTAAAGGCCGGCAGATAATGCAACCGTCATAGCAACGCTTGAAGTACCGGTACGGCGAACCAAAGATTTGCGAATAGGATTTAGAATAACAAATCCGGAATCACAAAATACAGGTATGGATACAACAAAGCCCATTAGTTCTATCGCAAGCTCGGGGTTTCTCTCCCCCACCAGCTTGATAACCATATCGGCAAGTTTTAATGCGGCGCCGGTTTTATCAAGGATGTTACCAATAAGCGCTCCAAGAATAATAACGATGCCTATTGATGAGAAAGTGCCGGAAAAACCTGCCCCTATGGCAGCGGGAATATCACCAAGCGGTATATCCGATATCAGCGCCAATATAAGAGAAACTCCCATAATTGATAAAAACGGGTGAACTTTGCACTTTGAAATAAGCAAAATCATAAGTGCAATTGCCAAAATAAACGCAATAATCAATTCAATTCCGGACATAAAAATACCTCCTTATGTTATATATGATTTATCAAATTATATTTTAATGACAATTTTTGTATTGATGTTAAATATATACCGTTAATATCCTTACCCATTTTATAAATAAATATTTAACTTTTTTGTTTTAATATAAT
>JAZUJA010000027.1:0-4316 GCA_045642495.1 Acutalibacteraceae bacterium
CCTTGCTTTAATGCAAAAATTGTGCTATCATTTCAGCAAAGGAGTAGATATTATGAAAAAATCATTCATTTGCCCTAACGATCACATAAAAGATTCAGACAGCAAAACAATTCAAGCCGCTATTGAAGAAGCTGTAAAATGCGGATGCAACAGAATAAAAATACCTGCATATAATAAGCGAACCGACAGTTTTGTTTGGATAATTGATGAGGCTATTCTTATCCCCTCTCATTTTTGTGTTGAGCTTGATAATGCTCATCTTCGCCTTGAGGACGGTGTTTATTGCCAGATATTTACAAATTCACTTTCTCAAGAGGAAATCGGCAAAACCGCAAACGGTGAGCAGGAAGATATATCAATAATAGGATACGGAAAGTCAGTTCTTGACGGTGGAAAGCATAACGGACTTCGCGAAAAAACACCTCCCGAAATCAAAGCAACGCTTCCGCACATAATGAATAACCTCACAATTTATCTGCACAATGTAAAGAATTTTAAGATACAAAATCTTACAATCCGTGACCAAAGATGGTGGGGATTATGTTTCTGTTTCTGTTCTTTCGGTGTGATTTCAGACATACATTATGAGTTGACCGATCTTACAGTCAGAGAATCAAATACCCATCTTTACAGAAATCAGGACGGTATAGATTTACGTGTTGGATGTCACGATATCGATATAAGAAATATTGAGGGCGAAACCGGTGATGATATAGTCGCTTTAACAGCACTTGGCGTTAAAGAAACCTCATTTGAAAGAAAATATTATTGTGATCACCTTTCCCCTGATATTTACAATGTTAACATAAGTAATATTCGCGGATTCAACTGCTATTGTGCGCTTGTCCGCCTTCTTTGCCACATGGGAAGAAAAATTTATAACATAAACATAAATAATCTTTTTGATACAACGCCTGACAGAAATGAACTCTTAAGAACCGCATCATGTGTTAAGCTCGGCGAAAACGACTACTGTAACGGCGAAAACGCTCACCTTCGCTGTAAGCACGGCGAAATGCACGATATCAATGTCAGCAATGTATTTTCAAATGCCCTTACGGCAATTGTTTTCAACTGTTCCGCAAAGAATGTGACTGCTCGAAACATATATGTCGGAAAGCGCGGAAAGCATGCCGTTTCGGTTTCTAAAATCAAATTCGGAATTCATACCGAATTTAACGATCCTGCAAATGTTACAACATGCGAAAACATACTGATTGACGGAGTTAATTATCATTCTGAAGAAAAGCACAGCGCATCTGTTTGCTTTTTTGATGCACTTATTGCCAAAAACTTCAAAATCGCCAATATAAATTATCCCGCAAAATATGAGCTTGAAACGATCAGCCGACCGCAAGTTGACAGCGAAAAGGTTGTTTTTGAAAATGTTGTTGCCGAATAAAAAAAGGTCCGAAAGAGTAATCTTTCGGACCTTCATTTTTTAAAGCAAAGTTTTTAAGTATTGTTTTTGTTCATCCGTAATGCGATAACTCTCACACGCTTTACGGATGGTTTTTTTATGCACAAAATCGGGCAGGCGTTTTTCCTCAAGATAGCATATCGTTTCATCCCACTGCTTTGCAAGCGCGGTTGCATAAAACCAAGCAATCATCATATTAACATAATATTCATCAGATACTATTTTAGCGGGAATTTCAAGCACTTCCGGTTTGAAATCATCATCAAGATAATGTGACATCAAAATTTCAACGCCGAAACGAATGGTATATGTTTTATCCGATTTCGCCCATTTTTTTATTAGTTCATAAGTTTCCGATTTATGCTTTTTAAGGATTTTCGGTGACATTATATCGCAAACCGCCCAGTTATCCACAAATGGCAAAAAACGGTTTAACTCGTCAACACATTCATCAAAATCTTTTATTTGTTCAATCAAAAGACCATGAAGCATATTTTCATCATAATATTTATGCGGCAATTCTTTCAAAAAACGGTTATGTTCTTCTTCTTTGAAATATGCCTTTGCAAACTTGCGTAAAATCGGCACTCTGATACCGATAAAAGCTTCACGCGGCACAGTCGGTGTTAGCTTAAACTGGAAATCAGCATATTTTTCTTCGCCCATTTCAAAAAGTCTTTTTTCAAGTTCTTTCATGAAAATTATAACCTTTCAAACTCTTTTACTCCGCTTGTGGAAATCCACCTGTCAATAAAGCGGAAAACAATGGCAAACAAAACAATAAGAATATAAAAATACGTTGAAACGGCAATTGTGTTCCTAAGCAAATAAGCGCCCAAACCTAAAACAAAACACAATGCCCAGTTTGAAAACAGATAAATAATGATTGCCACGCTTTGCTTAACGGGAACTGTTTCATTCGTCCAATTCATAACAGGTTTTTTAATGCCTAAATACAGCCCGAAATCCGCACTGAAAAATACATATTCCAAAGTGAATACGGATGTATAGATTATATACTCACTTTCAATTCCCAAAACAAAAGATATAATCAATGTTGTTATTATTGCGGGAATTCCGTTGAACAAGATATGCAAAACCTGTTTTGCTTTCAAAACATCCGCCGTTTTAACCGGTAATGAACGGATAAGCCACAGCGTTTTTGCTTCAAGAGAAACCGAAGGCACAGTTATGGCATTCGTCGATATTATCATACAAACCACAGCCACTATAACTACCGGAAGAATGTCTTTTGCAAACGGAATTTCGGCATTGATAAATCCCATCACACCTGCCACATCATTTCGTTTTATAAGCAGTAAAACATCCGCTGCAACAAGAAAAATAAGTCCGAGTCCGCAGTTCATAAGATAAATCGGTGTGGAAATAAAGCGTTTCCATTCCCTTTTTAGAAGCGCCGCGAAAGCACTTTGTGCTTTTGCTTCTTTTTCTTTATAAACCTTTTTGGCAGCGCCTTTGTTAGAGGTTGCGATTTTAATAAAGCTTATAGAAAGAACATATACACAGGCTAAAAACAGAGCAATAGAAATCAAAACAAAAATTAAAAATGATATTGTTTTTCCGCAGGCACCAAGTCCCAAGTGATAAATCGGGAAAAGATATGTTTTGAATGTTTTTGCAAATTTATCAACATTTGACAACAATCTGTTTATCAAATTTATCGCATTAAAATACGCATAATAGTAAATTCCCAAAAACAGCAATGTAAAAATAACCGTTATGAAATTTTTATTGTTCATTTTAGAAGCAACAAGCGCCACAAGATAACCTAAAGCGCTGGATAATGCTGTAACAAATGCCGCAACAAAGAACAATAAAACAACAGGAAAAACTATCGTTTTGAAATTTATTGCACACACGGTCCAATAGTAAATTACCGAAGGCACCCAAATGATCGCTGAAAACATTAGCGAAAGCGAATAAACACTTATCACTCTGACAAATAAAATCTTTATTGGCTTTATAGGCATAGATAAAAGAAGTTCATTATCCTTTGCATCATAAAGCGCCGAATAGGAGCTGAAAACAGAACCAAGCACGCCGAGCACTATTGAAATAAGCGAAAAAACAGAGAAATATATCCAATCTGTTTCACCGTTTATTAAAACACCCATAAGTGAGGCAAAATGAAAAATCATAAACCCAAACGAAAAGAAAGCTAAAATTAAAAGCGATCCTAAAAATAAAGCTTGCCCTTTTGAACGGGGTTTGCCGTTTTTTCCGTTTGCAAAAACCGAAGAATTGATTTCAAGAAATTGTTTTTTAAGAAGGGTTGTAAACATAATCACTCCTCCAATTCAAGAAATACAGATTCAAGGGAAGAATCGCCTTTAACCTCTTCCATAGTTCCGGTTTTAATAAGTTTTCCGCCTTTTATTATTGCAATTTTATCGCAAAGCTTTTCGGCAACCTCAAGAACGTGGGTTGAAAAGAAGATGGCACCGCCCTTGTCACAGAATTCTCTCATCATGATTTTAAGCTCATGGGATGCCTTGGGGTCAAGACCGACGAAGGGCTCGTCCATGAGGATGAGCTTCGGCTTATGGAGCAGTGCGCCGATGAGGGCAATCTTCTGCCGCATGCCGTGGCTGCACTCGGCAATCAGACGGCTCAGGTCATCGGTCATCCCCAGGAGCTTGCCGTATTTCTCAATGGCCGCCAGCCGCTCTTCCCGGCTGACTTCGTAGATGTCTGCCACGAAATTCAGATACTGCAGGCCGGTCAGGAACTCATACAGATCCGGATTGTCCGGTACATAGGCAATGACCTGCTTGCAGGCAATGGGGTCGCGGCGGATGGAGTGGCCGTTCACCAGAATCTCGCCCTGTTCAAAGGGCAGGATCCCGCAGCAGGCCTTCAGGGTGGTAGTCTTACC
>JAZUJA010000028.1:0-1707 GCA_045642495.1 Acutalibacteraceae bacterium
AAATGATATAAATTAGAATCGTAATAACGATAAAAGGAGGTTAAAAACATGACAATAAAAACCCAATTTAAAACATTTACAAAAAATTACACTGAACACGGCGTACCGTGTAAAATTACCGTTAAAATTCGTTACGATGACGAATGCAACAACGGGCACAACACCTTTTCGATCACCGCAAGCGGCTTTGAACGTGTAAAAAATGTACGTTGGGTTGATACGTTCGGCGGTTGTTGCCATGATGAAATAAAAAAACATTTTCCGGAATTTGCGCACTTGATAAAATGGCATTTATGCGGAGAATTTGAGCCTATGTATTACATAGAAAACACTCTTTATCTTGCAAGCAATTGTGAATCGACTGGACATAAACCCGGAGACATTAAAAGAGTCGGTTTAAGATTAAAATTTGATAATTTCCCGGTTGTTTTTAAATTTAGCAAGGAATTTTTAACGGCTCTTAACGCTTCAAAAAGTCTTAAAAAAGATTTAGGGCTTATAAAAATTGAACATAAAAAAGAATCATGCGGTTATGAATATAGCCCTAAATTTACTTTAAATTGTTATCCTTGTGAATGGTATCAATGCCCTTTTGATAATTTACAGGAAGCCGAGCAATTTTTAACAGCTTTACAGACTCTAAAATGGGAAATTGAAGAAATTCCGGTTGATTGGTATAAAGAAAAAAAGCGGGATTTTGAAGGTGCGAGAACTTGCGCAATATGGCCGGAAGCAAGCGAGGAAATTTTAACTTTACCAAGCGAACAATTAAAAGCGAAATTATTAAAACGACTCCCGGTATTAATGCGGAGATTTAAAAAAGATATGCGCGCTCTTGGGTTTGTTGACAGTGTGGAAAAATAAAATATATTTAGCAACCGGAGACGGGCGGATCGAGATTTTAGCACCGTTTGACAAAGTGCAAGCCGTCGCAAATTCCGGAGATAATTCCGCAGCGGTCGAAGAATTGCGGAAAAATTGCGACTTGTCAAAATTTGAAGATTCGCAAATTGCCGAACAGGTTAAACAATACGGAATCGAGATCAAAGGCGACGAAACGCGCGGAGAATTGGAGTCTTTGTTGCTTTGGTGCTTGACGTGGGATTATATGGAACAGGAGTCCACAGCAGATGAAAAATAAAAGCTTTCAATTTAAAAACGCCATGAACGCGCTCGCAACCGGCAAGCCGTCAATCCCTTGGGGCGGTGTCCTATTCGAATCTTATTTTAAATACGATAAAAAAGGGAATTTGATCGAATCGACACCGCGACTCGATGAATGGTTGAACGGGCTTTTTTATCCCTTCCAACCGCGACTCAATGGGTTTAAAATTTATATTGAAGAAATTTTTACCGGGTTAATAGTTGAACAAGAGCAAAAAGCGGACTATTTTATTGAACGCGTAACGCGTAAACCTGATCTAACGGTTGAATCTTCCAAAGCGTCCCGCGCCTGCCGTGAGAATTTTAAACGGCGATTCGGCATTGAATATCCCGGAAACGATTAACCAAGCCCGCGCAGCCCGCAGCAAAAGCGGGCTTTTTATATGTTGACAAATTCAAATAAATGATATAAATTAGAATCGTAATAACGATAAAAGGAGGTTAAAAACATGATCGAATATTTTAAAATATTAGCTGAATTTCTTGTTTATATGGCAACCGGCGCCGCGCTTTTAGCAAGTTTTATAGTTTTATCATTTATTT
>JAZUJA010000029.1:0-18729 GCA_045642495.1 Acutalibacteraceae bacterium
AATATTATCGGCATGGTTGCCGCAGTTATTGTGCTCGGATTTATGATTTGGATGCTCGTCCGTCCCTATAAGGAATCCACCAAGCTGACAAAAAAGATAAAGATTTCGTAAAAGCGGAAAGGAGTTTGCTATGATTACCCGGATCACAAACAATATCGGAACGATTACGGCAGCTGCCGGTATTCTCGCCATTGCCGTTACAGCTTTTGTTATTATTTTGAAAGACAAAAAGAAGGGCAAATCCTCTTGCCGCTGTAACTGTTCTTGTTGTGCCATAAAGGGGTCATGCCACGAAAAATGGTAGAAGATTTAAAGTAAACAAAGAAATGCTATAAAATAAAAAACGCTTAGAAAAGCAATTTTGCCTTTCTAAGCGTTTTAATTTGATCTTTATTTATACCTTTATTTTCGGCACTCTTTTTGACAGACCGCAGAAAATCTCATAATTTATTGTGTCGGCAATTTCGGCAAGCTCGGACGCGGTAAGCTCTTTTCCGAAAAGAATGACCTCATCGCCCTCTTTAACATCAATTCCCGTCACATCAACGCAAAGCTGATCCATACAAACTCTGCCGACTATCTTCGCGCGTTTTCCGCCGATAATAACCTCTGCCTTGTTGGAAAGTGCCCGCAGATAACCGTCTGCATAGCCGATCGTAACGGTTGCTATTTTGGTATCGGTTTCGGTTTTATATGTTCTGCCGTAGCTTATTGTTTGGCCTGCTTTAACCGTTTTAACAAAGGAAACAACCGATTTAAGTGTCATAGCAGGGGTTAAACCTTCAATGGTAACCGATGGGGCCGGATCTGCGCCGTAAAGGATAATTCCCGCGCGGCAGCAGTTTATATGTTTATCGGGATCATTTATAATCGCGGCCGAATTCGAGGCGTGAACATATTTTGGATTTATTCCTGCCGCTTTAATTTCGGAAACGGCATTTGAAAAACGAGTAAACTGCTCATCTGTAAAACCATCTTCGGTTTCACCTGTGCGGTCAGACACGGCGAAATGAGTGAAAATACCCTCAACGCCAAGTCCGTTTAGTTTTGCCGCTTTTATCGCATCTTCAACACCGCTGAGTTCTTCATCTCTGCAGTCAAATCCAATGCGTCCCATACCGGTGTCGAGCTTAAGATGCGCTTTTATTTTTCCGCCGTGCAAAGCGGCGAACTTTGAAAACATTTCGGCGCTTTCAAGCGAATAAATACACTGTGAAATACCGTTTTCAATAAGAAGCCCTGCAAGATTTTCGGGTGTGTAGCCTAAAATAAGAATTTCTTTTTTAACACCCAAATCTCTTAATTCAAGCGCTTCTTCAATGTTTGAAACAGCATACATTGAAGCACCGCATTTTTCAAGAACGGGGATAACAATATTTGTGCTGTGACCGTAAGCATTTGCTTTTACAACCGCTATGATGGGAGTATTGGCTTTTTGCTTTATCAATTCATAGTTATGGGCGAGTGCTTTTGTATCGATCTCTGCCCAAGTGCGTTTCAAAATATTCAATTTCAAAACTTCCTTTACACATTGAATCGGAAAAGAACAATGTCGCCGTCTTTCATAACATATTCTTTTCCTTCACTGCGAACAAGACCTTTTTCTTTCGCAGTAACCATATTTCCGTCACATTTGTTTATAAAATCATCATAAGCGATAACCTCTGCACGGATAAATCCGCGTTCAAAGTCGCTGTGGATTTTTCCGGCTGCCTGAGGTGCTTTTGTGCCATCGGTGATGGTCCATGCTCTAACCTCCGGTTTGCCGGCTGTAAGATAAGATATAAGACCTAAAAGGTGATAACATTTCTGTATCATTCGGTCAAGACCCGAGCGTTCAAGACCCAAATCGGAAAGAAAAATTTCTTTTTCATCTTTTTCCATTCCGGCAAGCTCTGCTTCCATAGCGGCACATATCGGCAAAATCTCGGCATTTTCGCTTTCGGCGATAGCCTTAACCTTGTTGTAATTTTCGCATGAATCAATACCGTTTCTGAAATCATCTTCACTCATATTGCAGGCGTAAATAACCGGCTTTGCTGAAAGAAGTGATGTTGTGTCGATAATTTCCTGCTCGGTGTCGGATGTGATTTCAACTCCGCGAGCGCTTTTTCCTTCTTCAAGATGGGCAATAAGCTTTTTAAGAAAATCAACTTCCGTTTGCATTGATTTATCGCCTTTAAGTGCCTTTTGCGCCTTGTCAAGTCTTCTTTGCGCAATTTCAATGTCCGAAAGGATAAGCTCAAGATTTATGGTTTCAATATCTCTTATCGGGTCAACCGATCCCTCAACATGTATAATATCTGTGCTTTCAAAGCATCTTACAACGTGAACTATCGCGTCAACCTCACGGATATTGCTTAAAAACTTGTTTCCAAGTCCTTCACCCTTTGATGCCCCTTTAACAAGACCCGCGATATCAACAAACTCAATAACAGCCGGGGTGAATTTATCAGGGCTGTATATCTCAGAGAGTTTTTCAAGGCGACTGTCCGGCACACTTACCATACCTACATTCGGTTCAATGGTGCAAAAAGGATAGTTTGCACTTTGCGCACCTGCGTTGGTTATAGCGTTAAAAAGGGTTGATTTACCTACATTGGGTAATCCCACCATTCCGAGTTTCATTAAAAATTCCTCCGATAAGTAAATAATAAGTATAGTATATTATATAATTAAATAATGAAGTTATCAAGCAAAAATTAAATTATTAAAAAATATATTTCCAAAATTGATGTTTTGTAGTATAATGATAAAAAGATGTTAAAAGGAGAAGTCTTATGAAAACCGATTTCAGTATAGAACTTTCAAAGGTTATTAAGGAATTTTCACTTGAATGTGTTTTTTTGCCGGAAAACGGCGAGAATATTCAAATTGCAAGCGATGAAGTTACAAGACCCGGCCTTCATCTTGCAGGATATTATGAGTTTTTTGATGAAAGAAGAATAGAAATATTCGGACTAAGCGAAATAAGCTTTCTGAAAAGATTTACTCCTGCAAAAGCTGCCGAGCGTATGCATGACTTTTTCTCGAAAAAGCCGATCGCGGTGGTTGTTTCAAGAAATCTGCAAATTGATGATTATTTCGTTGAAGCGGCAAAGGAATTCAATGTTCCGCTTCTCAGAACGAAAGAAACAACTTCAAATTTCACCGCCGCCCTTATCGCGTATCTTTCGCTTCACTTAGCGCCAAGAATAACAAGACACGGCGTTATGGTTGAAGTTTACGGTGAAGGTATCCTCCTTCTCGGTGAAAGCGGTGTCGGAAAAAGTGAAACGGCGATAGAACTTGTTAAGCGCGGTCACCGTCTTATTGCGGATGATGCGGTTGAAATCCGTAAGGTTTCAAGTAAATCCCTTGTCGGAACGGCACCCGATAATATCCGCCACTTTATTGAGCTTCGCGGAATAGGTATAATAAACGCAAGCCGTATTTTCGGTGTCGGTGCGGTTAAACTAACTGAAAAAATAGATCTTGTAATCAATCTTGAACAATGGGTTGAATCAAAAAATTATGATCGAATGGGACTTGACGGCGAAACAACCGAAATATTGGGCCTTAATATCCCTTCACTCACAATTCCGGTTAAACCCGGCAGAAATCTTGCGGTTATCATCGAGGTTGCGGCAATGAACAGTCGTCAGAAAAAACTCGGCTATAATGCGGCAGAGGATCTTATCCATCGCCTTGATGTTGCAAACGGTCTTGTTAAAGATGAAAATGAGCAGAAAATAGAGGTATTTTGATGTATAGACTTGGTATTGACTTAGGCGGAACAAATATCGCCGCCGGTATTGTTGATGAAAATTATAAAATTATTGGCAGCGCCGAATGCAAAACAAATGCGCCGCGTTCCGCAGAGGAAATTGCGGATGATATTGCGGCAATCGGCAAAAAGGCCGCCGAATACGCGGGCATAAAGTTCGATGATATAGGTGCAGTGGGGCTTGGAACACCGGGCTCTGTAAATTCAAAAACCGGTATGATCGCTTTTTCCGCAAATCTTTATTTTGAAAATGTGCCGTTTGCAAAGCTTGTCAGCGACCGACTCGGCAAACCCGTTTATATTGAAAACGATGCAAATGCCGCGGCATACGGCGAATATATTGCCGGTGCGGGTAAAAATGCCGAAAACTTTGTTGCTGTAACTCTCGGAACGGGTGTCGGCGGCGGAATTATTATAAACGGCAGAATTTATTCCGGCTCTAACGGCGCGGCAGGTGAGTTAGGTCATATCACTATGGTCAAGGACGGTGTTTCCTGTCCTTGCGGCAGAAAGGGCTGTTTTGAACAGTATGCTTCTGTTTCCGCACTCGTTAGATTTACAAAAGAATCCATGAAACAAAATCCCGATTCTTCTATGTGGGAATTGGTTTCGGGAAATATTGATGCGGTAAACGGTATAACCTCATTCAAGGCGGCAAAACAGGGCGATGCGGCGGCAAAAGCCGTTGTTGATAAGTTTATCGAGTATGTTGCTATTGGCATAAGCGATATTGTAAACATCTTCCAGCCTGATATTTTAGCCATTGGCGGCGGAATTTCCAAAGAGGGCGAAACGCTGCTTTCTCCGATCAGAAAGATAGTTGACACGCAGGATTATGCAAGAAATATGAAAAACAGAACGGTTATTACTGCCGCAACTCTCGGAAATGATGCAGGCATAATCGGCGCCGCTTTCCTTGATAAACTTCATTAAAATTTGATCCGGTCAGGTGACTTATGAATATTCAAAATCTTATAGATTTTCTTGATAAAAACAATGTTGAATATACGCTTGATGCCCCTATGAAAAATCATACAACCTTTAAGATAGGCGGCAATGCCGATGTTCTTATTTTTCCGTGTTCGGCATTTTGGGCGGTTTCGGTTATAAATTTTGTTGTTGATAACGCTATTCCTTATTTTATTTTGGGAAACGGCTCAAATCTGCTTGTTTCGGATAAGGGAATAGAAGGCGCGGTAATAAGTCTTGAGAAAATAAACTCAATAAAGGTTGAAGGCGAAAAAATCGTGTGCGGCGCAGGAGCTATGCTTCGCTCGGTTTGTGTTGCCGCCCGTGATAACAGCCTTTCGGGACTTGAATTTGCTTACGGCATACCGGGAACGATGGGCGGTGCGTTTTATATGAACGCAGGTGCCTATGGCGGCGAAATCGCTTTTGTTGCGGAAAATGCCGTGGCAATAGATAAAAACGGAAACACGGTTGTTATAAATAATTCCCAAATGGATTTCGGTTACAGAAAAAGTATATTCAAAGAAAAAGGACTTATAATCCTTTTTGTAACTCTTTCATTAAAATCCGGTAATCCCGATGAAATCGCCGAAACGATGAATGATATATTCAAAAGGCGAGTTGATAAACAACCGCTTGATTTTCCCTCTGCGGGAAGTACATTTAAGCGTCCCGAAGGATATTTTGCGGGTGCGCTTATCGAAGAAAACGGTTTCAAAGGTTTTTCGGTAAACGGTGCGGCGGTAAGTGAAAAGCATGCGGGATTTGTGATAAATAAGGGAAATGCAACCGCAAGCGATGTTTTGGCACTTATTAAAGCCATCAAGGAAAAAATCAAAACAAATAACGGTGTGGATCTTGAAACGGAAGTTATTTTTGTGGGAAAAGAGGAGTAAAAAATGCAGTTTCTTATTGTAACCGGAATGTCCGGTGCGGGAAAATCGCAAACGGCGAACATTCTTGAAGATATGGGATATTACTGCGTTGATAATGTTCCGCCCGAACTTATTCCGGCATTTGTTGATCTATCGCAAAGAGGCATAGAGGAAATGGGCAAAATCGCCGTTATAACCGATATTCGCGGCGGTGATATGTTCGATGGAATAAATGCCGTTCTTGATAACCTGAAAAGAGAAAACAAGCCGTATAAAATATTGTTCCTTGATTCTGCCGATCAGGTTCTTATTCGCAGATATAAGGAAAATCGCAGAAAGCATCCCCTTTGCGAAAAGGGAAAGTATTCTCTTGAACAGGCAGTAAAAGCGGAAAGGCAGAAAATATCCGCTCTTCGTCACGAGGCGGACTATGTTGTGGATACAAGCCAGATTTCCGTAAATCAGCTTAAAACCCGAATAGTAAGTCTTTTTTCGGATAATAAAAACGGCAATATAAATATTCTTGTAAAGTCGTTCGGCTTTAAGAACGGCACAGATGTTGATGCTGATATTATCTTTGATGTAAGATGCCTTAAAAATCCTTTTTATGATGAAAAGTTAAAAACTCTCACGGGTCTTGATAAAGCGGTAAGAGATTATGTTATGGATGATGATAACAGTAAAAAATATGCTCAAAAACTGTTTGATTTCATTGATTTTTCAATTCCGCTTTACATAAGCGAGGGCAAAAGCCAGCTTGTTATTTCCTTTGGTTGCACAGGCGGAAAGCACCGTTCGGTAACCTTTGCTGAATTGCTTAAAGATCATCTTTGCGAAAAGGGAATGGACTGTGCCGTTATTCACAGAGATATTGAAAAATAGGGAGAAAAGAAATGTCTTTTTGTTCCGATATAAAAAATGAACTTTGCGTTTTAAGACCGTCTGAATGTTGTAAAATCCCGCTTATATACGGCTTTTTGCTTTTTAGTCGGTCTTTTATGGTTGAGCGTATTTCAATGCAAACCGAAAATGAGCAAACCGCAAAGCTTTATTCAAAATTGTTAAGCGGAATTTTTGATGCCGAAACCGAAACGGAATCGGGCGGCGGAAAAAGAAAAACATATAAGGTCAGCGTTCCTTCCGCGGCTGACCGCCTTAAAATACTTGCAACATTTGATTTCGGTATTTTTGAGGGAAAGATAAATAAAGAAAGTTTTTTAAGGGATTGTTGCGCTTCAAGCTTCATAAGGGGCGCTTTTCTTGCCTGCGGTCAGTTAAGCGATCCTCAAAAGGGTTACCGCGCTGATTTTTCTGTGCGTGATGAGGCGCTTGCAAAAGAACTTGTCGGTCTTCTTTCCGAGCATTTTATTGATGCCCATACCTCAAAAAGAGGAAACGGCTTTGTGGTTTACATAAAACGGAGAGAAATGGTTATAAATCTCTTAACGGTTATGGGTGCATCGGCGCGAAGTCTTGACCTTATTGAAACAACAATAATTAAAGATTTAAGCAATAATACCAACCGTGCGCGAAATTGCGATAGCGCCAATATTTCAAAAACGGTTGAAGCATCAATAAAACAGCGAAACGCGATAGAATATCTTATTAAAACCGAAAAATTACACAGTCTGCCGCAAGAGCTTGTATCGGCGGCTATGCTTAGAAAAGAGTATCCTTCGGCATCGCTCAGTCAGTTGGCGGCGCTTTCAAAAGATCCGATATCTGTTTCGGGCTTAAATCACCGCCTTAAAAAAATAATGGCGGAATACGAAAAATACACCAAGTAAAAACGAGAGGGGAAAACGGTATGAATTTTGCGCATCTTCATCTGCATACGGAATATAGTTTGCTTGACGGCGCCTGCCGTATTTCCGGCCTTTTTGACGCAGTAAAGCAAAGGGGACAGTCGGCGGTTGCGATAACCGATCACGGCGTTATGTACGGCGTTATCGATTTTTATAAAGCCGCGCTTAAAGCGGGTGTTAAGCCGATAATCGGGTGTGAGGTTTATGTTGCTCCGAGAAAGCGAACCGATAAGATTAAAGGCGTTGATTCCGAATATAGCCATCTTGTTTTGCTTTGCGAAAATAATACGGGATATAAAAATCTTATCAAGATGGTGTCTGCCGGTTTTATCGAGGGATTTTATTCAAAACCGCGTATTGATAAGGAGCTGCTGTTAAAACACAGCGAGGGCATTATCGCGCTTTCAGCCTGCCTTGCAGGTGAAATCCCGAAATTGCTTTTATCCGGCGAGTATGAAAAAGCAAAAGAAACAGCGCTTTGGTACCGTTCTGTTTTCGGAGAGAATAACTATTTCCTTGAAATCCAAAATCACGGACTGAAAGAGCAACTGCAGATAAATCCGCTGCTTAAAAAATTATCAAACGAAACGGGTATTCCGCTTGTTGCAACAAATGATGTTCATTACATCGAAAAGCAGGATGCTTTTGTCCAAAGGGTGCTTCTTGCAACCGGAACGGGAACAACCATAAATGATCCCTCGGCGTTAAGTTTTGAAACCGATGAATTTTATTTGAAATCAGCCGATGAAATGATGAGCGCTATCGGAGATGCCGCCGCTGTTGAAAATTCGGCTAAAATTGCCGATAGATGCAATGTAACATTTGAATTCGGCAAAATAAAACTGCCGTTTTTTGATACGGGCAATGTTGATCATTTTGAATTTTTCAAAGAAAAGTGTTTTGTCGGCCTTGCTGAAAGATATGGAAAAAATCCCGAAAAAACTGTGATTGATAGGCTAAACTATGAGCTTTCGGTTATAAATAAAATGGGATATGTTGATTATTATCTCATCGTTTGGGATTTTGTAAACTATGCTAAAACTCATGGTATTCCGGTCGGCCCGGGAAGAGGCTCGGGCGCAGGCAGCCTTGCGGCATACTGTATGGGTATTACCGGTATTGATCCTATAAAGTATAATCTTCTTTTTGAGCGTTTTCTTAACCCCGAAAGAGTATCAATGCCCGATTTTGATATTGATTTTTGTTATGTCAACCGCCAAAGAGTAATAGATTATGTTATCGAAAAATACGGCTCATCCCGTGTTGCGCAAATCGTAACCTTCGGCACACTTGCCGCCCGTCAGGCGATAAGAGATGTGGGCAGGGCGATGGATATTCCTTATAGTCTTTGCGATAAAACGGCAAAGCTTATCCCGTTTTCTGTCGGGGCTACTCTTTCTTCCGCGCTTGAAAGCTCAAAGGAGCTTAAAAAGTTATATGATACAGATAGTTCAGTCAAGCAGCTTATTGATGTTGCGGTGCGTGTTGAGGGTATGCCTCGCCACGCTTCAACCCATGCGGCAGGCGTTGTTATCTCCGATAGGGATGTAAGTGATTATGTTCCGCTGGCTCTAAATGATGAGTCTGCTGTTACACAATACACTATGACGGCGCTTGATGAATTGGGACTTCTTAAAATGGACTTTTTGGGTCTTCGCAACCTTACGGTTATTGCGGACACCGAAAAAATGATAAAAGAATACGATCCCGATTTTAGCGTTAATAATATTCCGATAGATGATAAGCAAACGCTTATGATGATGAGCGCAGGACTTACCGACGGTGTGTTTCAGTTTGAATCATCGGGTATGAAAAGCGTTCTTCGTAGATTTAATCCCGAAACGATAGAGGATTTGATCGCTATTATTTCTCTTTACCGTCCGGGTCCTATGGATTCGATCCCGACCTATATCCACAATCGCCACAATCCGCAGGATGTGACTTATGATACGCCGCTTTTAGAGCCTATTCTTAATGTGACTTACGGTTGTATCGTTTATCAGGAGCAGGTTATGCAGATTTGCCGCCGCCTTGCCGGATATTCTCTCGGTCGTGCCGATATAGTTCGCCGCGCAATGTCCAAGAAAAAACACGATGTTATGCAAAAAGAGCGTAAGGCGTTTATCTATGGCGAAAAGGATGAAAACGGAAACATTTTGTGCGAGGGTGCGATAGCTCGCGGTGTTCCGGAAAAAACCGCAAATGAAATATTTGATAAGCTAACCGTTTTCAGCTCCTATGCTTTTAATAAATCCCATGCCGCCGCCTATGCTTTTGTTGCCTATCAAACGGCATACTTAAAGTGTCATTTCGGGCGTGAATATATGGCGGCATTGCTAACAAGTGTTCTCGATTCAACCGATAAAATCGGGGAATATACAGCCGAATGCAAAAGAATGGGCATTGCCGTTTTAAGCCCCGATGTAAACGAGAGCAATAAGTATTTTATCGCTACCGAAAACGGTATCCGTTTCGGTCTTCTTGCCGTTAAAAATTTAGGCAGAAACACCGTTGAAAATCTTATTTCAGAGCGAAACCAAAACGGAAAATACAAATCGTTTTATGATTTTTGTTCAAGAAATTGCGGCAGAGAATTGAACCGCAGAGCGCTTGAAGGTCTTATAAAAAGCGGTGCTCTTGATACACTTCACAAAAACCGCCGCAGTATGCTTCAAAGTATTGATATAATCCTTCCCATAGTCGAAGCCGAGCATCGCTTTAAGGGGGACGGTCAGTTGGGGCTTTTCGGCGACGAAGCACAACCTGATTTTTCCCTGCCCGATGTTCCCGAACTGCCTAAGGCAGAACTGCTTGAATTTGAAAAGCAGTCTATCGGTATGTATGTTTCCGGGCATCCTCTTGCGGAGTATGAAGGATTTATTAAAAACGGCGGTTATTTACCGATTAAAAAAATAAACTCAAGATCCGTTAAGGATGGCGAAAGGGTGACCGTTGTAGGAATTCTTGATGAGGTTACGACCCGTCAACTGAAAAATAAATCGGTTATGGCAAGTTCTTCCCTTGAAGATACAACCGGCAGAATAAATGTTATTATCTTCTCTGCCGCATTTATTGCCAACCGCGCGGCGCTTCAAAAGGGAAATATTATTATCGCAAAAGGAAAGGTCAGCGAAAGGGAAGACCGCGACAGCGAGTTTATTCTCGAAAGCGCTGAAATTGTTCCTGCTTCGTCTGCGGGAATGGCGGTAAAGCCGAAAATTAAACCCGGTGTTTATCTTAAAGTCCCTGCGGCTAAGGGCGAAGTGTTTGATAAAATATGCTCTGTTCTTGCAAAGCATCACGGTAATATGCCCGTGATTTTGGTTGAAATGTTTTCCGGGCGCAGGTTTTCGGCACCCGAAAAACTGTATGTTTTACCTTCAAATCAACTAAAAGAGGAACTTTTTAGCATATTAGGTCAGGAAAACGTAAAAATAATAGAAAAAAAGTAATTTTATTATTGTTTTTTGCAAAAACTTATTATATAATCAAGAATATTGTTAAAAAATTGTCGGAGATGAATGATTATGAAAACAATCGGAGTATTAACAAGCGGTGGCGACGCACCGGGCATGAATGCTGCCGTTCGTGCTGTTGTAAGAACTGCAACATATTTAGGACTTACAGTTAAGGGAATTATGCACGGATATGAAGGCCTTATTGAAAACGAAATAATTGACCTTAACGCAAGAAGCGTTTCTGATATTATCAGCCGCGGCGGTACAGTTCTTTATACCTCCCGTTCACCCAGATTCGTTACTGAAGAGGGTATGCAGATCGCTATTGAAAACTGCAAAAAGAACGGCATCGAAGGTATTGTTGTTATCGGCGGTGACGGTTCTTTCAGAGGTGCGCGTGACCTTTCCCAAAGAGGAATTCCCTGCGTTGGTGTTCCCGCAACCATTGATAACGATATTTCTTCAACCGAATATACTATCGGTTTTGATACCGCCCTTAACACCGCGGTTGAAATGATTGATAAAATTCGTGATACCGCTCAGTCTCATAGCCGTTGCAGCGTTGTTGAGGTTATGGGTCATAAAGCAGGTTATATGGCTCTTCAAATCGGTATCGCCGTTGGTGCCGCAGTTATCCTTGTTCCTGAAATTCCGGTTAATATTGATGAGGTTTGCGATCACCTTAATAAAGTCAGCAAAACCGGCAAAAAGCATCATATCGTGGTTGTTGCCGAAAGCATTCTTGACTGTAACGATCTTGCAAAAACTATTGAGCAGAAAACAGGTCTTGAAACAAGAGCAACCATTCTCGGCCATGTTCAGCGCGGCGGTAATCCTTCCGTTCGTGACCGCGTTCGTGCAAGCCAGATGGGTAATGCTGCAGTTCACCTGCTCCAAAAGGGAATCGGCAACCGTGTTGTTTCCTATAAGCATGGTAAGATAGTTGATTTTGATATCTTTGAAGCACTCAATATGACCAAGACCTTTGATGAAGGTATGCTTGATGTTGCAAAAGAAACAGCTATCTAATTGATAATATAAAGCACCGTTAGAATATTCTATACGGTGCTTTTTTCTGTGTTTGGCGGGCATCAATTACAGTTGTTCTAAAGGGGAAATTTTATATGAAAAAGGCGTTAAAAATCATTATCAGTTTATTGCTTGCAATAATATTGATCGCCGTATCATACTTTGCATATGTTTTTATCGCATATCATAGGATAGGTGATAAATCCTTAGAAATTAAAAACAGTGTTGATAGTAAAGCAAAATCTGATACTGTTTATACCGCGCTTTCATGGAATATCGGTTTCGGCGCATATACCGCCGATTATGACTTTTTTATGGATGGCGGTAAACAATCCTGGGCAAAATCAAAAGAAGACCTGAAAAAGAATATGAAAGATATTTCAGATCGTATTGCCGAGCAAAACGCCGATTTCATATTTACGCAGGAGGTTGACTTTGATTCAACACGAACTTATCACCGTGATGAAAGAAAAGATTTGATTGATTCCGTTGGCAAAAAATATACTTACACCTTTGCTCAAAACTATGATTCACCGTTTTTGCTTTATCCGTTTTATCAGCCGCACGGCGCAAATAAATCAGGGCTTTTAACATTTTCAGATTGCAAAATCAAAAATGCCGATAGGGTGGAACTGCCGGTTGAATCAAGCGTCTTCAAAATCCTTGATCTTGACAGGTGTTACAGCAAACAGTTTGTTGAAACAGAAAACGGAAAGATGATAGTTCTTTTTAATATGCATCTTTCTGCATATTCCTCCGATCCTTCTATCGCAACAAATCAGCTTGAAATCTTGTTAAGTGATATGAAAAATTACAGAGATAAGGGTTATTACTGTATTGCCGGCGGTGATTTTAATAAGGATCTTATTAAAAATTCATCAGATATTTTCGGCAAACCCGATAAGGAGTATTCGTGGGCAAAGCCAATTCCCGAAGGTGTTTTAGATAAATATGAAATCAACTTGGTAGCACCTCTTGATGAAGCAAAACCGGTTCCTTCCTGTCGAAATCCCGATAGTCCGTATCACCTCGGTCAGTATATTTTAACGGTTGACGGATTTTTGGTAAGCGATAATGTATCTGTAATTGATTCGAGCGTTTTGGACTATTCTTTCGCTTATTCTGATCATAATCCGGTTAAAATGAATTTTAAGCTGAATTAAAAAAATATAATAAAGACGGGGAGCAAAAACTCCCCGTCTTTTGGTATAGCAATTTTAAGTTTTATCTTTTTTTGCCTTTGTTCATAGGAATATATTTAACGCGATTTTTGTTTTTCTTTTTATAATTAAGATAAATTGTAGCGGCTATAAATAAAATCACTGCAATGCCTATAAGAGCATAAACAAATTTCATATAACTTGATGTGAAAAAGTTTTTAATGGCTCTTACGGCAACCAACATAAAGTTTGATTCAATGTTTTCGTGTGATATAAGGTTTACCGTTCCTATAACTTTTTCAGCGTAGATAATATCGGCTGTTCCGATAACCTGTCCTTTTTTTATCGGGGCATCTACCGTATAATCTTCCTTTAAGTTCGGCTTTATTTGTATGGTTGAGGTGTCTGCCTCTTTCGGTAGGCAGGAAATAAAACTTTTTTCAACATAAAGTGAAACATAATCGGTTGAAAGCGAAAGATCAACCCCAACTTCACAAACAGGATTGTCCGTATCGGCTATCTGTTTATACGAAAAGGTGTTGAAAGCCCAGCGGTATAAGTTTTTGGTATCTTTAAAATCGTGGCGCGTTCCGCTCATACTGCATCCGAAAAGAATACAAATATAGTTATAACCGTTGTAGCTGGCGCAGCTTACAAGACAGCGACCGGATTCGTCGGTGGTGCCGGTTTTAACACCGCAGGCATACTGATAATAATAATTCGTTGTGTTATCAATAAGGAAATTTGTTGTGGAAATAACACGAGGCTTTGAAAGGTTTGTTTGGCTTGTTGTGTATCTGGGAGAAGAACAGATTTTTTTGAAGGTCTCATTTTTAAGAGCATATTTTGTTAAAATATATGTGTCTTGTGCGGTGGTATAATTTTGTTCGTCATGAAGACCTACGGGGTTTGCATAATGCGTATTTTTCAAACCAAGCTCTTTCGCTTTTTCGTTCATCATATTAACAAAATTATCAACAGTTCCGCCAAAGCTTAATGCAAGCTGATATGCGCAGTCACCGCAGGAAGAAACAATAAGATAATAAAGCATATCTATCTGCGGCACCTGCTCGCCGACTTTAAGATTTGAAACAACGCTTCCCGTTCCGGTTATATAAGCATCAACCTGATCCGAGAACTCAATAATTGAATTCGGATTGTAATAAGGACTTTCAAGAATAACCATCGCGGTCATGATTTTTGTTATTGAAGCGGGGAAAACCTTTTCTTCAGAGCCTTTTTCAAAGAGGATTTCATCTGTGTCAAGCGAAGCCAAAAGAACGTTTTTCGCATTTAGATCAAAGCCCGTCGGGGTATATGCCGAAACGGAAAAAGCGGTTAAAAATATAAGTAAACAAACAAAAAAAGCACAAAATGTTTTTTTAATCATAGCAATCTCCCTTAATTTGTTGTATAATAATTATACAATAACTGTTGACAAAATTAAAGTATTAAAATAAAATTTTATTAAAAAGAAAAGCGGGGTGAGTGTCACGGTTTATATAACGGGCGATATGCACGGATGTCTTGAAAGACTTTATGATAGAGAAATAAGAAAACTAAAACGCGGCGATGTTCTTATAGTTTGCGGCGATTTCGGTTATATATTCGATGGCGGTAAGCAGGAAAAAGAAGTTATAAATTACTTTGCAACCAGAAAGTTCGTTACCGCTTTTGTTGAAGGAACACACGATAACCTTGACACTATTTACCGTTGCAGACAAACGGTTTGGCGCGGCGGTATGGTCCATCGAATTAAGGGAAACCTTATTCACCTTATGCGCGGTCAGATTTTTTCCATAGAAGGAAATAAGTATTTCACATTCGGCGGCGGCGAAAGTATGGATAAGGATATGCGCGTTGAAAATAAAAAATGGTGGCGCGCTGAAGAACCGACCCCTGCCGAAATGGCAGACGGCGCCGTTCGGCTTGACGAAGAAGGGTGCAAGGTGGACTATATTATCACTCACGAACCTCCCGCAATAGTAAAAAGTGCTATGCTTTTGCGAAAGGGTCAACCCGATCATATAAACAAATTAAACGGTTATCTTGAAGAAATAGGAAAATCATGCGATTTTAAGCATTGGTATTTCGGTTCACTTCATGAGGACCGCGTTATAACCCCATATCACACCTGTGTTTTCAAAAAATTGTTACCGATTCAAAGAGGAGTCAGCGGCACAGAAAACGAATATATTATGCAGATTTCGGAGGATGAAAAATGAAACCAGAAAACATTTGCCCGGCATGTTTAAGCGATACAAACGGAGAAAAAATCTGTAAATTCTGCGGTTTTGATACAGCAAAACAAAATCGCGCAAATCGACTTCCTGCTAAATTTGTCCTGTCTTCCGCATATATTATCGGCAGGGTTATTTCCGTTTCCTGCGAAAGTGTTATTTACGTTGCGTGGGATAATGTAAGCGAAATGCCCGTAAATATCAAAGAATATTTCCCCGAAGGTATTGCCGAGCGAAATCCCGATAAAAGCGTCAGTGCCGTTTCGGGTAAGGAGTTTTCCTATAATGAGGGACTTATAAACTTTATCGAGCTTAACAAGCAACTAAAAAGTATAAATTTGCAGTCAACCGCAAAAACATATAAGGTTTTTGAGGAAAACGGAACGGTTTACGCCGTAATGTCACCCATAAGCGGTATTTCCCTTAAAACATTTGTTGAAAAAAACGGCGGCAGACTTAAATGGGAGCAGGCAAGACCGCTCTTTTTACCGCTTCTTGATACCGTTTCCGAACTAAACAAAGCGGGTATATTTCACGGTGGAATTTCGCCCGAAAGTATTTTTGTCGGCAGGGATAATAAACTTTATCTGCGGGATATTCTCATTCCTAAATCAAGGCGCGTTGATAAGGATATGCCGGCTCAGATTTTCGGCGGATATGCCGCGATAGAGCAGTATGACGCGCATGGTGTTCCGTTAGGCGAATATACCGATGTTTACGGCATTGCCGCAACGCTTTACCGTGTTCTTATCGGCAGTGTTCCGGAAGAATCGGTTAAAAGAGTGCAAAACGATAATGTTTCGGTGCCTTCTGCGATAGCAAAGGATCTTCCGCGCCCCGTTCTTGTTGCCATTGCGGACGGTATGCAGGTTCAACCCGAAAACAGAATACCAACCGTTGAAGCATTTAAGGATGAACTTGTTTACGGCGAAGTTCCCGAAGCCGTAAAAGAAATCGAAAAGGAAAACAGTAAGGAACATAAGGAGCAGGAAAAAAAGAAAAAGAAAAAGGAAAACAAGAAAAATGTCAAGGCGGGCGTTATTGCCGCCATTTCAACATGTGTTGTTTTCGGCATTTTGGCACTGGTTCTTGTTCTTACCGTGTTTAAGGATTCCGTGTTCAAAAAAGCCGAATCCGTTCCTGTTGATTCTTCCGATTCAATGCCCTCTGTTGCTTCAATAGGGGAAATTGATTCAACCGTTTCCGTTTCAGAGGTAACATATTCCGTTCCCGATTTTAAGGGACAAAAATATTCCGATATAATAAAAAATGATGATTATTCGCATTTCAATATTGTTATTTCCGCTAAGGCATATTCCGATTCGTATGTTCGCGGCAAGGTTTGCGATCAATCTCCCGCGGCTGGAACACCCGTCGGCAAAGGTGCTACTGTAAATGTTTGTATCAGCTTAGGGTCTCAAACATTCAAAATGCCCGATGTTCGCGGTCTTGATCAAAAAAGTGCGATCATAGAACTTATGAAAGCCGGAATACTTTATGATAACATTGAAATCGTCAGCAAATACGATTCCGAAGGCACTCCCGGTGCGGTTATTGATCAGTCGCCCGAAGCGGCAGGCGCGGTAACCGAGGATTCAAAGGTTAAAATATATGTAAATTCGTTCACGGGATAATCCCTTTTTGTGTAATTTTTATATAATATATATAATATTAAAAAAAGTGCTTGATTTTAACGAGATTTGTGTTATACTGTGATAGTAGATTATTGTAAGAAAGGTGAGTGGGTTGTGCCCGCTCACTTTTGTTTTGGAGGTGCGTGTAAATGGCATCGGTTTCAAACCGTGTGTATGACCTGATCAAGGAAACGGTTGAGCAGCAGGGCGTAACGCTTTGGGATGTTCGCTTTCTTAAAGAAGGCGCTTCCCATTATTTGAGGGTTTATATCGATAAACCGCAAGGAATATCGATTGATGACTGCTCGGCGGTATCCCATGCGATCGATCCTCTTATTGATGAGGCAGATCCTATTGATATCCCTTATTATCTTGAGGTTTGTTCTCCGGGTATTGAAAGGGAACTCACAAGGGATGAACATTTTAAGCTGTGCGAAAATATGCAGGTTTTGGTTAAGGTGTTCAAAGCAATAAACGGTGAAAAGGAATTCCGCGGCATTCTTAAATGCAGCGAAAACGGAATAATCCTTGAAACCTCGTCGGGCGAAATGGCGTTTGAAAAATCAGCATTGGCCCGCGTAACACTATCGGAAGAAATTTAAGTTATATATTGGAGGAAATTGGAAAAATGGCAAGATCAAAGAAATCCCAAAAGGAAAAAATGGACACAAAAGAATTTTTTGAAGCTTTAAGACTTATGGAGCAGGAGCGTGGCATTCCGAAAGAATTTATTGCGGAAAAAATCGCCGACGCTATCACCGTTGCGGCTCGTAAAGAGTATGGCGGCAATGATATCGTAACCTGTGTTATCGATACGGAAAAAGAGGTTTTCTCCGTAACCGCAAGAAAAGAAATAGTTGATGTTGTTGAAGATCCGTTCACGCAGATCTCGGTCGATGAGGCTAAGAAAATCAAAAAGGCATCAATTGAAGACGGTTTTGTTGACATCGCAATCGAGCCAATGAAATTCGGCAGAGTTGTGGCTCAAAACTCTAAAAACAACTTCCGTCAGGGCGTAAGAGAGGCTGAAAAAGGTCAGACTCTTGCTGAGTTCCAGAGTCATAACCGCGAACTTGTTACCGCTGTTGTTGAGCGTATTGATCCCAAAACCGGCAACGCAATCCTCACAATCGGTCATAACGAAGCAACATTGCCGAAGCTTGAACAGGTTCCCGAGGAGGAACTTTCCGAGGGCGATCATATCAAGGTTTATGTTGTTGATGTTAAGGAGAGCGAAAAAGGACCGCGCATTATGCTTTCCCGTACTCATCCGGGCCTTGTAAAGCGCCTTTTTGAATCCGAGGTTCCCGAAATTTTTGACGGCACCATTGAAATCAAGGCGATTTCCCGTCAGGCCGGTTCAAGAACAAAAATCGCAGTTTACTGCGCTAATCCCGATATTGATGCCATCGGCGCCTGCATAGGTCCTAAGGGCACTCGCGTAAATAAGATAGTAGAAGAACTTGCCGGCGAAAAAATTGATATAGTTAAGTATTCAGAAGATCCGGTTGCTTTTGTTACAGAAGCACTTTCTCCCGCAAAGGTTGTATCAGTTGATGTTGTAAGTGAAGAACCGAAAGAATGTACTGTTCGCGTTCCCGAATCTCAACTTTCTCTTGCAATCGGCAATAAAGGTCAGAATGTTCGCCTTGCCGCTAAACTTACCGGCTGGAAAATCGATATTCATCCCGAAAGCGGATATTTCGGAGAATAATTATTTGAAAGGGTGTATCTCTTGAACAACAAAAAAGTCCCGCTTCGTATGTGCGTTGCCTGCCGCGAAATGAAACCCA
>JAZUJA010000030.1:0-26461 GCA_045642495.1 Acutalibacteraceae bacterium
ATTTGGGTGTTATATTTCAAAAAGAAAGCCTATTGGAAACAGATAGCGTTGGCTCTTATTCCGACTTGTATATTTTTGCTAAGTGGTATAACAATGCTACACTTTTTGTTGATTATATTTGCGGTTATTTTTGGAATAGGACATTTATATGTTACTAACAAAAACAGAGTAGATTGATTCAAATTCAAATTTTCAGTGTAACCCCTTTTGTTTTAGGGCATTGCTACGGAAAGTAGCAGAAAAATATACGAATGACAATTAATGTTTCTTGTTTGGTAAAGGTTAATTTGCTAATCTGTGAGAGAAGTAAAACAAACCAAATTTACGGAGGATGGAAAAATGACTATAGAAGAACAAATTAAACATTACAGAAAACAGGCGGGACTCTCACAAGAGAAAATGGCTGAAAAAATTGGAGTGTCAAGACAAGCTATTACCAAATGGGAAAATGGAACAGGAACACCGGATATTGCAAATCTGATGGCAATAGCAGATCTCTTCCAGATATCAGTAGATGAATTACTTTCTCAGGCGAAACCAGAGAAAAAGAAAGCTGACTATATATATGAAAGTCGTACTGAATATGATATTGATGGAAAGAAGAATTTTGACATTAAGCCGGGTGGAGCACATACGGTAAATTTGAAGGCTTACAATGGAGAAAAAATTGTGGTCCAATTATTTTCAAATGTCTATAAGAATCTTCAGGCAGATTATAAAGTTAAAATTGATGATATAAAAAATCGCATTGATATTGATCTTAATAGATTAAATGGAGCCAGCGAAGCTGATGCAAAGGAAAGTCTGGTTGTTACCATGCTTATTCCGGCTAAATATATTGGAAAAGTAGAATTATCAGTGAATGCAGGGACGCTGAATATTACTGATATAGAAAATGAAATTATTGAGGTAACAGGCAAAATTGGTGAAGTTAATTTGCAAGGAAACAAAAGCGAAATTGAGATAGATTCCAATCTTGATATGCAAATTAAGCTTGTATCACACGAAGGTGCTCTTGAGATTAATCAGTTATCAGCAACGTCAAAGCTTACTGTTCCTGCTGGTTATAAATTTAGAAGTGCCAAAAAAGGAATTGCAACAAGTATATATTATGAGAAACAAGGCAAAAAAGTCGATGATTTCTCAGATGCTGAAGCTGACAATTACATTGAGCTTAATGGTATGAAGAGTGAGCTTGTAATTGTAGAAGCGGAGATGTAATCGTAACACATAGAACCGTCCCCTGTGTTCCTAGACAAGATGTGTCTAATACTAAAAATACGGCATTTCTCGTTCTGTGTCGTGGAAAAGTAATAGTTTTTTAGATATGCTGTCAACGGAAAGGAGGAACGCATTATGAATTCCAAAAAGATTGGAGCCTTTTTGCAAGCTTTGCGAAAGGAAAAAAGACTTACGCAAGAACAACTTGCGGAACATTTTAATGTTTCCAACAGAACAGTATCGCGCTGGGAAACGGGAACAAATATGCCGGACATTAGTCTGCTTGTAGAACTTGCGGAATTTTACAGCGCGGATATTCGAGAAATCATTGATGGCGAAAGGAAGAACGAGAAAATGAACGAAGATATTAAAAGTGTAGCAACAAAAATGGCAGATTACGCCGATGCGGAAAAAAAGCTTTTAGTGAGACGGGTACGGATCATCAACATTATTGGATTGATAGCCGGTTGCATAGCTATGATGCTACGGTATTCATCTTTACCCGAACAAACATATTTTTTTATGATGCTTATGGATATTGCTGCAGGCTTTTCAGTTGGAACGATGATTTGCACCCTTTTATACACGACGGGAGTACTGGAAAAAGTTCGTGAAAAAGCAAAAGTCAAAAGAACACTAAAAGTGATTGGATATGTAGCGTTTGCAATCGTTGCGATGTGTTTATCAATTGCGGCAGTATATAGTTGGACAAGATAACACAATAATCCGTTCTCTTTAGAAGAACAGGAGTCATACTATGCTCAATCAAACGAAACAGCGGCAGGGAGAATAATCACCTCTCTGTCGCTATTTTTAACACAGGGGACTTAACACAGGGGACGGTTCTGTGTGTTGACAGAATTATCAAATTATGATATAGTTTTTACGGGTGAAAGTTATGCCTAGACAAGCACGAAGGAAAAGCGAAAGTGGAATATACCATGTTTTGCTTCGAGGAATAAATCAACAACAGATTTTTGAAGACAATGAAGACTTTGAAAAGTTTTTACAGGTATTAAAAGACTGTAAAGCAATAAGCGAGTATAAATTATTTGCTTATTGCCTTATGAGTAATCATATTCATTTGCTGATCAAAGAAGAAAAAGAACCGATCGATCAGATTATGAAAAGAATTGCTACCCGATTTGTTTATTGGTATAATGTAAAATACCAAAGAGTTGGTCATTTGTTTCAAGACAGGTTTAAGAGTGAACCTGTTGGAAATGATGCATATTTTATGACGGTTATCAGATATATACATCAAAATCCATTAAAAGCCGGCTTATGTAAAGATATTTCAGCTTACAAATACAGTAGTTACAATGATTATTTCAGCAATTCAGATTATATAGACAAAGATTTTGTTTTTGAAATAATCCCTTTTGAAATCTTTGAACAGTTTCATAAAGAGATTCAAAACGGAAATTGTTTGGAAATAGATAACCGAACTATAATTCGCATTACAGATGAGCAGGCAAGAAAAATAATATACAAGTGTTCTAAGTGTAATAATGTTTCTGATTTCCAAAAATTAAATGATAAACAGCGCGACAAATACATAGAAACATTTAGAAAAAAAGGATTATCTATAAGACAAATTTCAAGATTAACAGGGGTGAGTTTTGGTGTTGCAAGAAAACCTTATAACACATAGAACCGTCCCCTGTGTTCTATCTAAAAAGAAAGAAGGAAACGAAAATGAAAAAAATTAGTACTGTAATTTGGGGAATCGTGCTTATTGCAGCGGGTGCGTTATTTGCACTAAATGCATTAAACATAACGAACATCGACATCTTCTTTGACGGTTGGTGGACGTTGTTTATTATTGTGCCCTGTGCTGTAGGTTTGTTTACCGAACGAGAAAAGACAGGCAACGTTATTGGTATAGCAGTTGGTGTATTCCTGTTATTGTGCTGCCAAAATATTTTGAGTTTCTCAATGTTGTGGAAACTTCTTGTTCCTGCCATTATTGTAATTGTGGGACTTAAGATGGTATTCAACGGTCTTTTTGGTAACAAAGCAAATGAAATCATAGCCAAGATTAAACAAGATGGCGGCGAAACAAAGGTTGGCTGTGCCACCTTCTCCGGTTGCAATCTAAATTATGACGGTGAAGTATTTGAGGGCGCTGAGCTGACTGCTACCTTCGGCGGTGTGAAGTGCGATCTCCGTAACGCTATTATCGAAAAGGATTGTGCGATTCAGGTATCGGCAATCTTTGGAGGCATTGATATTCTTGTCCCCGATAATATAAATGTTAAAGTTAGTTCAAATTGTATTTTCGGTGGAATATCAAACAAAACAGCATTACATAAAGAAGCTCCTACCATTTACATAAGCGGCACTTGTATGTTTGGAGGCGTTGAAATTAAATGACCAATTTTCAAAAAACAGTAAAATACATAGCGATGGCGTTTGCCATCTTTCTCACAGTCAGTATTATCGGAGGAATTTTAAGTATGTTTGGTTTGTTCGGAGGGTTTTTCGGCGGCGATGCTGTGACCGAAGATATAAAAACTTATTCAGTATCATCAGAGATACAAAACCTTGAAGTAAAGATCAATGCCGCTGATTTTACCATTAAGCAAGGTGAGAGTTTTTCTGTTGAAAGCAATCTAAAACATCTTACGGTTGAAGATAAGAATGGTGTTCTTACGATCAAGGAAACAAGGAAGTTTGCTCACACCTATACAGGTGCTATATTGACTCTTTACATTCCTGAAGACACGGTGTTTGAAAAAGCAAATATTATAACAGGTGCAGGAAGATTGACTGTAGATAGCTTGTCTGCCGCTACAATTAACTTTGAACTTGGTGCCGGTGAAGTTACCATTGATACTCTTGTTGCCGCCTCAGATATTGACATTGACGGTGGTGCAGGAAAAATCACAATATCAAGCGGTGCACTTCATAACCTTAATTTAGATATGGGTGTAGGTCAGTTGAATCTGACTTCTGCTCTTACAGGTGAAAGTGATTTCGATTTAGGTGTTGGAGAGTCCAACATAACCATAATAGGTAATAAGGATGATTATAAACTTGATATAGAAAAAGGTCTTGGTAATATCACAGTAGATGGCACAAGCGTTTCTAATATCAAGGGACAAGGTAACGGTAATAACAGCATCGAGATTAGTGGCGGTATCGGTGCCATTAACTTGAAATTTAAGGAGTCTGAAGCAAAGTGATTTTAGAACTTAAAAATGTAACACATAGAACCGTCCCCTGTGTTCCCGAATATCTAAAAAAATATTTTAAGAACGGCAAAGCCTCTATCAGTATTCAGTACAGAAGAAAGTACGGCGATACCTTTAAGCAGGTTGCGATGGAGATGATCCCTGCCGATGATTATAAACCCGATAATCAAACGCTGTTTTTATATGTTAAAAATATAGATATATAATTTTTTCGTGTGGGGTGCGGCTTATCCGACTCACCGCAAAGGCAAATCATATTCAGCGTTAAACAAACGGGACGATGTTGGCGCCGTCCCATACATAATATATTTTAATTCAGTGAAACAAAATGAAACAAAAAGTTTATGATTATTTAAAAACCGTTCCGAAAGGACGGGTTGTGACCTACGGGCAGATTGCAAAGTATCTCGGCAACAGCAAACTATCAAGGGTTGTGGGGAACATATTGCATATCAATCCCGATCCTGTTAATCAGCCCTGCTATAAGGTTGTGAACTGCAAGGGAGAATTATCCCGCAATTTCGGTGACGGCGGCATTGAAGTGCAGAAAAAAAGACTTTTGAATGACGGAATACAGGTCATCGGCTATCGGGTGGATTTAGCCAAATATCAGTGGCGTGAATAATGCTGATTAAATCCCGCAAAAAAGGGAAAATTAAAAACAAATAATAAACAAGGGAGTTTTGTTTTGTGGCAATAAGGATCGCCGCCATCGGTGTTGTGCTACTTTTGGCGCTTGTGGGCGAGTTTTGTTATATGATGCGCTTTTTGCGAAAAGCATTTGTGTTTTACGGCGTTAACGTTCATTTAAGAGGGATAAAAACCGTTAAAATCGTTATCTCGGCATTAACCGTTGCCTGTACGGTGTTTGTTTCAACCACCCTTTGCATTATAATTTTGCATTTTGTGCTTATTGCCGCACTTATTGACCTTTTAGCCACGGTTTTGATAAAACTTACAAAGCGAAACGGCAGATTTTTAATTTTTCTTTCCGCTTCGGGTATTGTGCCGCTTATTCTATCGGCGGCGGTGGTGCTTTTCGGATTTTACAATATGGGAAATGTTAAAAAAACCGAATATACGGTTTTAACCGATAAAACCCTGGCGCAAAGCTATAAAGTCGCCTTTATTTCCGATCTGCATTTTGAAACAACGCTTTCGGAAAAACAACTTAAAAAGGTTTGCGATGATATATCGAAGCAAAATCCCGACATCGTTATTTTAGGCGGAGATATTGTTGATGAAAGCACCTCGAAAGAGGGAACAAAAACCGCTTTTTCGATACTCGGCAAAATCAAAGCGAAATACGGCGTTTCCTATATTTTCGGCAATCACGATGCCCAAAATTATTCAAAGCATAAAAATTATACGCAGGATGAGCTTGAAAGTCTTATAAAAAACTGCGGTATCGCGGTGCTTAAAGACGAAAGCGATTTAATAAACGGCGAGCTTTGCCTAATCGGCCGCCGCGATAAATCGGATAAAATCAGAGCCGAAATATCCTCTTTAATAAAGGATAACGGCAAATTTATCCTTGTTGCCGATCATCAGCCGACCCAGTTTCAGCAAAATATTGATGCCGGCGTGGATTTAAGCCTTTCGGGTCACACCCACGGCGGACAGATTTTTCCGGCGGGAATAATCGGCGAGCTTTTCCGCTTTAACGATGCCACCTACGGCGAAACAAAAATAGGAAATTACGAAGCGATAGTTTCCTCCGGCATTGCCGGTTGGGGATTTCCGATAAGAACGGAGCATCACTCGGAATATATGATAGTAACATTAAGGAGCAAAAAATGAAAGACGTTAAAATAACGGTTATCAGAAGAAGCGTTTATGAGGATCTTTGCGCACTTTATGAAAACCCGATTGAACACGCCTGCGAAATGAAAATAGGTCAGGTGTTTATATCAAAAAACGGCGAAATGCCGCAAGGACTTTGCGAAAACGCCTGGGAAACAATAAAACCGTTTGCAACAGAACTTGCAAACGGCGGCGGAAATTTTTATGACGGATGGATGAAAAACCCTCATTCCGCAATGCTTTCCTGCAATGATGGGTTCAGACCCGTAAGTTACTTAATCGAAACGGTGGAATAATATGGAAAAAAATAAACTTAAAAGCATTTGGGCGCTGTTTTTAACCTTTTTCAAAATAGGGCTTTTCACCTTCGGCGGCGGATATGCGATGTTTGCCGTTATTGAAGATGAATGTGTTGAAAGAAAAAAGTGGATAACCGCCGATGATATGATGAATGTTACGGTTATCGCCGAAAGTACGCCGGGGCCCGTTGCCATTAACACGGCAACCTTTGTCGGCTTTTCGGTTGCGGGAATATGGGGTTCGATAGCGGCAACGCTCGGCGTTGTTTTGCCCTCGTTTATCATAATCTATCTCATTTCAATGTTTCTTGATAATTTTCTTAAATTCAAGTTCATCGCAAGCGCATTTAAGGGCATTAAGCTTGCCGTTGGCGTTTTGATACTGAACGCCGCCGTTAATATGCTTAAAAAAATGGATCGCCGACCTTTCTTTGTCGCGATTTTTCTGATTTCAACTGCGGCAATGCTTGCGGTTAACATCTTCTCGCTTAATTTTTCAACCATTTCTCTTTTACTTATCACCGCAGCTTTGTCACTTGTTTTTTATTTTGTATATGCCAGAAAGCAGGTGGATAAATGATATATCTTAATTTGTTTATCGGCTTTTTGAAGGTCGGTCTTTTCACCTTCGGCGGCGGCTACGCGGCAATACCGCTTATCCGTGATATCGTTTTGTCTTACGGTTGGCTTTCAAGCGAAAAGCTTTCCTATATGATAGCGGTCAGCGAGTCCACACCCGGACCCGTTATGGTAAACCTCGCAACCTATGTCGGCTCGTCCCAGGGCGGGATCTTGGGCGCGGCGATCGCAACATTTTGCGTTATTTTTCCCGCGTTTATTATCATTTTGCTTATAATGGTGGTTTTCAAAAAACTGCTTTCAAGCAAATGCTTTTCAACCGTGCTCACCGGACTTAAATCAAGCGTTCTCGGCATAATTTTAAGCGTTGGCGCATTTATGATTATTGAAAATGTTATCCACAGTGTCGCCTCACCGCAATTTGACTTTTTGGCGATTGTTTTAACCGTTTTGCTTGCCGCAATTATGTTTGTTCCCAAATTTTTCGGCAAAAAAATCAATTCTATCGCCTTTATCGGCATAAGCGCCGTTTTGGGCATCATCGCCTACGGCATATAAAAAAGGTGTGCTTTAAGGCACACCTTAAGCGAGTTTTGCAGTTACATAATATCTGTAAATATTATTTCCCGGTGCTTCCGAAGCCGCCGGCTCCGCGCTCGGTTTCATTAAGCTCCTCTGTTTCGATAAACTCGGCAGGTAAAAACGGCATAATAACCAGCTGGGCTATGCGCTCACCGGGGTTAACGGTTTTCGGCTCTGTGCCGTCATTATGGATCGCAACGATATATTCGCCGCGATAATCCGAATCGGCAACGCCAACGCAGTTTGCGGGGCGAAGTCCCTCTTTCAGCGCAAGGCCGGAACGCGCGAATATCGCGCCGAAATACCCCTCGGGTACGGCAATCGAAAGCCCTGTTCCTATTTTAACCGTTTCGTGCGGATTTATAATCGCCGGCTCATCAATGCAGGCATAAAGATCATATCCTGCGGCGCATGCGCTTCCCCTTGTTGGGATATGCGCGTTGGCATTTAGTTTTTTGAATTTTATTTCCATAATAAAACTCTCCTTTATTTTATGCTTTTATTTTATCAAAAATAAAAATATTATCAAGAAAATAATTTTATAAGGTGGTAATTATCATGAAAAAACTATTTGTTTTATCCCTCATTTTTCTTCTCGTTTCAGGACTTGGCGCCTGCGCCGGTGAAAAAAATCAATCAGCAGAACAAGAGCTTATTATTTCTCTTGACGCAAACAAAACAACCGGATACGAATGGAAAAGCGAAATTTCCGATAAAAGCATTATTTCCGTTACCGATGAATATAAGGTCGATGCGGCATCGGACGGAGCCATCGGCGTTGGCGGAAAGCATTCTTTCTATATTAAGGGCTTAAAACCCGGCAAAACGGTCTTGACCCTTTCATATCAGCGCTCATGGGAAGACGCCCCCATAAAATCCATAGTTTATGAGTTGGAGGTTCTTGATAATTTGCGCGTTATAAAACTTTCGGAAAATCTTAAAGAAAATTCATAACATAAAATTCCTTTTTTCTCTTGATTTAAGCTCGGTTTTCGGCTATAATTTTATAGATTGGAGGGCGTTATTATATGAAGGTTGACGAAACAGTTAAAAAAGAAACTTTATATATAACAAAATGGGTAGTTATCCTATTTTTGATATCCCAAATGTTTTATGTGGGATTGGTGCTTATCCTTTCCTATTTTAAGGCTGATGTTTCCGCGCTTTATGATTGGGGCATCGTTTTAGATAAGTGGGATTATAAATTTCCCGTTGCCTCAATAATATCCGGCTTGCTTGCCGTTCTTAATTTCTTTTTTATGGGACTTACCATTCAGTCAACGCTCGAAATGGACGAAAAATCGGCGCAAAGCAAAATCAAAATGAGTCAATCACTCAGAAAACTTATTTTGTTCGGCATTTCCGCCGCAAACGCATATTTATTTAACTGGATCGGCGCGGTTCTTCCGCTTTTCTTCCCGAGAATTGCGATAGCGTTCAGAATTAAAAATCCGGAGCTTAAATGAATTTTCGCCAAACCGGAACGGGAGGACATGGAAACCCCCCTACAAAAAAATACATATTCATTTTATATATAATCAAACACGAAAGGATGTGACGGCACATGCCAAAAACTCTGCGGTTCAAAATCGCGGACTGTTTTTATATCGCGTTAAGCATTTTGCCGCTGCTTGGCGGAATTGTGCTTAAAGTTTTAACTTCGCCCGTATCTTCGGATATTGATATTTCGGGCGCCGATATTTATTTCACGATAAAGTCGCTGCCGCTTGGCGGTCTTCCGATAACCGAATCTCAGGTAAACTCGGCAATCGTCATCCTTTGTCTTTTGGGGCTTTGCCTGTTCCTCACCCACGGCATCGGCAAACTGAAACTT
The DNA here is from genome assembly GCA_045642495.1 of Acutalibacteraceae bacterium. Taxonomy (GTDB): domain Bacteria; phylum Bacillota; class Clostridia; order Oscillospirales; family Acutalibacteraceae; genus UBA737. The sequence continues at coordinate 9,516 of JAZUJA010000030.1, forward strand.
AAAAGGCATTTGCTTGCCGAATGGATAGTTGAAAAGGTTGAAAAGCTTGTTCATGTTAATATGGACAAAGAGTTTTCGGCTTACGGTCCGTTTATCTGCGCGATTATGGGACTTTCCGGCCTTTCAAGTTTGCTTGCTGTTTGCGGACTTTATGCCCCCACAAGCGATATGAACATTGTTGGCGGTTGGGCGCTGGTTGTTTTCGGACTTATCACATTTTATAAGTTTAAGGCAGGCGTTTGGGTTTATGCGAAAAGCTTCACAAAGCCGCTCGCTTTGATGACGCCGCTTAACATCGTAAGCGAATTTGCAACGCCCGTTTCAATGGCTTTCCGTCATTACGGCAACGTGCTTTCCGGTGCTGTTATATCGGTGTTGCTTGCAACCTTTTTGCAGGGACTTTCAAGCACGCTCTTTTCATGGTTACCGGGCTTTCTCGGAAAAATCCCCTATCTTCGCATAGGTATCCCCGCGATAATGTCGATTTATTTTGATATTTTCAGCGGATGCCTTCAGGCCTTTATTTTTGCAATGCTCACTATGCTTTATGTTTCGGATGCTTTCCCTGCGGAAGATTACGCGCTGAAAAAAGCAAAAAGAGAAGCAAAACGCAAAGCGAAACAGAAGTAAAGAAGGAGTGGTTTTATAATGACAATTCTTGCTATCGGTATCATTCTTGCCGCTTGCGCCATTGGCTCGGGTATAGCGCTTATTTCGGGTCTCGGACCCGGCGTCGGCGCGGGAAACGCGGTTGCCGATGCTTGCGAAGCAATAAGCAAACAACCAAAATATAAAAGCAAACTTACCGCAACCATGTTAATGGGAAGCGCCATAACCGAAACCACCGGACTTTACGGTCTTGTTATCGGCATTCTTCTTATTTTCGTAGCGCCGGCAAGATTTGTTGATATATTTATAAAAAGCATAAAATAAAAAACTAATATAAAAACGGAGGAAATCAAAATGTTAGAACTCGCAATCGGTATTATTTTAGGTGGATGCGCTATCGGCGCAGGTCTTGCACTTATCGCAGGTATCGGCCCCGGCATCGGTGAAGGTAACGCAGTTGCAAAGGCTTGCGAAGCCATCGGCAGACAGCCCGAATGCAAGGGCGATGTTACAACAACAATGCTCATGGGATGCGCTATCGCAGAAACCACAGGTCTTTACGGTCTTGTTATCGGTATTCTTCTTATTTTCGTTGCACCGCAGAGATTTGTTGACATTCTTTTGAAGGCAATAAAGTAATAATTCGGAGGAGAAAACATGCAATCATTGGATGTTATATCCGTTAATATCTGGCAGATACTTATTTCCGCCGCCAACCTTGTTATTCTTTGTCTTCTTTTCAAAAAGTTTTTGTGGAGTCCCGTTAAAAAAGCGGTTAAAAAGCGTGAGGAAGAGGTAAACTCAAAGCTCACCGCCGCGCAAAGCGCAAAGGAAGAAGCCGAAAAAAGTCTTGCCGAATATAACGGTATGCTCGCAAACGCCAAGGACGAGGCAGACGGCATTATAAAAGATGCCACCGCCCGTGCACAGGCAAGAAGCGAAGGCATAATTGAAGATGCCAACCAAAAGGCATCGGGCATTTTGCGCTCTGCCGAGAAATCCGCCCAGCTTGAATACAAAAAGGCGCACGCGCAGATCAAAACCGAAATCGTTGATGTTTCCACCGCTCTTGCCGAAAAGCTTATCGGCAGAGAGCTTAAAGAGGAAGATCACCGTGATATCATCGACTCTGTTATCGAAAATATAGGTGAAGCAGATGCAAACGATTAACGAATACGCCGAAGCCATTTTCACCCTTGGATGCGAAATAAATCAGGTTGATGACTTTTCAAAGCAGTTTAAGCAGATAAAGGCGATTTTGAAAGAAAATCCCGAGTATTTGAACCTGCTTTCATCTCCCCACATCCCGATAAGTGAAAGAAATGCCGCCGTTGACGCGGCTTTCGGCAATGATTTTCACGAATATATCGTATCTTTTATCCACATCCTTTGCGAAAAAAGGCATATTGAAAAATTGCCCCTTATCATAAAGGATTTTGAGGCTTTGCGCAAAAATCTTTATAACACGGCAACCGCCAAGGTTACAACCGCGGTTGAGCTTACCGATGATGAAAAGAAACGCCTTAAAGCAACTTTGGAAGAAAAATGCGGCAAAAAGGTTACGCTTAAATGCCGTGTTGACGAGAAATTGTTGGGCGGAATCGTTATAAAGGTTGACGGAAAAATAATTGACGGCTCACTTAAAAGCCGCCTTACTGATATTAAGGAAGTGATTTCAAAATGAACGAAAGACCGGAAGAAATCAGTTATATAATCAAAGAACAAATTAAAAATTACCGTTCTCATATAGAAATGGCGGAAACCGGCAACGTTATCCTTGTAGGTGACGGTATCGCAAGAGTTTACGGCCTTAGAAACTGCATGGCAAACGAGCTTCTTGAGTTTGAAGACGGAAGTTACGGTCTTGCACAGAATTTGGAGGAGGAAACCGTTTCGGTTGCCCTTCTTTCCGATAACTGCGCTATCCGCGAGGGTACCGCCGTTCACAGAACGGGAAAGGTTCTCTCTGTTCCGGTTGGTGAAGAGTTGTTGGGCCGCGTTGTAAATGCGCTCGGTGAGCCGATTGACGGAAAAGCACCGATAAAGGCCGCCGACTATTTCCCCATCGAATCCGAAGCTCCCGGAATTATCGAGCGCAAGAGCGTTAGTGTTCCGCTTCAAACCGGCATTAAGGCGATCGACAGTATGATCCCGATCGGCCGCGGTCAGCGTGAGCTTATCATCGGCGACCGCCAGACCGGTAAAACCGAAATTGTTATCGACACTATTATAAATCAGAAAAACACCGATGTTATCTGCATCTATGTTGCGATAGGTCAGAAAAACACATCGGTTGTATCCCTTGTTAATCAGCTTAAAAATGCCGGTGCTATGGACTATACCATAGTTGTTTCCGCTTCCGCTTCGGAAAGCGCACCGCTTCAGTATATCGCGCCTTATTCCGGCTGCGCTATGGCTGAATATTTCAGAAAACAGGGCAAGCATGTTCTTATCATTTATGATGATCTTTCAAAACATGCCGTTGCTTACCGCGCACTTTCTTTGCTTATCAGAAGACCGCCCGGCCGTGAAGCATACCCCGGCGATGTTTTCTATCTTCATTCCCGTTTGCTTGAACGCGCGGCTTGCGTTGCCGATGAATTCGGCGGCGGCTCAATAACCGCCCTTCCGATCATCGAAACTCAGGCAGGCGATGTTTCGGCTTATATCCCGACCAATGTTATCTCTATAACCGACGGTCAGATATTCCTTGAAACCGAGCTTTTCCATTCTGGCGTTATGCCGGCTATCAACCCCGGTATCTCGGTATCCCGTGTTGGCGGAAGCGCACAGCTTAAGCCGATGAAAAAGGTTTCGGGCGAACTTAAACTTATCTATTCACAGTATATGGAACTGCGCACCTTTGCACAGTTCGGCAGTGACCTTGATGCTGACACAAAGGCAAGACTTAACCTTGGCGAGCGCATTGTTGAAGTTTTGAAACAAAACCGCAATTCGCCGCTTGATGTTGCAAGTCAAACCGCTATCATCTACGCCGTTACAAACGGTTATCTTGATGAAGTGCCGGTTAAAAAGGTTCATGATTACGAAACTGTTTTGTTTGAAAAGCTTAAAACCGATGCTCCTGCCCTTGTAAAACGCCTTAACGAAGGTTTTTATGAGCAGGAAGACATTGAAAATCTTAAATCGGTTTTGGCGGCTATGAAAACACAAAATATTTAACGAAAAGCGGTGAAAAACATTGCCCGGCAATACAAAAGCCCTTAAAAACAGAATAAAAAGCGTTAATTCAACGCTGCACCTTACAAAGGCGATGGGACTTGTTGCATCTTCCAAAATCAAAAAGGCAAATGCGGCAATGTTCGGCGCAAGAGATTATGAAAAGGCGCTTCGCAGCATTGTTTCGGTGCTTAGTGAGTCGAGAGAATGCAAAAAAAGCCCCTATCTTAACGATAACGGCAAAAAGCCGTTTGTTATCGCAATCGCGGGCGACCGCGGACTTGCCGGCGGATATAACGCCAATATCTTCAGAACCATTCGCGAAATGGGCGATGTTGATATTTATCCCATAGGTAAACGCGCTTGTGAGCGTTTCGGCGGCGAAATAACCCTTTCCGAAAAATATACAAGCGAGCAGGCGGCAGCGCTTGCAACCGATATTTGCAAAAAATATACCGCGGGCGAAATCGGCAAGGTTTACATCGTTTCAACAGAGTATGTTTCAATTATGAGCCAGGTTCCGCAGGTTAAACAAATTCTTCCGATCGCGCTTGAAGGCACGCAAGCAAACACCGTTACAACCTTTGAGCCGGATCCGGAAACCGTGCTTGAAAGCGCCGTTTTGGAATATGTTTCGGGCAACCTTATGTATGCCATAAAGGAAAGCTTCGCAAGTGAGGTTGCGGCAAGGCGCGTTGCCATGGATGCGGCAGGCAAAAACGCCGGCGCCATGATCGATAATTTAACGCTTGAATATAACCGCGCAAGACAGTCCGCCATAACGCAGGAAATCACCGAGATTGTCGCAGGTGCTTCAAACTGATATTTTCACACTAATTTTAGATAAAGGAGAAAACGATTATGCCCTTAAAATCAACGGGAAAAGTCAGCCAGGTCATGGGCCCGGTTGTTGACGTTCGTTTTGAAGAAGGCAAGCTTCCCGAAATCAACAATGCACTTACTATTCCGATTGGAGATCGCACGCTTACTGTTGAGGTTGCTCAGCACATCGGCGATAATGTTGCAAGAACTATTGCCATGAGCTCTACCGACGGTCTTATGCGCGGCACACCCGTTACCGATACGGGAAAACCGATAAGTGTTCCTGTCGGCAGAGAAACCCTAGGCAGAATATTCAACGTTTTGGGCGATGCGGTTGATAACAAACCGAACCCCGAAACAAAAGAGCATTGGGATATTCACCGTCCCGCTCCGGAATATGATGAGCTTTCAACCTCCACCGAAATACTTGAAACCGGAATTAAGGTTATCGACCTTATATGCCCCTTCTCAAAGGGTGGTAAAATCGGCCTTTTCGGCGGCGCAGGTGTTGGTAAAACCGTTATTATTATGGAGCTTATCAACAACATCGCAAAACAACACGGCGGCCTTTCGGTTTTCACCGGCGTTGGCGAGCGTACCCGTGAGGGAAATGACCTTTATAACGAAATGACCGAGTCCGGCGTTCTTAAAAACACCGCGCTTGTTTACGGCCAGATGAACGAACCGCCCGGTGCGCGTATGCGCGTTGCCCTTTCGGGACTTACCATGGCGGAATATTTCCGCGATGAAGAAAAGCAGGATGTTCTTCTTTTCATCGATAATATTTTCCGTTTCACTCAGGCAGGTAGTGAAGTTTCGGCACTTCTCGGCCGTATGCCCTCAGCCGTTGGTTATCAGCCCACCTTGGCAACCGAAATGGGCGCTTTGCAGGAAAGAATAACCTCAACAAAGAAGGGTTCTATCACATCGGTTCAGGCAGTTTATGTTCCTGCAGATGACCTTACCGACCCTGCCCCTGCAACAACATTTGCCCATCTTGACGCTACAACCGTTCTTTCCCGAAGCATCGCTTCCCAGGGTATTTATCCGGCGGTTGATCCGCTTGAATCAACAAGCCGCATTCTCTCTCCCGAAATTTTGGGCGAGGAGCATTATAACGTTGCAAAAGAAGTTCAGCGCATTTTGCAGAGATATCAGGAGCTTATGGATATCATCGCGATAATGGGCCTTGATGAACTTTCCGATGAAGATAAATTGCTTGTATCAAGGGCCAGAAAAATCCAAAGATTTTTGTCGCAGCCGTTCCATGTTTCGGTTAAGTTTACCGGTATCGAGGGCACTTATGTTCCGATAAAGGAAACTATCCGCGGCTTTAAGGAAATTGTTGAAGGCAAGCATGACGATCTGCCCGAATCCGCTTTCCTTTATGTCGGCACAATCGACGAAGCGGTTGAAAAGGCAAAGGGGCTTGCAAAATGAGAAGTTATCACTTGATCATTGCAACTCCTGCCGGCAATGTGTTTGACGGCAACGCCGCAATGCTTAACGTTCGCGGCGCCGAGGGTGATATGGCGGTGCTCGCCGATCATATCCCGTTTGTAACGTCCGTAAAGCCGGGCAAATGCACCGTTGTTTTTGAGGATAACACCGAAAAAACCGCACAAATCGGCGGCGGCGTGCTTACAGTCGAATGGGAAAAAACAACATTGCTTTCAAGTTCATTTAAGTTTGATGAGGAATAAATTAAAACGGAACGGTTAAAACCGTTCCGTTTTTATGTGGATAAGATGATCGTGGAATAAACACCCGGCAGGTTTTATCAATATATATTAGTTTATCCGTGTAGGGTGCGGCAATTTTTGACGCACCGCAAAGGCGATAAAATTGCATCGTATAATAGCGGTTTGTCGTAAACGCCATACCCTACAAAAACAAATCAATTATATTTATATCGTGCCGAAAGGCACACCGAACTTATTACCTATTACTTTTTACTTATTACTTTATATTTCGCCGGGGTGCAACCGTATTTCTTTTTGAATGCGCCGATAAATCCGGGAACGGAATCATAACCCACAACGGCGGCGATTTCGCTGATACTTTTTCCCTCTTTAATAAGGGTTGCGGCTGTTTTCATTCTTATATCTGTAAGTCTTTTATAAAACGAACAGCCGTATTTTTTTCTTACAACTCTTGATAACTGCTTTTCGGAGATATTGAGCGCCCTTGCAACATCGCGCATAACGATATGCTCGCGGAAAAGGTTGTTAAAAATCTGTTCAAGCTGATAAATTCTTGTTATTTCGTTATCCGAAACGGTGTTTTCGTTTTCTTTTTCAAAATTCGCCGTTTCTTTTGCGCGGTCAAGCAACAAAACAAGGCGGCAGCCGGCGGCTATTGCGTTTTCGGATACTATCGCGGCGGCAAGCGCATCGGCATTTTGCGCCATTTCGGCATCGCCCGGCAGGCATATATAATCCCCGAAAGATAAAAATTTCAGCGTTTTTTCGCTATACTTTGTGCTTTCGTTTTTTTCAATGAAAAAGTTGAAAACAAACACTTCGGTTTTTATGTCGAGGACGGCGGTGTAATGCGAAAAATCGGGAGCAACAAGCAAAAAATGCCCCTCACTTATTACCTCTTCACCGTTTTCAAAATCAAATCTAAGCTCGCCTTTTTTAACATAAAAAAGCTCAAACCATGAGTGGGTATGATAAAGTCTGGCAGGTTTTTTAACATTTTTCGGATTTTCAAAACTAAGGTCCGGCATACCCGCCATAACCGTTACGGTTAACCCCTCGGCATGATATTCATACTCGGTTGCTTTGTTTATTTGAACATAATTTTTGCTCATATTATCACCCTTAATTTGAGTATAATCCATATCCGCAAAAAACGCAAGTAAAATTAAACAAAACGGACATTTCTGTTAGAAAATGTCCGTTTTATTTATATACAGTTTATATTATGTATGATAGAATAAAATCAGTCCAGCGGTATTTTAACAACCATTCGGCGAACATTTGCGGGCGCATTTTTCATGACCCCTGCCGAGTGACCGTCCTGCGGCAAAAATACGGCGAAATAGCCTTTTTTAAGCAAAAGTTTTGCCTCGTTTCCGTTTTGGGCGAACAGTGCCGCTTCTATATCCTCGGAATAAGGGGTTAAAACCTCGGTTAAGGATTCGGTTGGAGTATAAAGCAAAATTTCCTCGCCTTCTGCCATAAACATAAGGTCGGCATACTTTTTATGCGCCTCCATTTTGGCTTTTTCGAGCGGTTTTGTTTCGTATTCACAGCCTACAAGCGATATCCCGTCATCGCAGGGAGTTTTGCCCTTTGTAAAATTTTCGGGGTCGAAATTTTGCATAATTTCCACCGCTTTTTCAAAGGCTTTCACGCCAAATGAATAATTTTTTGCGTTTTCAATTCTGTCAAAAATCATAAAATTCACCTTTTCTTTCGGATTTTTGCAGATTATAACATAATAAATTATAATTTTCAAGAAGGAGTTTTTTTATGGGAGCTATAATCGACAAAAAAGAAATCAACTTAGCCGTTCTCGGTATGGTTGACGGCAACGGCCATCCTTATTCATGGAGCGCCATCATCAACGGCTATAATAAGGAGTTTATGAAGGATTGTCCCTTCCCGGTTATCCCGAAATATCTTGATCAGCAACCGCCCGAGAGTTTCGGCATCGAGGGCGTTAAGGTAACGCATATCTGGACCGATGATCCCGAAGATGCAAAAAAGGTTGCCGCCGCATCAAAAATTGAAAACATTGTTTCAAAGCCCGAGGATGTTATCGGCGAGGTTGACGCCGTTATTATCCCCACCGATAAGGGTTTTGAGCATGTTGACAGATGCCGCCCCTTTGTTGAAGCAGGTCTTCCGATTTTTGTTGACAAACCGATGGTTGATAATATAGAAGACCTTAAAATCTTTAAGGATTGGGTTAAAAACGGCGCTAACATTCTTTCTTCAAGCAGTTTGCGTTATTCTAAAAACTTGGTTCCCTATCATAAGGGCCATAACTATGAAATCGGCGATCTTCGCTTCATCTTCTCCTCAATGCCCAAAACATGGGAAAGATACGGTATTCACTCAATGGAGGCTATCTACCCGATGACAGGCCCCGGTTATCTTACCGTTCAAAACACCGGTACTGCCGGCAGAGATATCGTTCACCTTACACATAAAGACGGTTTTGACGCACTTATCACCGCGATTTACGATTGCTCATCGGGAATTTTCCTTTCCGGAACCGACGGCACAATTCATCCGGGCCCGGGAGCAAGCTTTGAATCCTTTAAGGCACAGCTTGTGGCATACATCAATTATTTAAGAACGGGTGAAAGACCCTTCCCGTTTGAAGAAACAGTTGAACTTATGAAGATAATTTCCGCAGGAATTATGAGTCGTGAGCAGGGCGGCAAAAAGATCTATCTTGAAGATTTGGAGGCATAAAAAAATGGAAAAACCGAAGAATAAAATGGTTGAAAAACTTAAAAAAGGTGAGCTTGTTGTTTCGGCAAAGCTTAACATCACTCACCATATCCCCGCAACCCTTGCCGCTATGGCAGGCTTTGACGCCGTTTGGGTTGATATGGAGCATATCCCGGCGGATTACCGCGAGATAAACGAGGTTGTTCTCGCCGCAAAGGCTTATGGCGCAGAAACCGTTGTTCGTGTTCCGCGCGGATGCTATTCAAACACCACCCGTCCGCTTGAAATGGACGCTTCAGCCGTTATGGTGCCCCATGTTATGAGCGCCGAGGACGCTAAAACCGTTGCTCGCAACACAAAATTTCATCCCATCGGTCGCCGCCCGATCGACGGCGGTTACACCGACGGTATGTATTGCATGATGAATTACGGCGAATATATTAAATATTCAAACGAACAGCGCCTCACGATTGTTCAAATTGAGGATATCGAAGCGCTTGAAGATATTGAAAACATCGCTCAGGTTGAAGGAATTGATATGCTTTTCTTCGGCCCTGCCGATTTTGCGCACTCTATCGGAATTCCTACCGAGATGGGCGATCCGAGAGTAGCTGCGGCCAGAAAAAAGGTTGCCGAGGTTGCTAAAAAATACGGCAAATACGCAGGAACTGTCGGCAGTCCCGCAAACATAAAAGAGCTTTATGATATGGGATACAGATATGTTAACATAACTGCCGATGTTGCGCTTTTGGGCAGAAGATTCCGTGAGGTTATGGAATCTTATAAAACCGCTATGGAGGAATAAACTATGGGAATGGCAGAAAAATTTTCCCTTGAGGGAAAGGTTATCGTTTTGATCGGCGGCAAGGGTGTTTACGGCAAAGAGCTGGCACGCGGCCTCGGTGAGCTTGGCGCAAAGGTATATAACGCCGCAAGAAACACCGAAGAACTCGAAAAAATTGTTGCTCCCATGCAGAAGGACGGTCTTTCGGTTTTCCCCGAATACTGCGATTTCAGCAAAGAGGACACACTTTTTGCCCTGCGCGATAAAATCCTCCAAAAAGAGGGCCACATTGACGGTCTTGTTGTAAACGCCGTTACGCGCGGACTCAACAAGGGCGGCTTTAAGCATTGCACTATTGATGAGTTCGGTGAGTCCCTTAAAGTAAATGCCGGCGGAATGCTTTTGTGCCTTCGCACCTTCGGTGATGTTATGCAAAAAGCAGGAAAAGGCTCCTGCGTTCTTATCGGCTCTATGATGGGTATGGTCGGCGTTGAGCGCTGGAATTATGTTTATGAAGGCTCCACGACCGACGGTTACGGTGCGGTTGACTATTATTTCCATAAAGCAGGCGATATAAACCTTGCAAGATTTGCCGCAAGCTACTATGGCCCGAGCGGTGTTCGCGTTAACTGCGTAAGCCCCGGCGGATGCGAAAGTCCCCGAAATACCGAGGAGTTCAGAGAAAATTATTCAAAACGAACCTTCCTTCACCGCATGGCGCATCCCGATGATTTGCCGGGCACGGTTGCCTATCTTCTTATGGACGCATCGGAATATGTTACCGGTGTTAATATTCCCGTTGACGGAGGTTACACGGCAAAATGAGCAACAACATTTCAAAATTCACGCTCGGCACGGTTCAGCTCGGCGTTAATTACGGTATGGCAAATAGCAGCGGAAAACCGAGCGAGGAACAATCTTTCGGTATTCTTGACACCGCCCTTGCAAACGGCGTTACATCGTTTGACACCGCCTCGCATTACGGCGACAGTGAGCAGGTTGTGGGCGATTGGATAAAATCAGGCAACAAGGATGCCTTTACAGTAAGCAAATTCAAGCTTTACAGTGATGATCCGCTTTCAGAGCTTGAAGAACAAATCAAAAATACAGAAAACCGCCTTGGAAAAGTCGGCGGATATATGTATCACGATGCCGACCAAATGAGAAAGTGGCACAACACGGTCAACGACCGCCTTGAAAGAATGAAAGAGGAAAACAATATGCTTTTCTGCGGTTCTTCGGTTTATACCGTGGAGGATGTTGAGGATTTTCTTAAAATCGGCAACCTTACGGCTATTCAAATCCCGATGAGCGCGCTTGACACCCGCATTATCGAAAGAGGACTTTTGAAAGAACTGCACGATAAGGGCGTTCTTGTTTTCGTTAGAAGCGTATTTTTGCAGGGTATGCTTTGCATGGACACTCCGCCCGAAAAATTCGCCTTTATGAAGCCCTCCATTGATCTTTTGCGCGAGGTTGCAAGAGCTGAGGATATGAGCCTTTTGCAGTTGGCGGTAAGCTTTATCCGTGATCTGCCCGAGGTTACCTCCCTTGTTTTGGGTTGCGAAAAGAAAGAGCAGGTTGAGGCAAACGCAAAACTGATAGCCGGCAAGGCACTTTCGGAATCGGCTGTTAAAGAAATTCTTGAAATCGGCAAAAAAGTTCCTATGGGACATTGCATGGATATAATAACAGGCAAGGTGAAAGCATGAATAACTTAAAGGTTGGTTTTTCGCGCGAAATAATAAACCCTAAAATGGGCGCCCCCATAAACGGTTACAGTTCGCTCCGCTATGCCGACGGTATTCTTGACGACCTTGAAATCAATACAATAAGTATTGCAAGCGGCGATAAAACCGTTGTTATTATGGCTTTTGACAGTTGCCAGCTTATGACCCCCGTTGCAAACACTATCCGTGACGACATAAGCAAGGCGACAAATTTGCCGAAAGAAGCGGTGTTTTTGTGCGCCACTCATACGCACACCGCCCCCGTTATTGAGGACGAATATTTTGATTTTTTGCGTGAAAAATCGGTTTCTGCCGCAAAGGCGGCAATCGCCGATTTAACCGATGCCAAAATGGGATTTAAGCAGGGAAAGGCGGAAAATATCGCCTTTATCCGCCGCTTTAGAATGAAAAACGGCGGCGTTCAAACAAATCCCGGCGTAGGCAATCCGGAAATCAAAGAGCCGCTCGGAACGGTTGATGAAAGGGTAAATGTTGTCCGCTTTGACCGAAAGGACAAAGAAACTATCGTTCTTGTTAACTTCGGCAACCACCCCGATACCGTTGGCGGATCGAAAATCTCGGCAGATTGGCCCGGATTTTTAAGAAGAACGGTTGAAAAAGCGATTGATAACACCCGTTGTCTTTTTATGAACGGCGCAGAGGGTGATGTTAACCATATAAATGTTAACGCGAAGGGCGGCGACCTTAACGGAACCTTCAACGATTTTGATGATGTTTACCGCGGCTATGAGCATACCCGTTTTATGGGCAGGGCAATGGCAGGTGCGGTTTTGCAGGTTTTTGATAAGGTTGATTATGCCGATACAAACGAAATTTGTTTTGGCGAGCAAAGCGTTGAAATACCTTCAAATATGCCAAAACCCGAAGAAATCGAAAAGGCAAAGCTTTATTGGAATTTGCACCTTAATGGGCGAGATGATGAAATTCCCCTTAAAGGAATGGAGCTTACAACCGCTGTTTTTGAAGCGAGAAGAATGGTAACCCTTGAAAACGGGCCCGAAAACTTCCCCGTTCTTTTACACGGTATCCGCATCGGAGATATCGCCGTTTTGGGAGTTCAGGGTGAGCCGTTCACCGGCGTTGGTTTAGCGCTTAAAGAAACACCCGGCTATAAAATGATTTTGCCTGTTTGCAGTGCGAACGGAAAAGAGGGTTATTTCCCGATGATGCAGGCATATAATGAAGGCGGATACGAAGCAAGATCCAGCAACTTCAAAGCAGGCGTTGCCGAAAAACTTATAGATGAGGGCACGGCTTTGCTTAAAAAACTTAACGAAACGGACGGTGCAGAAAAATGAAATGCAAAATATTAGACCGCGGAATTGTTATGCAAAATCCCGACTCGGCTTTCGGATATTTCGGTTGGCCTACCGTTGCTAAATTAGCAGACGGCAGTTTGTTGGCGGTGGCATCCGGCAACCGCCTTGGACACGTTTGTCCGTTTGGCAAAACAGTTGGTGCAAAAAGCGAGGACGAGGGAAAAACCTGGTCTGTTCCTTTCCCGATCATTGATACTCCGCTTGATGACCGTGACGGCGGAATTGCCGTTATGGGCGACCGAGTTGTTGTAACTTCATTTAATAACACACCCGCTTTTCAGATAAAAAGGGCGAACATTCGAGAGCAAGACGCCCTTAAAATAGAAGACGAGCAAAAGCGCGAAATTGAACTTTCAAAGATCGAGCTTTGCAAATGCTATGCCGAATATATCAAAAAAACAGGTCTTACCGAAAAATATTTCGGCTCAACCATGAGAGAAAGCCTTGACGGCGGACTCACCTGGGGCAAAATTGACTTTTCGCCCGTAACCTCGCCCCACGGCCCCGTTTTCACAAAAGAAGGCAAACTTTTATGGGTCGGCAAAAGCTTTGCGCCGGATAATGACAACATTGAATGTTATCTGATAGACGGCGAAAACAAAACCCTTTTGGGAACTATTCCTGCCTATGAAGAGCCGGATGTTGTTATGAGCGAGCCCAACGCGATAATCTTGCCCTCGGGCAGAATTATTGCGCATATAAGAATTGAACGCAAGGGCGAAAATCCGATTTTCGGCATTGCGCAAAGCGTTTCGGATGACGGCGGAAAGACCTTCTCTGCGCCTAAAGCCATTGTTTCAAAAACGGTCGGCGCGCCGGCGCACCTTTTCCTGCACTCATCGGGCGTTCTTATCTCGGCATTAAGCCGCAGAAAAAAACCTTTCGGCATAACCGTTCTTTTAAGCCGCGATTTCGGCGAAACCTGGGAAGAAACCTATCTTATCGATGATGCCCCCCGCGGCGACCTCGGTTATCCCTCAACGGTTGAACTTAAAGATGGCTCACTTTATACCGTTTGGTATCAAAACGAAACCGGCATCGCAAAGGTTATCTCTGCCCATTGGCAGTTACAAGATTAAATAATTTGCCCGAAAGGACATAATATTTATGAAAAAACATATCGAGCAGCGCATAAAATTCACATTTTTCGATGATTATTGGACCGATTTTCGTAAATCCACCGTTAAGCGTTATTTTGAGCCTTCGCCCTATTCGTTAGGGCCGCACGGCGCATACGCTTCGCTTGTTTTCGAGCCGAAAAGAAAAGTCTTTAAGCTATTTTATGAGGTTGTTCCCGATCCTAAAAAGGATGGCGTTCGTGTTCTTAAAATGAGCGAGAGTTATGACCTTAAAGAGTTCACTCCCGTTTTGAACGATGAGGGCGGCGATGTGCTTTACAAAGGCGGAACAGGGCTTCACGGTTGCACAGTTATGTATGATGATAACGCAACCGATGAAAACCGCCGCTATGTTTTGTGCGGTATGCTTGATATGGGCGACCGTGAGGACGGCTCACATTCAAACGATCAAACCGTTACCCTCTCTTTTTCGCCCGACGGTGTTCATTGGTCTGCCGACCGCGAAAATATCGTTCATCCGAGAACAAGCGATACCTTAAATAAATTATTTTATAATCCGATAAAGAATGAATATTCTCTTTTAATGCGCTCGGCTTATGTTGACCGCCGCATTTCGGTTATGCGCTCGGCTGATCTTAAAAATTGGAGCAAACCCGAACTTCTTATTCACCCTGCTCCTGCTTACAGTGACGGTTTCACGCAGATGCAGCTTTACGCTATGTCCGCAAAATATATGAACGGCATTTTTTATGGCCTTATGTGGCGGTATAACACCTGCCTTTATGATATGGAGTTTTCAAAAATCTTCGGATTTATGGAGCCGGAGCTGTATTATAGTTATGACGGCGTTCATTTTATGCAAACATCGGGCAAACCGCTTATGCAAAGGCCGGCGGCACCAAATCCCGGTTGTATGGGACTTTCGCCTAACGATATTTGCGAATCGCCGGACGGAAAATATTATTATATCCTTTGCACAGGTGCCGTTTTCTGCCACGGTTCCGCACAAAGCAATGCAGAATATTCCAAAAAGATAAAGGCGATGAATATTAAGCGCGGAACTCCGATTTACAAAATCAGAAAAGACGGTTTTTGCGGTCTTGAATCGGTCGGCAAAGGCGGCGAGGTCATTTTCAAACCTATGGCGCTCAAATCCGATGAGATAATTCTGAATATCAACGCCGCTTGCGGTTTTGTGAGATACGGACTCAGAAAGAAAAACGGCGAATTTTTGGAAGGTTTTTCTTATGATGATTGCATTCCTGCCGAGTTTACCGATGATACCGCCTTTAAGGCGAAATGGAAAACTAAAAGCGCAAATGAAATTATCGATAAGCAGGTGCGTTTATCGGTTGAGCTAAACAGCGCCGTGCTTTATTCCGTAACATTAGACGCCGCACCGTATATAACCGAGCGCCAAACAAGTTTTTCAAACCCCGCAGCGCAGATTTAATGAATGATTTTGGCAAAAGAAAAAAAGTATTATGCAATATTGTAAGGGACGATGCTCACATCGTCCCTTTTATTTCACGCAGGAACATTACGGTGCACCGTAGGCGCCGCACCCTGAACTCGGTTTTTTCCTATATAACAAAAAAAGGAACGGTTTTCACCGTTCCTTTTTTATTATCGCCTATTAAATTATTCAGCCTTGGGGCCTGCGGCAACAAGGGCTTTGCCCTTTTCGTTGCCTTCATATTTAGCAAAGTTCTTAACAAAGCGGTTTGCAAGATCCTTTGCCTTTTCTTCCCACTTGCAAGCGCAATCATAAGTGTCGCGCGGATCAAGAATTGCGGGATCAACGCCGGGAAGCTCGGTAGGAACTTCCAAATCGAAGATCGGGATCTTCTTGGTGGGAGCGGTATTAATATCGCCGTTCAAAATAGCATCGATGATGCCTCTTGTATCCTTAATGGAAATACGCTTGCCGCTGCCGTTCCAACCGGTGTTAACAAGGTATGCCTTAGCGCCGGAAACTTCCATTTTCTTAACAAGCTCTTCGCCGTACTTTGTGGGGGGCAATTCAAGGAATGCCTGACCGAAGCAAGCGGAGAATGTGGGAGTAGGCTCGGTTATGCCGCGCTCAGTACCTGCAAGCTTAGCGGTGAAGCCGGAAAGGAAGTAATACTGAGTCTGTTCGGGAGTGAGGATAGAAACGGGGGGAAGAACGCCGAATGCGTCAGCCGAAAGGAAGATTACATTCTTTGCGGCAGGAGCTGTTGAAACAGGACGAACGATGTTCTTGATATGATTGATCGGGTAAGAAACACGGGTGTTTTCGGTAACCGACTTATCAGCGAAATCAATTTTGCCGTTTTCATCAACGGTAACGTTTTCAAGAAGAGCGTTGCGCTTGATAGCGTTATAAATATCAGGCTCGCTTTCGATATCAAGGTTTATTACCTTTGCATAGCACCCGCCTAGAAAGTTGAACACGCCGTTATCATCCCAACCGTGCTCGTCATCGCCGATAAGAAGGCGCTTAGGATCGGTTGAAAGGGTGGTTTTGCCTGTGCCGGAAAGGCCGAAGAAAATAGCGGTGTTTTCGCCGTTCATATCGGTGTTAGCGGAGCAGTGCATGGAAGCGATGCCCTTTAAGGGGAGATAGTAGTTCATCATAGAGAACATACCCTTCTTCATTTCGCCGCCGTACCAAGTGTTGATGATAACCTGTTCACGAGAAGAAATGTTGAAAGCAACGCATGTTTCAGAGTTAAGGCCTAATTCCTCATAGTCCTCAACCTTTGCTTTTGAAGCATTGTAAACAATAAAGTCAGGCTCAAAGTTTTTAAGTTCTTCCTCGGTGGGAACGATGAACATATTCTTAACAAAGTGTGCCTGCCAAGCAACCTCAACGATAAATCGGATTGCCATACGGGTATCTTTATTTGCGCCGCAGAAAGCATCAACAACGAAAAGGCGCTTGTTAGAAAGCTCATCAATAGCGATCTTCTTAACCTTATCCCAAACCTGCTCACTCATCGGGTGGTTAT
>JAZUJA010000031.1:0-5246 GCA_045642495.1 Acutalibacteraceae bacterium
TTTTTGTTTTGAGGTTGCAGACGTGCTGGCGCCCGTCAAAACCGAAAGGCAAAAATAAACCCAAAAGTCGCATTTTCAGGCAGGTTCGGATTATTTTCGTCAGGCTAAATTTGAAGGAGAAAATGAAAATGTCTGTTAATAAAAAATGTCCGAGATGCGGCAGCGAAAATGTTCAACTTTCCAACGAGCAAAGCAAACACGGTTGTTTGTGGACTTATCTTTTAGGCGGGTTATATATTATTTGGGTGCTTATTAAATGGATAATCGGTTTAATTGTTTTTTGTTTCTTTGATTGGTGGATGGCAATAGTGAAAAAACCGTCCGGGAAAGGATATATTTGGCAATGCAGAAAATGGTTTTCATGGTCAAAACGGATTTATTTTTGCCATAACTGCGGATACAATTTCAGAACATAATGAAATTAAATTTTATCAGCCATCCGAAAGGATGGCTTTTTTTAGGTTTGACAGATTATTTTTTAATGTGATATAATTTTAAGAGAATAATAACAAAACGAAGGGAGAATATATTTATGGATAACAAATGCTGTTGCGGTGAACATTATGTTCCCGTTGAGCAAAGAAAAGGTGAAAAATCTGCGGTTTTCTTCACTCGCGATCTTTCGCCGCATGGTCTTCTTAAAATTTTTGAGCGCGCCTGTAAATGCTTAAACGGAAAAATCGCCGTTAAGCTGCATACAGGTGAGAAAAACGGACCGAACATTATTCCGTCCGATTGGGTGAAATATTTGCTTGAAAATGCAATTCCCGATGCCACTATTATTGAAACCAACACGTATTATGAGGGAGATAGATACACAACAGAAAAACACCGTGAAACCTTAAAGGTTAACGGTTGGACCTTCTGCCCGGTTGATATTATCGATGAAAACGGAACCGCAATGCTGCCCGTTAAAGGCGGAAAATGGTTCGATGAAATGTCGGTTGGTAAAAATCTGCTTAAATATGAAAGTCTGCTTACCCTTACTCACTTTAAGGGGCATGTTATGGGCGGATTCGGCGGCTCTAACAAAAATCTCGGCATCGGTTGCGCGGACGGAAGAATCGGTAAGCGAATGATCCACACTCCTGCCGGAACCGATGATGCTTTCGGTATCAAAAAGGAAGAGTTTATGGAGCGTATGACCGAGTCCGCAAAATCCGTTATTGATCATTTCGGCGAAAATATAACCTATATAAATGTTCTTCGCAATATGTCGGTTTCATGCGATTGCGAGGGTGTTGCGGCGCGTCCCGTTGTAACCCCCGATATCGGAATTGTTGCTTCAAACGATATTCTTGCCGCCGATTCGGCGTGTGTTGATCTTGTTTACGCTCTTTGCGATAAGGATAACGCCGATATGAAAAAACGCATTGAAAGCCGTCACGGTCACCGTCAACTTTCATATATGAAAGAACTCGGTATGGGAAATGACCTTTACGATTTGATCGATATCGATAATTCCGATGCGGTTATTTCATTAGATCAAGCGGTATCCGGTGTTAAATCTCTCTTATAAAAACACCCTCCGTTTTAATAACGGTTCACTAACGCGTTTTTTAAGGTGCTTCGATTTGACGGGCAGTTGATTTCACAAATAAAAAAGCATATTTTTGTCTTAAACTCAGAAATTTTGTCTTAAAGTACGATGCTTTTGAAAATATTCATAAATATGAACAATTTTTTAACAAAAATTTCTACGGTTTTTAAGCTGTTTTTGCCGATTTATGTCAATATAGTAGATTGACATTTTTAAGGATTATGATATAATGATACTTGCACATTTATAATCCGAATGGAGGAGAGATATGGCTGCTTCTGTGGAAGGTGGCGTTTGCTATCGCCTTGAAACACCCGAGGCAAATGTTGCGCGCCTTTTTAAAATAAAGGGCGAAGTAAAAACTATTGTCCGTAAAACAAAGGGATATATAAACAGAACGTATCTGGTTGAGTGTTATGATGAAGAATGCACAAGATACAGATATCTCCTTCAAAGGGTTAATTCAAACGTTTTTCCTGATATACCGCTCCTTATCAAAAATTATAAATACGTTACAAAGCACCTTAAAGGCAAATTGCGTCTTGTAGGGCATAGAGCATCTATGGAATGCACTCCGCAGATGATAAAAACCAAATCCGATGATTATTATATTGAAAATGAAATGGGCTTTTGGCGTATGCTCACCTATTTTTCAAGTGCTTATTCGATGGATCTTCCCGAATCCGGCGAAAGCTATTATTATGCGGGTCAGTGTTTTGCGCAGTTCCTTTGTGAATTAAGCGATGTTCCCGCTGAAGATATCGGTATTGTTATCCCGGATTTTCATAACACGCTTAAAAGATATAATGATCTTGAAAAAGCAATAAATAAAGATAAATTAGGCAGAGTGAACGGGGTTGCCCGCGAGATTGAGTTTATAAGAGCGAGGAAGGACGAGTTTGGAGTTATTTCAAGCGCACTTTCAAGCGGAAAAATCCCAACTCGCATAACCCATAACGACACTAATTTGAACAATATTCTTTTTGATCGCAAAACAAGCTTGCCGATCGCCATTATTGATCTTGATACGGTTATGCCGTCTTCTGCGCTTTATGATTTCGGTGATAGTATTCGTATCGGTACAAACACCGCAAGAGATGATGAAAAAGATCTTTCAAAGGTTATGTGCGATCTGTTTATGTATGAACAGTATGCAAGGGGTTATCTTGAGGTTGCCGGAAGTATGCTCACAAAGGAAGAGCTTTCACTTTTCCCGCTTGCTTCAAGATTGCTCACTATTGAAGATGGTATTCGTTTCTTAACGGATTATATTGAGGGCGATACCTATTTTAACACGAACTATGAAGGACAAAATCTTGATAGATGCAGAACGCAGCTTGCTCTTGTTGCGGATATGGAGAAAAAATCCCGCGAAATAAACGCCATCTTTAATAAAATATATAAAACCCTTGATTTAAAGGTTGTTTTGGAATGAGGAAATTAAATGATTAAATCGGTTATTCTTGCTGCCGGAAAAGGCACAAGACTTCACTCAGCTGAACATGATTGCCCTAAGGTTATGCACAAGGTTTGCGGAAGACCGCTTCTTGATATTGCTCTTTCACTTGTCGATTTTATCGAGAAAAAGGATATAACGATCGTTGTCGGCTATAAAAAGGAAGATATTATTTCATATTTCGGAAATGAATATAACTATGTTGAACAGACCGAGCAAAAGGGAACCGGTCACGCCGTTATGCAAACGGCTGATTGTTTCAAAGATTTCGACGGTGATGTTCTTGTTACATACGGCGATATGCCGCTTTACAGAAAAGAATCTCTTAAAAACCTTTGCGAACAGCATGAAAAGTCCGGCGCTGCATGCACGGTTATGAGCGCTATCAGCGATAAGCTTAAATCTTATGGCAGAATTATTAAGGATGAAAACGGAAACTTTAAGGGCATTGTTGAAGCAAAGGATTGCACACCTGAGCAGTATGCGATAACAGAAGTTAATTCCGGTGTTGCAATTTTTGACAGCAAGGCACTTTTTGAATCCTTGCCGAAGCTTCAGTCAAATAATAACCAGAATGAATTTTATTTAACCGATGTTCCGCTTATTATGATGAAGGACGGAAGAAAGGTTGATCTTTTCCCGATAAATGACGGGGAAGAGGTTATGGGTGTTAATACTCCCGAAGAACTCACGATGTGTGAAGAAATTCTTAAAAACAGAAAATAATATTAAAACCGCTCAAGTAGAGCGGTTTTTTTATTTCTTGCATTAAATGGGCATTTGTTATATACTTAAAACTGATGGGGTGGATATATGAAAATCAAAACGAAAAAGCTTTCTTTTGAAAAGGTTATGGTGAAAAAACGCGCCGAAAAAACAACACCTAAAAAATGCAATCCGTTGCTTCGCACACTTGTTAATTTTATGGCGAAATCAGACCTTAAAAGAACCGATTTTTCTTATCAAATGTTAAATTGCGATGAACTAAAAACCGATAAATGCCTTGTTTTTATGAACCATTCAAGCTTTATTGACCTTGAAATCGCTTTTAATATTTTCAAAAAATCCCCATTTAATATTATCTGCACCTGCGATGGCTTTGTCGGCAAAAAATGGCTTATGCAAAACCTCGGCTGTATTCCAACAAAAAAATTTGTACCCGATCCGGGCGTTATCTCCGATATGAAAAAGGCGCTCGGCAATTCCCATGTTCTTATTTACCCTGAGGCCAGTTATTCTTTTGATGGTTGCGCAACTCCGCTTCCGCAAAGAATGGGCATTATGATAAAGCGCCTCGATGTGCCGGTTGTTATGATAAAAACGCAGGGCGCATTCGCTTTTGATCCGCTTTATAACGGACTTCAAAAACGAAATGTAAAGGTTAGCGCCACCGTTCAAACAATCGTTTCAAAAAAAGATTTGGCAGAAAAATCTATACAGGAAATAGATGAAATAATAAATAAAGCGTTTACGTTCGATAATTTCCGCGATCAGCAGGAAAACGGCGTTGTTATAGATGAGCCGTTTCGAGCAGATGGGCTTAACCGTATTCTTTATAAATGCCCTCACTGTTTAGGTGAGCATACGATAGGTGTTGGCACAAAACTGATGTGCCTTAACTGTAAAACCGAATATGAACTCCTTGAAACAGGCTTTTTAAGATGCCTGAACGGCGAAACAAAGTTTAACCATGTTCCGGATTGGTACGCATGGGAACGGGCGCAGGTAAAAGAAGAACTCGAAAAAGGCACATACCTTCTTGACTGCGATGTTGATATACGAATGTTTGTGGACTATAAGGCGATATATGAAGTCGGTACGGGACACCTTGTGCATAATGTTGACGGATTTACGCTTAACGGATGCGAAGGGAAACTGCACTATACTCAAAAACCGACCGATAATTACGGACTTTATGCCGATTATTATTGGTATGAAATAGGCGATACTATCTGTATCGGCAATTCTGATGCGCTTTATTACTGTTTCCCGAAAACCGATGTTCCGGTTGCTAAGGCACGCCTTGCCGCGGAAGAGCTTTATAAGCTTAAAAAGAAAAAAAGAGTTAAAAGCACAGAAAATAATTAAATTTTCCGTTAGCCTGACGAGAATTATCCGAATCCGGTTTAAGGAAACGGATTTCCCGTCATACTGTGTTAAAATACTCGTGAATACGGAAAGTATTCACTGCGTTTTTGCCTTGTCTGACGAAAAATCCGAATTCCTTAAACTCTACGACCTGAAAAGGAT
>JAZUJA010000032.1:0-10632 GCA_045642495.1 Acutalibacteraceae bacterium
CTTCCTTGATAACGGCTTTAACAGCGGTAATAAGAAGATCTTCGGGAAGTTCAGGCATACACATACGTTCATTTGTGCTTGCCATACGTTTCGCATTCATATCAGGTCTGTATAGGTGAACATCACCGTTTGCTGTGCGATATGCTTTCATTCCTTCAAACATCATCTGTGCATAGTGATGAACGCATGATGCAGGTTCGATGAGAATGGGTTCGTGAGGGACAACACGACCGTCATGCCAGCCAAGGCCTTCGTCCCAATCCATACAAAACATATGGTCGGTAAAAAAACGTGCAAAGCCGAGCTTAGTCTCGTCCTGCGGTCTTTGTTTCGGGTGTGTGGTTCTTGTTACGGGAAAATTGTATTCCATAAATATCTCTCCTTTATGAATAGTTTAATTTATTTTATAAAGACCGGGTCTGCGGTCATTAAACACATTTATACTTGTTCTTATACCATCAACGATAGATAAATCAAAGTCGGCAGTTAGGATACATTCTTTGTCTTCTGCCATACAAAGAGTTTCGCCCCAAGGGTCGCACATTGTTGAATATCCGCCAAACTCAACTTTTCCTGCTTTTCCGCAGGAATTGCAACAACAAACGAACATTTGGTTTTCGATAGCTCTTGCTTTTGTTAGTGCCAATAGGTGCGGAACTCTTGCTGCAGGCCACTGTGACACAACAAACAAAACATCAACACCGCCTAAGGTCAAAGTTCTGATAAGCTCGGGGAAACGAATATCATAACATATTATAACAGAGCACTTAACGCCGTCTAGGCTGAAATGCACAAGTTTTTCACCCGGACAGAAAAACTTGTCTTCTTTCATAGGTGAAAACAGATGAGTTTTATCATATTCCGCAATACATTCGCCCTTGCGATCAAAGACATAACAGGTATTATATATGTCGTTTCCTTTAAGATTAACAACACTTCCCGCAACAATGTTAACGGAATATTCGGCGGCAAGACTGCCAATCTCTTTTTTAACCATTTCTCCGTTTTTATCGCAAAGTGATTTAATGCTGCTTCTCGGAGAAAAGCCCAGGTTCCATGTTTCGGGAAGAACAATAACATCGGGATTTTCAGCCATAGCCTCTTTTATTAACTCTTTTGCTTTAAGAAAATTCTTTTGCGGCTCACCCAAAGCCATATCCATTTGAATACTTGATACTTTCATTATATCACCTTAAAGTTTATTTCGCTGGATTTTTCCGCTTATTGTCTTGGGAAGTTCATCCTTGAACACAACAAGACGGGGATACTTATAAGGAGCAGTGTGCTTTTTAACATACTCCTGAATTTCTTTTTTAAGTTCTTCTGTTGGCTCGGTGCCTTGTGTAAGAACTATGCTTGCCTTAACGATTTGACCTCTTAGCTCATCGGGAGCAGCAGATACACCGCATTCAAGAACATAAGGCAGCTCCATAATAACGCTTTCAATTTCAAAAGGTCCTATTCTGTAACCGGAAGACTTAATAAGATCGTCAACTCGGCCTACATACCAATAGTAGCCGTCCTCATCACGCCAAGCGGTATCACCGGTGTGATAATAACCATCGTGCCAAACTTCATTTGTTTTTTCTTTGTTACCGTAATATCCTGTGAACAGTCCGCACGGAGCTCCGTTTGCAACCTTTACAACAATTTCGCCGGTTTCACCGTCGGGAACGCTGTTGCCGTCTGCATCCATAAGGTCAACTTCATATATCGGTGAAGGTTTACCCATTGATCCGATTTTATGTTTTGTTCCGACAAGGTTTCCGATTATCATTGTGCTTTCAGACTGACCGAAGCCTTCAATTATTTGAAGACCCGTAAGCTTTTCAAACTGACGGTAAACCTCGGGGTTTAATGCTTCGCCGGCTGTTGTCATGTGCTTAACGGAAGAGAAATCGTATTTTGAAATATCTTCTTTAACCATCATTCTAAGCATAGTGGGCGGTGCACAGAAGGTTGTTATTTGATATTTTGCAAACATCGGCATAATATCAGCGGCATCAAAACGGTCAAAGTCGTAAACAAAAATTGCTGCTTCACAAAGCCACTGACCGTAAAGCTTGCCCCACATTGCCTTTGCCCAACCGGTATCGGAAATGGTGAAATGCAAACCATCGGGGTCAACTGTGTGCCAATATTTTGCCGTGTGGAAATGGCCCAATGCATATTTATAGTTATGTGCGGCAAGTTTTGGATAACCTGATGTTCCGGAAGTGAAGAACATCAGCATATAATCGTCTCCGCAGGGAGAATCGGGTGTTCTTTCAAAATGAGAACTGAACAAAGTATATTCTTCATTGAAATTATGCCAGCCTTCGCGAGGTTCACCAACGATTATTTTATTCTTAACGGTGTTTGTCTTTTGGCATGCAATATCAACATTTGCAGCCGTTTCGCCATCAGATGTGCAAATAACGGTACTGATTTCGCCGATTTCAAAACGATATTCAAAATCGTGAACCAATAACTGATTTGTTGCAGGTATTGCAATAGCGCCTAGTTTATTTAGGCCGAGCATTGCAAACCAATACTGATAATGGCGTTTTAGAACAAGCATAACCTTGTCGCCCTTTTTGATTCCCAAAGACTTAAAATAATTTGCGCATTGGTTTGAAGCTTTTTTGAGATCCTTGAATGTAATTCTTCTCTCAGTCTTATTCTTATCTAAGTGAATCATAGCAAGCTTATCAGGTTCTCTTTTTGCTATATCATCTATTATATCAAATGCAAAATTGAATTTGTTTTCGTTTTTGAATTTGATTGAAAGGGGAGTACCTTTTTCATTTTCCGTAACATCAATAAAGTTTTTATATGCTCTTTTCTTTTTATCCTTCTTGATTTCGGTTTTGATGTTTTCAGCTTGCGGAAGGGAGGCCGAAAGTTCCGGTATGGGTTCTCCGGTCGGGTTTAGAACTATTGCATAAAAATTGCAGTCTTCTCCGCCAATCGCTACCATACCGTGAGGGGTAGATGAATCAAAGTAAATACTGTCTCCGGGACCTAAGGTAGTGCGATGCTCACCAACCTGAACTAAAAGGTGACCGTTAATAACAAGGTCAATTTCCTGTCCTTCGTGGGTGGTAAGTTCTATATCTTTAGACTCGGCATTTTCGTGATATTTACTGTTAACAAAAAGCGGCTCGGCAATACGGTTTTGGAAAGCATAAGCTAAATTATAATAGGTCATTCCGTGTGCATTTGCAATTTCCTGACCACTGCCGGCTCTTGTAACGGTAAACGATTTAAGTGTAGGACTGTGGCCTTCAATAATATCGGTAACATCAACGTTAAGAGCCAAAGCACAGCGATAAATAAAAGCAAAGTTTAAGTCGCTTTTGCCTGATTCGCAAGAAACATATTCTTCGTTTGTAACATCAGTTTTGGCAGCCATTTCATAAGTTGTGTAACCTTCAATTTCACGAAGTTCCTTAATTCTGGTTGCCATTTCCTTGATTTTGAAATCAAGTCCGGTTATTTGTCCCATAATTTTACCTCCTGTTTTTTGAGGCAAAAACAAAAACTCGCCTCAAAGTTAGATTACTTTGAGACGAGTAAATAAATCACCCGCGGTACCACTCAAATTGCACAAAATGTGCCACTCAGGCTCAAACAAGCCGTATGCCTTTACGCAGCAATCACGAGAAAGATCTACTTGTTTAAATAATAAACTTTCTTCTCTCCAGCTCAAAAGTTACAGTTAAAGCAACAATACCGATAACTTTCACCAACCGTTATCTCTCTGTGGGTTTTTTTGCAATAACCCTCTTCGTCAAAGCTTTTATACCATTATAATAATCTAACTAAACTGAATTGTCAAGAAAAAATTAAAGTTTATTTCTTTGAATTTTTCCGCTTATCGTCTTGGGAAGTTCATCTTTGAATACAACAAGTCGAGGATATTTGTAAGGAGCAGTATGTTTTTTAACGTAATCCTGGATTTCCTTTTTAAGTTCTTCGGTGGGTTCTGTTCCTTCGGTAAGAACAATGCTTGCTTTAACAATTTGTCCGCGCAGTTCGTCAGGTGCTGCGGATACGCCGCATTCAAGAACATAGGGAAGTTCCATAATAACGCTTTCTATTTCAAACGGTCCTATTCTGTAACCTGATGACTTAATGAGGTCATCAACACGGCCGACATACCAGAAATAGCCGTCCTCATCGCGCCAAGCTGTGTCGCCGGTGTGGTAATATCCATCGTGCCATACTTCGTTTGTTTTTTCTTCATCGCAATAATAATCTTTGAAAAGACCAAGGGGAACATTTTCGTCAACCTTGATTACTATTTCTCCGGTTTCACCGTCGGGAACACTGTTGCCGTCTGCGTCAACAATATCAATGTTGTATTGCGGGGAAGCCTTACCCATAGAACCGATCTTTATAGGTGTGCCGTAGAGATTGGCAACAGTAAGGGTTGTTTCGGTTTGACCGAAGCCCTCCGCAATTTCAAGTCCGGTTGCATTTTGGAACTGTTTTGCAACTTCCGGGTTAAGTGCTTCACCTGCGGTAGTCATGTGATGGATAGAAGAAAGATCATATTTTGAAAGATCTTCTTTTATCATCATTCTGAGCATAGTAGGCGGTGCGCAGAATGTGGTTATATTGTATTTCTTGAACATCGGAAGTATATCGGAAGAGGTGAATTTATCAAAGTCATAAACAAATACGGCGCCTTCGCATAGCCATTGACCGTAAAGCTTGCCCCAAAGTGATTTGCCCCATCCGGTATCGGAAATCGTGAAATGCAAACCGTTTCTTTCGCAGCAATGCCAATATTTAGCCGTTACATAGTGACCTAAAGCATAGGTGTGTTTATGCTCAACCATTTTGGGATTGCCGGTTGTTCCGGAAGAGAAGAACATAAGCGCAACATCACTGCCGCCGGGTGTTTCCTCGGTTCGAACGAATTTTCTTGTAAAGAGCTGATATTCTTTATCAAAGTCATGCCAACCCTTGCGCTCTCCGCCAACAATTATTTTGTTTTTAACGGTTGGGCAATTATCAATGATGTTATCAACGATCTGCGTTGAATCACCGTCTGCCGTGCAAACAATAGCATCTATTTTTCCGGCATTGAATCTATATTCAAAATCGTGTTCCTTAAGCAAGAATGTTGCGGGAACTGCAACAGCACCGAGTTTATGAAGCGCTATCATGCAGAACCAGAATTGATAATGGCGTTTAAGAACGAGCATAACTTTATCGCCCTTCTTAATTCCAAGTGACTTAAAGTAATTAGCGGTTCTTGCAGATTCAAGTTTGATATCTCTGAATGTAAATCTGCGTTCGATTTTTTTATTATCAATATGAATCATCGCAAGTTTTTCGGGATATTTCTCTGCAATTTTATCAACAACATCAAAGCCGAAATTGAATTTATCGGTATTTTTGAATTCAATGCTTTGCAAATTGCCGTTTTCATCTTCTTCTGCGTTAACAAATTCTTCGCAAAGAAGTTTTGTTGCAGGTCTTACAGCCGCAACGCTTTGCCTTATAACATCAGCAGAAACATTATCGTCGCCCGGAAGAACAACAGCACAGAAAACACAGTCTTGTCCGTCAACGGCGATCATACCGTGAGGCGTTGAACTGTTATAGTAGATACTGTCGCCGGCATGAAGAACAACCTTGTTTGTGCCTATTTGAACAAGAAGTGAGCCGGAAACAATCAAGTCAAACTCTTGTCCGGAGTGTCTTGTTAAATGGATCGGCTGATTTTGAAGCTGATCGGAATATTCATATTTAACCCAATAAGGTTCTGCAATTTTATTTTTGAACTTTGGTGCAAGGTCGGAAATAGTGATGCCTTCTTCTTTGGCGGTTTGATGTCCGCCGCCTGCACGGGTTACGGTGTAACTTGAAAGTCTTGCAGAATGACCTTCAAGCAATTCTGTTATTTCAATTCCGAAAGTCAGAGCACATTTGTGAATAAACGTGAACGGAAAATCGGTAATACCACTCTCATAATCGGAATACTGCTTAACAGTAATTTCGGTAGCTTCCGCCATTTGTGCTACGGAATATCCGAGAATAAGGCGCATTTCTTTAATTCGCTCTGCGATCTCCAATAATTGCGTGTTTTCTTTTTCTGCCATAAAAATTCCCCCGTTCAAATAAAAAACTCGTCCCAAGAACTAATAATTCTTGAGACGAGTTCGAATTTACCTTCGATACCCGCGGTACCACTCAAATTGTGTCACAGTGTAAAAATAACACCTAAACACCACTCAGGCTCTAACAAGCCGTATGCCTTTACGCAGCAATCACGGAAGAAACTACTTATTGCAATGCAATGTTCATCCTTCGGCTCAGAAGTGATAGGAGTAATAATCGTTAAGTTTATCGGGCTTACACCGTCCCCGACTCGCTGAAAACTACCGGATTTTCCGTCTTCGTCAACGCCTTTATTAAATTATGGTTGAATTATATCATCGGCAAATAAGTTTGTCAAGAAAAATTTGAATATTTTTTTATTTTTTGAAAAAAGCTTCGCTATCTTCGCGCATTTTATATTTAAGAATTTTACCTGCTGCGTTCATAGGGAAGTTATCCGTAAAGACAAAATATCGGGGAACTTTATGTTTCGCCATGTGTTCAAGTCCGTACTTTTTCATTTCTTCTTCGGTTGAGGTTTCGCCATCTTTTAATATAATCCAAGCACAAACCTCTTCACCCATGGCATCATCGGAAACGCCAACAACCTGAACATCTTTTATTTTTGAATGTGTGAGATAAAATTCTTCTATTTCTCGAGGATAAATGTTTTCGCCGCCTCGAATGATCATATCCTTAAGTCTGCCGGTAACTTTATAATATCCGTCAGGTGTACGCATACATAAATCTCCGGTGTGAAGCCAGCCGTCTTTATCAATGGTGTTTAATGTTGCGTCAGGCATTTTATAATATCCCTTCATAACATTGTATCCACGTGCAACAAATTCTCCGCTTTGACCGTCCGGCATATCTTCTCCTGTTTCGGGATCAATGATTTTACATTCAACCCCCGGGAAAGCGCTGCCAACCGTTTCAACACGCTTATCAAGCGGTTCGTTTACTTCACCCATTGTGCAACCGGGTGAAGATTCGGTTTGACCGTAAACACTTATTATTTCAGTCATATTCATTTCGTCGGCTGCTTTGCGCATTAAGTCTGCCGGGCAGTTTGCACCTGCCATAATTCCCGTGCGCATATAAGAAAAATCTGTTTTATCGAAGTCGGGATGATTAAACATTGCGATAAACATCGTCGGAACACCGTTAAAGCAAGTGATTTTTTCATTATTAATGCACGCAAGTGAAGATTTGGGTGAAAAATAGGGAAGAGGACATAATGTTCCGCCGTGAGTCATCATACTTGTCATTGAAAGAACCATTCCGAAACAATGGAACATCGGAACTTGAATCATCATTCTGTCGGCGGTTGACATATCCATTCTGTCACCGATTATTTTACCGTTGTTAATAATGTTGTTATGTGTAAGCATAACTCCCTTCGGGAAACCTGTTGTACCGGATGTGTATTGCATATTTGCAACATCGGAAGGCTTAACAAGTGAAGCGCGCCTTCTTACTTCTTCTGAAGGAATATCAGCGCCCTTAGCGATCATATCCTTCCATTCAAGACATCCGTCCATCTTGAAGCCTACGCTTACAACGTTTCTGAGGAAAGGAAGATTTTTTGCATATAAAGGTGAGCCGGGGTTTGTGGTTGCCAATTCAGGGCAGAGTGTTTCAACAATTTCCTTGTAATTTATATCCTTGAAGTGATCAATCATAACAAGGGTATGAGTATCGGATTGCCTAAGCAGATATTCAAGCTCGTGAATTCTGTATGCTGTGTTAACGGTAACAAGAACAGCGCCGATTTTAACTGTTGCCCAAAATGTTATAAACCATTGCGGAATGTTCGTTGCCCATATTGCAACGTGATAACCTGGTTTAACGCCAAGTGCTATAAGTGCTGCCGCCGCTTCATCAACATCACGCTGAAACTGGGAATAAGTTCTTGTGTAATCAAGGGTTGTGTATCTGAAAGCATACTGATCCGGATAACGCTTTGAAACTTCGTCAAGAACTTGTGAAAAGGTTTTATCGATAAGATCATATTTTTTCCAAATAAATGATCCGGTGTGACTTCTGTTGTAATAAAGCTTAACCTCATCGGCATCAGTTTTTGAAATGTTTGATATGAAGTTTGAAAAATGTGTTAAAACAATATCAGCATCGTTTATTTCATCGTTCCAATCTGCCGCGATAAATCCATCATAGTTCAGTGAATTAAGGGCGCGAACAAACTCGTCAACAGGCAAATCACCCTCGCCTATAAGAACGTTTTTGCCGTTTTTTCTGTCGCCTAATCTAACATATTTTATGTATGCGCCAAGTTGTTTTATCGTGTTTTCGGCAGACTCTCCGCCCTTGAAAAAGGTATCACGAATATTCCAAGAAACACCGATGCAAACCGATGCAAAATCCTTTATTACCGTAGTAAGTAATTCCGTATCACAAAAAGCACCGCTTGTTTCAAACAAAATTTGCGTATCTGTTTCATCTGCGCGTTTAACGGCAGGTGTCATTTTTTCAAAAAGAGATGCTTTATCTAAATTGTCTGATATTTTGAAAATAACATTTTCAATATTGCATCCCGAAGCAAAATCAATGTATCGCTTCAAGTCATTTGAAGTTACGTTTTCATCATCAATATTAAAGGGAAAAACAACCGAGGAAATCTCAATAGCGCGGTTATTAAGTTTTCTTTTTGCATCACTTGCTTTTCCGCTTCTGAAAATACTGTCCGCGTGTTGTTTTCTTTCTTCGTCAATATCAAAGATCTCAAATCCGCTAAACCCATAATCATAAGTGAAACGGCAAAGATCAAGAAAACTCTTACGCTTAACATTTTCGGTTGAAAAGGTGAGTTTCATTTTAGTTCTCCTCGTATACAATTTTGTTGAGTGCATTTACATAAGCGCGTATGCTGGCTCCTACAATGTCGGTTGAAAGACCGTTGCCGGAATATAATTTTCCGTTATTTCTAAGTCTAACAAGTGCAGCACCTAATGCTTCCTTGCCTTGCGTTACGGCTTGAACCTGAAAGTCATCAAGCTCATAATGGTGACCGACCGTTTGTTCAATCGCACGAAAAGCGGAATCGATAGGACCGTCACCGGTTGCAACACCGCTTATGGTTTCTTCCTTGTATTCAAGCTTTACCTGTGCCATCGATGAGCCGATGTCTGTGCAGTTTGCAACATAATTTATTAAGTGGTAAGTTGAAGGAACCTGCATTGCGTTTGAAGCTATAAGTGCTTCAAGTTCCTTTGCACCAACACTTTGTTTCTTTTCACATATATGCATTAAAGCTTTATATACTTTACCGTTATCTTCGGAAGAAAGCTCATATCCAAGTGCCGAAACTGCATTTGCAACATCAGAAATTGAACTTTCACTGTCAAGGAAAATATCATCGCCGGACAAAATATTGCCGCCTTTATCAGCAGATAATTTGTTTGCAAGAATACTGTCAACAGTGTCGTTTATATCCTTATGTATCTCGGTGAGTTTAAGGGATGTAACAATATCAAGTTCTGTTCCTTTTGCAATAATTGTTTGTGCAAATTTTTCGGTTGAAATAATATTTTCGCCTACCATCGATGTTTTAACACCGTCTGCTCCTGCTCTTATGGCTGAAACCGCACATGCAACTGCCATATTCGCATAGTCAGCAAGGTTAACATAGAGCGGAAGATCACATTCTTCTTTAACAGATTTAACAAGATTTGAAATATCCTCCGGGAATGAAACACCTGCATCGTCGCAAATAGTTATACAAACGGCTCCGTTTTCTTTTGCACAAGAGCAAGCTTTTTTAAGGAAATTTATATCAGCACGGGTGGCGTCTGTGGCAATAAACTCAACATTATTGCATTTTTCTTTAGCAAGTGAAACAAGTTTTGCAATATTTTCAATCATTGCAGCTTCCTTTGTTCTGAAGGAATATTCCATCTGTGTAGTCGCAACCGGAAGAATAACCTGAAGGCATGGCTTTTCGGCTGTGCAAATGCAATTCCATGCTGTTTCAATTTCTTCTGCCGAATATCCGCAGGGTATTGCAAGAATACTTTTCTTAATAACAGACGAAATGGTTTTGTTGATTATTTCGTCCTCTTTCGGACTTGAAATCGCAGGCAGTTCAATTTTGTCGGCCCCGAAATTATCTATGCTTGTAACAATGGATATTTTTTCACGAAATAGAATATTTCTTGTTTTTTCAAAACTTAACTGTTTTAATGTAAAATCACAAATTGAAATCTTTCTCATGGCAATAATCTCCAATCATAAATTTATTAAAACCGCATAGACAAAAATTCATACACGATTTGATTAACATAAATATAAGAATTTATATAGGAATAGAAAAATATAATTGAAAATTACACTAAATATAGTGGTTTGTCAACAAATTTATTTAATAAAACCGGCATTTGTTCAAATTTTATGAAATCCTACAAAAACACGCTAAAATCGTCATGATTATTTGCATATTTAGTTAAAAGTAATAAACATGAATAGGTTACAGCTTTGTTATGAAACTTGAATAAAAAAATGAAAAGTATTAAAATAAAACGATAT
>JAZUJA010000033.1:0-10267 GCA_045642495.1 Acutalibacteraceae bacterium
GTTATTTGAAGAATACTTCCCATAACTGAGCCTGTTGCGGCGTATCCGCCGATTATTATCGGGGTAGTCCATTCAATACCGGTTGTAATAACAGGTACTAAACCCGTGGCTACTGCGGCGTAAGCTACAAAATATTGAGTAACAGGAACAATAATAAACGGAATAAACATTATAGGATTAAATACTATCGGCAAACCGAAAACCATAAGCTCGTTAATATTAAATAGCATTGGGAAAGCGGAGGTTTTGGCAATATCTTTCATTCCTTTGTCACGCGAAAAAATAAGAATTGCAACTAAAAGACAAATGGTGCTTCCGCATCCGCCCATAAGAATAAAAGAATCAAAAAATTGTTTTGCTAATATTTGTGTTGGAACATTTCCTGCTTGAACGGCTTGAATATTTTTATCAAGCAAAGGAACGAACAACTGATCGGAAACGCTTTGCAAACAGTCGCTTCCGTGAATACCGAGACACCATAAAAAACTGGAAACAAGAACAAATAAAAATCCTTTAACAAAAATGGAATTAAACTTATTAAATAAATTAACAAATATTTCAACAAGAAAATCATGCATAGTTGTTTTTCCGGTAAGGGTTATTAAAAACATCACAAAAGCCACAATAATTATTGTTAAGGTGAGCGGTAAAATGGCATCTATTGCGCTGTTAAGGCGTGAGTCGGCACCGTAGGAGAAAACTTTTTTCCTACGGGCAAATCTCTTTGAAAACATAAGAAATACTGCCGAACTGAATATCGCTGTCATCATCGCAAGGAAAACTGAAATCGCCCCAAGACTACCGATTGAAAAATCGTCTGTTAAAACGCCAACAAGAACAAAAAAGTTAATAAGTGAGGTAAAAACACCCCAAATATTTATCGGTCGGTCAGGTTCTTTAACGGTAAAATAACTTATGCTGAAAGAAATTGTCATATAAACAGACATAACACCGTAAGTTCCCATATATACAGCATTGAACAGCATATAGAAAAGACCACCGGCAAAATTGTTTATAAATTCTTGATAGGCTGATATTGGAAATGATTTCAAAATAAGCGCAAAAGCACCAATCATCAGGATCGGTATCATTGAAACAAGACCGTCTCTGATAACACGAACCAAGAAGAAATTTTCTATTTTCTCGGTGGTGTTTATAAGCCTGCTTGCTAAGTTTGATTTGTTTTCGTTTTCCATTTTACACCTCTATCAATGCGCATGCGCAGAAATTTTGTTTTGGCTGAAAGCAGTATATTTTAAGATTTCGTCCGATCTCCGGACTGTAACTTTCAATTATTCTTGATGTGCCGTTTAATGCAACATCAGCATAAGTTACAAGCCATTTTTTATCTCCGTTTTCAAAAACTTCATAAAATGACATATTTATCATTTGATCTAAAGTCTTATTCTCAAGTCTTTCCATCGCTTTATTGCAATATTTGAAAATGAAATCAATACCGCGACCGTTGCTATCAAAAACAAGTTCTATTACGCAAAACGGCATAGGCAATTTATCAAGAATATTAAATTTATCCCAAAAATAATCAGTTGATAATTCTGAAAGAGAAATATTATTATTTTTGTTTGAATGAACTCTTCCGAGAAATGTAGTTCCATCGGACATAGTGTAAATGTTTTTGTTTATCTTTGTTATATATAATGGGGAAAGGGCAGTTCCTTTATTAACAAGGTAAAAAGTGTTTTTCGGAGCTGTTTCGATAAGTGTTTTAAGCGGAATGAATGTTTCAAAAATATCACCGTTAGCTAAATGTAATACCGATTTTCTGTTTTCCCTAATGATATACATAATTTCGGAAATTTGAATTCTTTTTCTTTCATAAAATGTTCTTTTTTGGTTGATCATTTTTAATCTCCATAAAAAATATTGATTTATCGTGTTTTTTTCTCAACTTCATTTAATTATAACTGTTTTAATGGAATATTTCAACCGTTAATTCAATAAATTTGTGTTGTTTATGAAACTTGATTTTATTTAACTTTAGCGTTATAATATCAAAGTTAATAATAATGCGAGGATAAGTATGAAAAATAAAAAAATAATTGTTTATGAAGAAGTTGCTTATATTGTGGCAAATGTAATTCTCAGTTTTGCCGTGGCGATGGTTACAGCCGCTGATTTCGGTGTTTCAATGATTGTGGCACCCGCATATATTGTGAGTTTGAAATTTCCGGTTCTTTCATTCGGTCAAGCGGAATATGTTGTTCAAGCATTTGTCTTTGCAACTCTTTGCATAATAAAGCGGAAAATAAAACCGATTTATTTCTTCTCGTTTTTCACTTGCGTTTTTTATGGTTTTATTCTTGATGTTTTTCGCAAAATAATACCCATTTTCAATCCCGATGTTATTCCGCATGGGTCTTTTGATATGTGGCTTCGTGTTGTGTTTTATGTGTTTGGGCTGCTTATAACATCATTTTCGGTTGCGCTTTTTATGAAAATATATTTGTATAGTCAGGTTTATGATTTCTTTGTTAAAATCATAAGTGAACATTTCGGTATAAAACTTTCAAAATTCAAAACAGGTTTTGATATTTCCTGCCTTGTTGTTGCAATCGCTTTATCGCTCTTGTTTTTCGGCACAATAAAAGGTATAGGAATAGGAACGGTTATTATGGCGTTTATCAACGGATCTGTAATAGGTTTTTTTGCGAAAATATTTGATAAATATATTGATTTTAAGCCTATCTTTAAGAAAACCGCAGATGCTTTTAATAAATGAATTTCCTGAAATAAAAAAACGGACCAAAAGGTCCGTTTTTTTAATATAGTTTTAGATCTATCCAAAGATTTTCATAATATGATCTTATTTCTTCATCTATATCATGATAATATTCGGTTTTCGGTTTATCTGCTTCTTCGGGATATAAAATTTCATTTTGATAGTAGCAGTAATCCGGATTATCAACAACTGCCGTGTTAGGTGAAGCATATCCGATATATTCGGCATTTGCAAGTGCAATTTCCGGCTCAAGCAGGAAATTTATATACATCATAGCAGCATTATAATTTTTAACGCACTTCGGAATGCAAACCGCATCAATAAATACGTTTGTTCCTTCGTTGGGATAAAAGAAAGCGAGGTCCTCATTTACTTCGTTCATTGTAAGAAAATCTCCGGCGTAATAGGGGCCGATAACCGCTTCACCTGTTTCAAGTTTTCCGTAAATTTCATCCATAACATAAGATTGAAGAACGGATTTGCCTTCTTTCATTTTTTGAAGCGCTTTATCCCAATCTTTTTTATCGGTAGAATTTATATCAAGTCCTAAAAGCATTTGCGCTGTCATAAATCCATCGCGCGGATTGCTGAAATTGAGTGATAAATCGCGGTATTTTTCATCCCATAAAGACTCCCATGAATGTTTAGGTTCCTCTATCATTGCGGAATTATAAATAATTCCAACCATTCCAACATTGTAAGGAACACAGAATTTTTCATCGGGGTCAAAATATAATCCCTTATAGCTATCATCTATAAGATCATAATTTGAAAGGGAAGAGGTATCTATTTCCGCAAGCATATCCTCGTTTTTCAGGCGCTCAATCATATAATCCGAGGGAATGATGATATCATAGGAAACACCGCCGTTTTTAAGCTGAGAATACATTGTTTCGTTGCTTTCAAATGTGGTGTAATTAACCTTTATTCCGGTAAGCTTTTCAAATTCTTTGTTAACATCGATCGAATCATCCGAGCCATCGGAAATATATTCACCCCAGTTATAAACATTTAATACAGTACCTTCAAGACTTTTATCATATTTACCGATATACTCAATATCTGCGTATTTATATCCACAACCCGTGAATAGAAGGCAAACAAGCAATGCACAAATAAAAACAGCAATTATTTTTTTCATTGCTTTGCACCTCCTTTACTTTCCTTTGTTCCTATAAGGTTATAGATTACAAGCAAAGCAAAAACAACAATAAATATAAGTGTTGAAAGGGCATAAACATCAGGCGAAACGGTCTTTTTTGTCATATTATAAATTACAATAGGCAATGTTTGATAATGTCCGCAGGTAAAATAACTTATAACAAAATCATCAAGGGAAAGCGTAAATGCCATTATAAAGCCTGTGAAAATTGAAGTTTTTATTGAGGGAAGAACCGCCTTGAAAAAGGATTGAACCGGTGTGCATCCAAGATCCATTGCGGCTTCCTTTAAGCTTTCGTCAGTTGCGCGAAGTTGCGGAAGGACAGATAAGATAACATAAGGAAGGTTAAATGTTATATGTGCGATAAGAACGGTTAAAAAGCCTAAGGATTCGTTAAGCCCTAAAAGTTTTCCCGTAAAAACAAATAAAAGCATAAGGGAAATACCGGTTACAATATCCGCGTTCATCATAGGAATGTTTGTTATGGTTGTAACAATTTTTCTTGAAATCTTTTTGCGAAAAGCCAAAATACCAACAGCGGCGGCAGTGCCCAAAACGGTTGAAATAAATGCGGATAGAATGGCGATTATCAATGTATGGCCAAGGGCAGTGATCATTGTTGAATCATAAATAAGTCCTTTATACCAATCAAATGAAAAGCCCTCAAATACCCAAACGCTCTCGCCGGAGTTAAATGAAAAGAAAATCATAACCGCAACCGGCGCATATAAAAACAAAACCATTAAAGCGACGTATATTTTTTTGAAAATACTCACAGCACAACCGCCTCCTCACTATCTGAAAAGCGGTTCATTATAGCAATGCTTATAAGTATCATAACCATAAGAACAAGCGATAAAGCGGACGCAATGTTATAAAAATCGGGTCCTGCGTTGAAAAGATATTCAATAGCATCGCCAACAAGCAATGTTTTGTTTCCGCCGAGTTTTTGCGAAATATAAAATGTGCTTACGCAGGGAACAAAAACCATTGTTATTCCCGAAATAACACCCGGAAGTGAAAGCGGAATAATAACTTTTTTAAGGCGTTGCATACTGTTAGACCCTAAATCACTTGCGGCTTCAAGAAGCGAATTATCGATTTTTGCCATAACCGTATATATAGGTAATATCATATAGGGTATAAAATCATAAACCATACCTAATATAACAGCACCCGGAGTGTTAATTAGTTTTAGCGGTGACAGACCGATTGAAGTTAAAAAACTGTTTATAAGACCTTTGTTTGCAAGAATGGTTATCCATGAATAAGTTCTTATAAGGAAGTTCATCCACATAGGAAGCATAACTATTATCATTATCATCCTTTGTGATCTAACCTTCATTTTAGTCATAAAATAAGCCATCGGATATGAAATAAGCAAGGTAATAACAGTTGCGATCAAGGCATAAAGAATTGAAAGACCGAATGCCTTTTTATATTTGCCGAGAGAAGTTATATTTGCCAATGTGAAAACGCCCGATTTATCTGTAAGGGCAAAATATACCATAATAATAAGCGGAATTATAATAAAAATAGCAGACCATACGATATACGGGGCGGATATTAAGCGATTACCTTTATTTTTATTGTTCACTGATCTTCATCCTCCGTGTTCTCGGAAAGATGATCAAGCTCTTCGCTGTAAGAACTGTAATCACCGTAAAGACCGGAATATTCGCTCTTTTTCATAATATGGATTGCATCGGGCTCAATAAATAATCCAACGCGTTCACCGACTTTTGTTTCATCAGTTGTTTGGATCATCCACTTAAAGCCGCCGATATCAACTATTATTTCATAATGAACGCCTAAAAATGCAACCGATGTTACCGTACCTTCTAACATTCCTTCACTTACGGGAACAATATCAACATCTTCAGGGCGTACAACAACGTCAACCGCCTCGTTATTATCAAAACCTGAGTCAAGGCACTTGAATGTATGCCCCGAAAAACTAACCTCATAGTCTTTTAGCATAACACCGTCAACTATATTTGATTCACCGATAAAATCGGCAACAAACGCATTTTTCGGCTCGTTATAAATATCTTTCGGAGTGCCGACTTGTTGAATCTTTCCCTTGTTCATAACAACAACTCGGTCAGACATGGTTAAAGCTTCTTCTTGATCGTGTGTTACAAAAATAAAGGTTATACCAAGTTTTAACTGCATATTGCGCAATTCCTTTTGCATATCCTTGCGAAGTTTAAGATCAAGCGCGGCAAGAGGCTCATCAAGAAGCAAAACCTTCGGTCTGTTTGCAATCGCTCTTGCGATAGCAATACGTTGCTGTTGACCACCGGATAAATTTTTGGTCTTTCGCTTTTCAAAACCTTCAAGGTTAACAAGTGAAAGAAGCTCTGTAACTCTTTTTTTGATTGTTTCTTCGTCAACCTTTTTTATGCGCATACCGAATGCAATATTATCATAAACATTCAAATGCGGAAAAAGGGCATAACGCTGAAAAATGGTGTTAACCTGCCTTTTATAAGCCGGAACACCATTAAACCTTTGTCCCTCAAAAATGATATCGCCGCTATCCGGCTCAAGAAAACCGGCGATAAGGCGCAAAGTAGTTGTTTTTCCGCAACCTGAGGGTCCCAAAAGAGTGATAAACTCTTTGTCCTCAATGTTGAGCGAAAGATTATCAAGAACCTGTTCCTCATCAAATTTGACAAATACATTTTTAAGTTCAACTATATTCTTTTTTGCCATTTAAGCATCCCCCTTTGTCAAACACCAAAGTGTCGACAGTAGTAATCGGTTAAAACCGTCCGTTTACCCTGCGCGATACCCACAATCCGTCTTACACCTTTGCCCTGACAAAGGGTTTTTCATAATCCTCGCAAAGCGGAATTACGGCAAAGGGAATTAGGACTGTTTTCTACACAGATGCGTTAAATGTCGATATAATAATCGACTTATTAAAAATAATATTTTTAAGCCAAAATGTCAAGTAAAAATTTATTAGAAATTATCCCAAATAATTGGGCGATTTAACTATTAAAGCCACCGTTTTTGTTTCGGTGGCTTTAATATCATAAAAATATCACTTTTTAGAGGATGAAGGTTTATCACAATTCTTGCTGTTCTGAGCTCTTGAATTTTTGCTCTGCTGAGTTTTATTCTGAGTTTTCTGCTGAGACTGTGACTTGGAATTTTTATTGTTGTTATTCAAAAAAATCACCCCGCTTTCAAAACTATTGTTTGATAAAGCGGGGAAATTATTAAAAAATTATATTCCAAATAATGTTCGTGCGTTGGAAAGCGTTGTATCAAGAACGTCATCAAGCGTTGTTTTTCTGATTTCGGCTATCTTTTTCGCCGTCATAGTGATCATTCCGGAATGATTTATCTCACCTCTGAAAGGTTCAGGGGAAATAAACGGACAATCGGTTTCAAGCACCATTCTGTCGGAAGGCAACATTTCAATAACTTCGGGAAGTTTTCTTGCATTCTTAAAGGTTGCAACGCCACCTACACCGATATACATACCGAGCTTTAATATTTCTCTTGCCATCTCGGCGCTGCCCGAAAAACAGTGAAGAATACCTTTTGGTTTATATTTCTTCAAAAGATTGAATGTATCCTCGTGTGCATTTCTGTCATGAACACTAACCGGCATATCAAGCTTGACCGCAATTTGAAGCATATTTTCAAAAACTTCAAGCTGTTTTTCTTTGGTGTCCTTAGTCCAATAATAATCAAGACCTATTTCACCGATGCAAACGCATTTGGGATCTTTTGCAAGTTCTTCTATAACAGAAAGGTCGTTGTCCTTCAATACATCTTCCGGGTGAACACCAACACCGGCGTAAACAAAATCATATTTATGGGCAATATCAAGCGTTTTTTTAGATGTTTCAACATCGCATCCGCAAGATAAAATACCGGCAACTCCGTTTTGCTTCATTGCATTCATAAGAGAATCAAGTTCAATATCAAATTTCGGATCCTCATAATGCGCGTGTGTATCAAAAATTGCGCGGCGGGATAATTTGCATTCATCGGGATATATAATCATCTTACTGTGCTCCCCGGTGTGATACCGTCGGCAAAAATAACTTTAATTTCATCATTATCGTCTGCCGCAAGAATCATTCCGTTTGATTCAACACCACAAAGAACAGCGGGTTTAAGATTTGAAACAACTATAACTGTATGTCCGATAAGATCCTCAGGTTTATAGAACTTTGCAATGCCCGAAACAACGGTTCTCGGCTTTCCGCTTCCGTCATCAAGTGTGAGCTTTAAAAGCTTTTTGGCTTTCGGAACATTCTCGCAGGCGGTAACCTTTGCGGTTTTCAAAGCAACTTTTGCAAAATCATCAATCGAGATTTGATCTATGGTAACAGTATTTTCAGCGTTTTCTTTTTCAGCAGCGGCTTGTTCGGCAGCAATTTCTTCAAGGGCTTTTTGCATATCAATTCTTGCAAAAATCGGTTTTGCTTCACCAACTGAGAATTCGGAAACAGAGCCGAATGAAAGGGTATCATCTTCGTTGCAAAGCTGTGATTTAATGCTTGCCGAACAGTCGGGCATAACAGGTGATAACATAACGCCTAACATACGAATAGCTTCAAGCAAATTATAAAGAACATCATTAAGGCGGGGGAGAGACTCTTCATCTTTTGCAAGAACCCAAGGTGTTGTTTCGTCAATGTATTTATTGCAGCGCTTTGCAAGGTTCATAACCGTGTTTACCGCATCGGCGTTCTTATATTCATCCATTAAGGATTTGAATTTATTAACGGTTTCGCCTGCAAATGCTATAAGCTCGTTATCAAGCTCATTTAATGCTTGCGGTTTTGTGACCTTGCCGCCGAAATATTTATTTGTCATTGAAATTGAGCGGTTAACAAGGTTTCCGAGTGTATTTGCAAGATCAGAATTGTATTTGTTAATAAATGATTCGTGTGTTATGCTGCCGTCTTGAGTGAAAGAAATTTCGGAAAGAAGGTAGTATCTAACGGCATCTGCGGAAAATCTTTTTGCAAGATCGTCGGCATAAATAACGTTGCCCTTTGATTTTGACATTTTGTCTTCACCGACAAGAACCCAAGGATGACCCAAAACCTTTTTGGGAAGCGGAAGACCGAGAGCCATAAGGATAATCGGCCAATAAATTGTATGGAAACGAACAATATCCTTACCGATAACATGAAGGTCGGCGGGCCAAAGAGATTTGAACTTATCGCTCGGATTATCGGGATCGTAACCGATACCTGTAATATAGTTTGAAAGCGCATCGATCCAAACATAGATAACGTGTTTGTCATCAAAGGTTACGGGAACGCCCCACTTAAATGTTGAGCGGGAAACACAAAGATCGGCAAGACCGGGTTTAATGAAATTGTTAATCATTTCATTTCTTCTGGAAGCAGGAGCGATGAAATCAGGATTTTTCTCATAATATTCCATAAGCTTATCCTGATATTTTGAAAGACGCAGAAAATATGCTTCTTCCTTTGCATCAATAACATCTCTTCCGCAATCGGGACATTTTCCGTCAACAAGCTGTGAAGAGGTGAAAAATGATTCGCAGGGAACGCAGTATTTGCCTTCGTATGTACCTTTATAAATATCGCCTTGTTCATAAAGTTTATTGAAGATCTTTTGAACGCATTTTTCGTGATCTTCGTCGGTTGTACGGATAAACTTATCATAACTTGTATTAAGACTGTTCCAAACATCTCTTATTGAAGCGGAAACATTATCAACGTATTCCTTCGGTGTAATACCGGCATTTTTTGCATATTCTTCAATTTTCTGGCCGTGTTCATCGGAACCGGTCATAAAATAAACATCATAACCGCAAAGTCTTTTATAGCGGGCTATCATATCGGCAAGAACAATATCGTATGCGTTACCGATATGCGGCTTTCTTGATGTATATGCAATTGCGGTTGTGATATAAAATTTTTCTTTGTTGCTCATAATATAAAATTCTCCTTAAAGGTTATGGTTTTCTTATCATATAAATTATAAGTGAAATAACAGTTGCAAGCAATGAAAATACCGTCATTGTAAATGAAACCGGAACAGAAGATCCGGCATTTGCGAATGAGGAGTAAATATAATAAAGTGTGCCTAAAATCGAAGTTAAAATATAGAATATGGTTAATAAAATATTTGATTTGCGAATTTTTGAAGCACAATTCATTATTTTAATAAGGTTTAATGTTGATCCGCAATATGCGGCAGGTGATGAAACAGAAGCGATCGGCTGAGTTGCGTTGTTATACATTCGCTGACCGGCATTGCTCATTATAAGAATTGAATCATCATAAAGATCAAAATAATCGCATAACATTTCGTGGCCTATATTAGGATCGGTGTTATCAATAAGAAGTGTAACGCCG
>JAZUJA010000034.1:0-7962 GCA_045642495.1 Acutalibacteraceae bacterium
ATCGGCATAATATATTTCTCCGCGTTTAATATTCATTTCTTTGCACACTCCGAATTGTTTTATACAATCAGTTTTCCCACAATCCGCATTTTATAAACAGAAAGTGAAAAACTTTTTCAATATCAGTTTATGCAAAGGAAGAAAATATTGTTAGAAAATAATTCTTACGACCGCTATGATAAACACCAAAAGGCCGAAAACAACGCGATAAATCGCAAAGCCCTTATAACTGCCTTTTTTAAGATAAGAAAGAAGGAATTTAATAACCAAAAGGCCCGATATAAAGCTTAATGCTATGCCAACAAAGAATGCCGCCGAAATTTCAAAATCCTTTATACTTGCAAGAACGGCGCCTGCAACCATAGGACCGGAAAGCAGGAACGAATACTTTGCGGCTGACTCGCGGTCAAGACCGAAAGCGCGCGCCACTGTCATTGTTATTCCCGAACGGGAAACGCCCGGAATAGCACCTGCAACAGCCTGAGAAATGCCGATAAGAAATCCCTGCTTAAAATTCATTTTAGAATATGTAATTTTAGATTTTGCGTTAAGATCAACAAGATAAAGCAAAACACCCATAACGATAAGGGCAATGGAAATAACGATCATTTCCGCATCAAGCGAACCGCCGAGCAGTTTATCTACGCCCTTTTCCATAAGCATACCGAGAACGCCTGCCGGAATTGTTGCCGCGATAAGATACCAGAATATTCTGCCTTCTGTTGAGCGCTGACCCTTAAAGGTTGCCATATATCCGCCTTTTAGTATCGCGAGCCAATCCTTGAAAAAATAAACAAGTATCGCAACAAGCGTTCCCGCGTGAAGAGCCAAATCAAATGATTCGGACATAGTCCACTTAAAAAGCCACGGAAAAATATTTAAGTGCGCCGAGCTTGAAACGGGAAGAAATTCGGTGAGTCCCTGAATAATTCCTAAAAAAGCCGATTTCAAAATTTCTGCCATTGTTTTTATCCCCTATCAACCAATGATTTCTTTATATAAGCCTATATATGCTTTTGCGGAAGCGCCCCAGTTATTTTCACATAACATAGCGCGTTTTCTTAAAATATCAAAGCCGGTTTTATCCGCAAAACCGCCAACCGCGCGCATAACGCAGTCAAGCATTTCATGAGCGTTATAATTCGCAAAGGTAAAGCCGTTTCCAACACCGTCTGCACTATCAAAAACAGTATCGTTAAGTCCGCCGGTTTCTCTTACAACGGGTATCGTACCGTAACGCATGGCAACCATTTGCGCAAGGCCGCAAGGTTCGCTTTCACTTGGCATCAGGAATAAATCCGCACCGGCATAGATCTTATGCGCAAGCGCATTATCAAAGCCCAAACGCAGACCGAATTTATCCTTATATTTTTCCGCCATACCGTAGAAAAACGTTTCAAATTCATAATCGCCGGAGCCTAAAAGCACAACCTGAACATCTTTTGAAAGCAATTCTTCAAAAACGCATTTAACAAGATCAAATCCCTTATGCTTTACAAGGCGGGAAACCATACCGATAAGCGGCTTATCCTCTGCTACTGCGAGTCCCATTTCCTTTTGAAGCATTTTTTTGTTTTTTGCCTTATTTGATATATCCTCAGCCGAAT
Organism: Acutalibacteraceae bacterium; assembly: GCA_045642495.1. Classification (GTDB taxonomy): domain Bacteria; phylum Bacillota; class Clostridia; order Oscillospirales; family Acutalibacteraceae; genus UBA737. Next base: position 1,608 of record JAZUJA010000034.1, read on the forward strand.
AATTATCAAAAATCAAATTATCGGTAAGCGGATTATAAACATCGGTATCAATACCGTTTACAATGCCCGTTAACTTATATGTGAACCGGCTTAAAATGCCGTCAAGTCCATAAGAATAAAACGGATCAAGTATTTCCCTTGAATAGGTTGGAGAAACGGTTGTTATTTTATCGCAACACTGGATAGCGCCTTTCATAAGGTTAACGCAACCGTCATACTCAACAAGCGATTCTCTCCCCTGTTTAAGACCGAAAACATCGCCGTAAATATCCATACCGTATTTTCCCTGATACTGAATATTATGAATGGTGAAAACGGTTTTTATGTTTTGATAAATTTCATTTTCACGATAAAATTCGTTAAGATAAACGGGAACAAGCGCCGTTTGCCAATCATTGCAATGAATAACATCGGGCTTAAAATCAATAACCGAAAGAATTTCAAGCACCGCGCGGGAAAAGAACGCGAAGCGCTCGGCATCATCATAAAATCCGTAAAGTCCTTCGCGCTTAAAATAATATTCGTTATCCAAAAGATAATAAATTACGCCGTCAACATGCGCTTCAAAAACACCGCAATACTGATTTCGCCAGGAAACCGGAACGGTGATATGGGTTATAAAGGTCATTTTTTCGCGTAACTCCTGCGGTACGCACGAATATAGCGGCATAACAACTCTGCACCCAATCATTCTTTTGCGCAATGCTTTAGGCAGAGCACCTGCAACATCGGCAAGTCCGCCGGATTTTGCAAAAGGATATGCCTCACTTGCGGCAAAAAGCACCTTCATAATTTATTCTCCTTTACAGTTTAAGTCCTTTTTTAATAATCATAGCGTTATTTTCGCTTCCCATAAGCGTCATACCTGCCGAAACGGATGTATCCTTATCGGAAACAACATAACTTAGCTTTACATCTTTGCCGATATTACAGCCCTGCATAAGAATGCAGTTTTGAACGGTTGCTCCGCGCTCAATTTTAACGCCGCGGAAAATAATGCTGTTTTTAACCGTTCCCTCAATAATGCAACCGTCCGCAATAAGCGAATTTTTAACACTTGAATGTATGCCGTAACGCGTTGGCATATCATCTCTTGTTTTGGTGTAAATAGGGCGATCTTTATTGAAAAGATCAAGTCTTACATCCTTTGAAAGAAGTTTTATATTTGCCTTGAAATAATCGGAAAAAGAGTCCATAACCGAAACAAAGCCATTATGCTTAAAGCCGAAAACCGCAAGCTTATCAATATTTTTTGCAATAACATCACGCTCTAAATAACAAGCGTTATTTTCATAAGCGGTTTTAATAAGTTTGATGAGCAGTTCTCTTTTGAATATGAAAACACCGATACTTGTTTTTGAAAAATCGGCAGATTGCAAAATATCCTGCGCCGAAACGATTTTTTCGTTCTCATCTGTTTCGATTTGAATGGCATTTTCACTGTTTTCAAAGCTGAGATTTTCTGAATAAACAACGGTTATATCCGCGTTTTTCTCATTATGAAATTCAAGTGCTGCCGAAATATCGATATTTGCGGCAATACCTCCATCGGCAAGCACAATATTATCGCCGCCGCTTTTTAACATAAAGTCCTTTGCGCCGTAAAGTGCCTCAACATATCCGTGATATCTGCGGGCAGATTTAGTATAAAACGGTGAAAGGATATGCACACCGCCGTTTCTGCGGTCAAGATCCCAATAAATGCCGCTTCCGATATGGTCGGCAAGTGAACGGTAATTCGATTTTGTTATTATTCCGATGTTATGCACACCGGCATTAACAAAATTTGAAAGAGCGAAATCAACAAGGCGATATCGAGCTCCGAAGGGCAAAGATGCCATAGAGCGATGCTCTGTGAGTTCAGGTATGGTTTTATCATGTGAATTGGCGAAAATTATTCCCGAATAACAAGATGCGCTCATACGGTTTCACCCTCCTTAACATCATTTTCGATCATTTTTTTAGTGCCAATAACCGCGTTTTTGCCGACATAAACACCGCCGCCGACAACTGAAATGCCGAATTCTTCTGATTCGCAACAGGAAGGATCGCTTCCGACTTTGGCATTTTCATCAACAACACAGTTTTCGGCTATGATAGAATACTTAATCTTGGCGTTTTTGCAGATTTTAGCACCCGGCATAACGAGTGAATATTCAACACTTGCGCCTTCTTCAACCGTTACATTTTCAAAAAGAATTGAATAATCAATATTTCCGAAAACCTCACAGCCGTTTGAAACAAGAGAGTTTTCAACCTTTGCGTTTTCACCGACATATTGCGGCGGAAGATCTTTTGATCTTGAATATATTTTCCGATTTCTATCAGAAAGGTTAAGATTGATTTTGGGATTCAAAAGGTCTAAATTTGCCTCCCAAAGCGAATCAACCGTTCCGACATCCTTCCAATAATCGTTAAAACGGTAAACCTGCATTCTGCAGTTATCGTTAAGCATAAGCGGAATAACATTTTTGCCGAAATCGTTTTCCGAATCAGGATTATCCGCATCGATAGAAAGATATTTTTTAAGGCTTTCAAAAGAGAAAATATAAATACCCATTGAAGCGAGATTGCTTTTCGGGTTTTCGGGTTTTTCTTCAAACTCGTATATCCTTCCGCTTTCATCCGCGTTCATAATGCCGAAACGGGATGCCTCTTCAAACGGAACCTCCATAACGGCGATTGTGCAATCGGAAGCGGAATTTATATGCTCTGAGAGCATTTCGGCATAATCCATTTTATATATATGGTCACCCGAAAGGATAAGCACATATTCCGGATTATATCTTTCAATAAACTCCATATTCTGATAAATGGCGTTTGCCGTTCCCTTATACCAATCTCCGCCCTTTTGACCTTGATAAGGAGGCAGAATATGAACTCCGCCGTTTCTGCGGTCAAGATCCCAAGGCTTTCCCGATCCGATATAATCATTAAGCTCAAGCGGCTTATACTGCGTTAAAATACCAACTGTATCAATACCCGAATTAGCGCAGTTTGAAAGCGGGAAATCAATGATCCTGTATTTTCCGCCATAAGGCACGGCGGGTTTTGCAATTTTACCGGTTAAAACACCGAGTCTGCTTCCCTGTCCGCCGGCAAGCAGCATAGCAATACACTTTTTCTTTATCACAAAACCATCTCCTGATTTTTGATTTTTTATTTTGCAGATTTTGTTTTTTTGGAAGGCACTTTATAATATGTTACCGAAAGAGCCGGAATATCAAGCGAAACTGAATTATCAAACCCGTGCATTGAAACGCTTTCCGATTCATAACTGTCTTCAATCTTTCCGCTACCGCCGTAAACGGCATCGTCACTTGAAAAGACCTTTTTATAAACACCCTTAACCGGAACGCCTATTCTATACCCCGTTCGGTCAACGGGAACAAAGTTGCAAACGCAAATAAGTTCTTTTCCGCTTTTATCAATTCTGCGAAAAGCTATAATGCTTTGCGCGTTATCATCGGCGGCTATCCACGAAAAGCCCTCCCAAGAATAATCAACTTCAAACAAGGGCTTTGATTTAAGATAAAATCTGTTAAGATCACGAACATATTTCTGCATAAGCTTATGCGCATCATATTTAAGCATAAACCATTCAAGTTGTTCTTTGTAGTTCCATTCAACAAACTGGGCAAATTCTTGTCCCATAAACAAAAGCTTTTTGCCCGGATGCGCCATCATATAAGCATAAAACGCACGAAGACTTTTGAATTTATCATCATATTCGCCCGGCATTTTATTTATCATAGAGCCTTTTCCGTGAACAACCTCATCATGCGAAATGGGAAGAACAAAATTTTCGGAAAAAGCATAGAAAAAAGAAAATGTAAGGCAATCATGATTATCCTTGCGGAAAAGAGGATCGAGCGACATATAACGAAGCATATCGTTCATCCAGCCCATATTCCATTTGAAATTAAAGCCGAGTCCGCCATCGTGTGGCGGCTTTGTTACAAGCGGCCAAGCCGTTGATTCTTCGGCTATCATAAGAACATCGGGGTTTGCGTTAAAAGCGGCGGTATTTATCTGCCGCAAAAGCTCAACCGCTTCAAGATTTTCTCTGCCGCCGTAGGAATTAGGAAGCCATTCGCCTTCTTTTCTGCCATAATCAAGGTAAAGCATGGAAGCTACGGCATCCACCCTGATACCGTCAATATGATACTGTTTAAGCCAAAAAGAAACACTTGAGGTAAGGAAGGACATTACCTGCGGTTTTCCGTAATCAAAAACGCAGGTTCCCCACTCTTTATGTTCACCTTTTCTTGCATCTGAATACTCATAAAGCGGGCTGCCGTCAAACCGGAAAAGCCCGAACTCATCTTTCGGGAAATGTGCCGGAACCCAATCGAGAATTACGCCCAATCCCTCATTATGCATTATATCGACAAACTGCATAAAATCATCGGGTGTTCCCATTCTTGAAGTGGGCGCGAAATAACCTGTTGCCTGATAACCCCAAGAGCCTGCAAACGGATGCTCGGTTACGGGCATAAGCTCAACATGGGTATATCCCATTTTCTTAGCGTATTTTGAAAGCTCCTTTGCCGCCGTAACATAATCGAAAAGGTTGCCGTTTTCAAATCTTTTCCATGATGACAAATGAACCTCATAAATATTTACGGGTGACTCATAAATGTTGCGAAGTTTTCTATCGGTCATCCAATTATTATCCGTCCATTCATAAGAAAAAGACCAAAGCTTTGAACTGTTACCCGTTTCGGTTTCAAAATGATATGCATAAGGATCGCTTTTCAGAACTGTTTTGCCGTTTTTATCCGTAACGGCATATTTATAATTATCGAATTTTTTAACGCCCTTGATAAATGTTTCAAAAACACCGCAGTTGCCGCGCTGCATAACATTTTTATCCTTATCCCAACCGTTAAAATCGCCGACAACGCTGACGCTTTGAGCATTGGGAGCCCAAACGGCAAAATCCGCACCGCCGCGCTTTATATGCGAGCCGAGATGGTTATAGGCATCCTGCTTTATTGAATTTTCAAAATCAATAAAATATTTATTCATAAGCATATATCCTTAAAACGTAAAATAATCCATCTTCATTATAACAACCGACAACTTTTATTTCAATAATTTTATAATATTTTTTACATTATTTACCGAAACTTTTAACAAGCACGGTTTCTTCACCGATAACCTCTATTGCCTCCCACGGAATAATAATATCTTCTTCCCTTCCGAATAGCCCGAATCCGCGAGGTCTGCCCGGAATTAAAATCGATAAAAGTTTTCCGCTTTCTGTATCAAATTCAACATCACCCACAAAGCCTAAAACCGTTCCGTTTTCAACGCACACAACCGTAAGAGAACGCAGTTCATCAATTTTGCATTTCAAAAATAAAACCACCTTTCATATTATTTTATGCAGAAAAAAAGGCGGTTAAACCGCCAATCAAAAAATAAGATAAATTACCGCAGCCACACCTAATACAGCGGCGCCTACACCGCAAAGGAACAATCTGCGGCGAATGATCATTTTTCTGCGAAGTGAGCGATATTTTCTGTTTGTGCCGCTATCAAACGCAAATGTGAATTTTCCCGATTCTTCAAGTAATTTTTTAGCTCCTACATTGCTGAATTTAGGCGAAACGAAAAAAACTATCCTTTCAAAAACTTCGCTTCCCGTTTCATTTATTTCGATTATGTTTTTATTAACTCCCTTAACCATAATTCCACTCTCCTTTTTCATCTTTTATTTTTGGTGAAATTTTCTAATAATATTCAACAAAATATGGTTTACATAAAAAGGTGGATAAATCGGTGGAAAAGTTGAAAACTCCGCTTTATTAAGCGGAGTTTTCGTTAAAAATAATGTAAATTTTTGCGGTTTTATGTAAATTAAAAAATATCAGTTTTTAAGGCTTTGCATCGGAGCGGGAATTCTACCGCCGCGCTTAATCATTTTTGCCGGAGAGGATGTGTTGACCGCCATAACGGGACCTTCACCCAAAAGTCCGCCGAATGAAAGGGTTTCTCCTTCCTTCTTGCCGATAGCGGGAATAAGGCGAACCGCCGTGGTTTTACTGTTTACCATACCGATTGCCGCTTCATCGGCAATAATTGCCGAAAGCACCTCTGCGGGAGTATCGCCCGGAACATTTATCATATCAAGACCGACAGAGCAAACGGCTGTCATCGCTTCAAGTTTTTCGATTTTAAGCGTACCTGCCTTTGCCGCGGCAATCATACCCGCATCTTCGGTTACGGGGATAAACGCACCCGAAAGACCGCCGACATGTGAAGAAGCCATAACGCCGCCTTTTTTAACGGCATCGTTAAGCATGGCAAGCGCGGCAGTTGTGCCGCAAGCACCGCACTGATCAAGTCC
>JAZUJA010000035.1:0-2227 GCA_045642495.1 Acutalibacteraceae bacterium
AATTTGCCGAGTATAAAACAGCGGCTATGATGGTTGATACCGCAAGAGAAAAACTTTTTTCGGCGGGAATTAAACCTTACTATATGTACCGCCAAAGTAAAACGGTCGGCAATCTCGAAAATGTCGGTTATGCAAAACCGGGATTTGAAGGAATTTATAATGTATTTATTATGGATGAAACCCATACAATAATGGGGGTCGGTGCATCTGCCGTAACAAAACTGCGTGAGCCGGGCGGCGATATGATAAGCCGTACTTTCAATTTTAAATATCCTTATGAATATATAAGTAATTTCAGCGAACAAATAAAAAGAAAGAATGCTTGCTATGAATTTTATCAGAAATACCCTGTCGGAAATAAATGACTTTGCACTTAAAGATCCCGCAGGATTTATCAAAAGCAGCTGTGAGGATTTTGTTTCCCGTGTTGATGAAATTGCAAAAGCAGTTGCCGAAAACAAGGAAATAAAGGTTATCGCTCTTGCCGGTCCTTCCGCTTCGGGTAAAACCACTTCGGCACATATCCTTTGCGATCTAATAGAGAAAAAGGGACTTAAAACCGCTGTTGTTTCGCTTGATGATTTTTATCATAATGATGAAAATGTTCCGCGAAATAAGGATGGCAGCGCCGATTATGAAACCGTTGATTCGCTCAATACTGATTTGATCATTTCATTTCTTTCCGAAATAATTGAAAAGGGAAGAGCTTATGCGCCTTTATATGATTTCAAAACGCACAAAAGGCAGGATAATGCAAACCTCGTTGATATCGGTGAGAACGGAATAGTTCTTGTTGAGGGATTGCATGCGCTCAACCCCAAAATAACATCAGGTTTTGATAAAAAGAATTTGATAACCGTTTATGCCTCTGTTAACGATTGTGTCGAGGATGAAAACGGGGTTACGCTTCTTTCAAGCCGTCAGATAAGACTTGTCAGAAGAGCGCTTCGCGATAATAAATTCAGAGGTATAGATATAAACAAAACCTTAAAGGTTTGGAACGCTATTGTAAGATCCGAAGAAAAATATCTTTTCCCCTGCAAAAATCTTGCCAATTTTGAGCTTATAACCTTTAATCCTTTCGAGCCCTGCATTTATCGCGAAAGCTTTTGCGCCATGCGCGAATTTGTTGACGCCTCGGACAGTTATTATGTATTTTTTATAAAAACCGTGAATATGCTTGAAATGTTTGAAATAATTGATGAAAAGCTTATTCCCGATGATGCTCTGGTTCGTGAGTTTATTGGCGGGTTGAAACATAATTAAAAATATGATAAAATAAATAAAATTAAACGGAGGTTTTATTATGGATTTTTTGGATAATGCAATCGATAAAACAAAAGAGGTCTTTGATGTTGTTTGCAAAAAGACCAACGAAGTTGTAAGCGTTGAGAAACTTAAATATGCCGCTTCAAGCCTTAAATCAAAAAGAGAAAAGGATTATATCGCGCTTGGAAAATTCTATTTTGATGCTCAAGAAGGCGCAGATGAAATTCCTGATGAGGTTAAGGAGATATTTGAGGATATCGTTGATAAAACCGCTAAGATCGCAGAGCTTAATAAGCAGATAAATGAAATTAAAAATAAAATAATCTGTCCTGCTTGTGAAACCGAAAATGCTCAGGATGCACAGTTTTGCAAAAATTGCGGTAAGAAATTAGAGGGTTAATAAATGAATTATAAAAAGGTTGGCATTATCATTGCGGATATTGATGAATATAAACCATTTGTCAATGCCGTTGCGCCGTATATGCCGAAGGAAATCGAAATATTCGGTTATAATGCCGTTAATTTTATTGCCGGCGGAACGCAGGTTTTATGCTGTAATTGCAGGATAGGTAAGGTAAACGCCGCATCTGTTTGCGCTTATCTTATTTCATCAGGCTGCGAATGTATTTTGAATTACGGTCTTTCCGGCGGAATTGATCCCGAAAAAACGCAGGCTATAAATATCCCCGAAAGATTTTTAGAGCATGATTTCGATTTCACACCGCTCGGATATAAAGTTTGTGAAAAGCCTTTGCAGGATTACATATATGAAAGTGATCCAAAGCTTAATGAGCTTTTCGGTGAGATTATGGGAAACCATTCCGGCGGAACTGCCGTTTGCGGTGATAGTTTTATCTGCTCAAAAGAGGTAAGCGAGCGTTTGCTTAATAACTTCGGTGCCGTTTCCTGCGATATGGAAACAGCGGCTATTGCTTCTGTTTGTCATGATGCAAAGGTT
>JAZUJA010000036.1:0-10873 GCA_045642495.1 Acutalibacteraceae bacterium
GATCCGACTTGTCAAAATCATTGATATGAACCGCGAAAGATGCGAAGATATGGCATCTTCCTTGCCGGAGGCTACTGTTATCTGCGGTGACGGTGCCGAGCAGGAACTTCTTCTTGAAGAAGGACTTGACGAAACCGATGCTTTTGTTTCACTTACGGGTATGGATGAAGAAAATATACTTATTGCCGTTTATGCTTCTTCAAGAAACGTAAGCAAGGTTATAACAAAGGTAAACCGTTCCGAACTTGCAAGTATGGCGGATAAGCTCGGTCTTGGAACAATTATTTCACCTAAAAATATTATGTCGGATATCATTTCAAGATATGCAAGGGCTCTTCAAAACTCAATAGGCAGCAATATAGAAACTCTTTATAAGCTTATGAACGGCACTATTGAAGCAATCGAATTTCACATTGAGGAACAAAGTGCTTTAATAAATATCCCGTTTAAGAATATTAAATTCCGCAAGAATGTTCTTGTCGGCGGAATACTCCGAGGAAGAAAAACCATTATTCCTTCCGGTGAAGATATGCTTAAACCGGGCGACAATGTTATTTTTATTGCCGCTGATCATAAAATAAACGATCTTTCGGATATTATTGAATAAACAGGAGAAATCAGTTTAATGAATCGCAGAATTGTCTTTAACACGCTCGGGCGTATGCTTATGATTGATGCGGCACTGTTGCTTTTGCCAACATGTGTGTGTTTGATTTACAGCGAATTTGATGGCATTTCGTTTATTATTACCGAGGTTATAGCTATTGCTCTCGGTGCATTGTTAACCTTTGCTTTTAAGGTTAAAAGTAATGTTATTTATGCAAAAGAGGGCTTTGCTCTTGTGGCTTCGGCATGGATCGTTCTTTCCGCCGTCGGTGCGCTTCCATTTGTTATAAGCGGTGCAATACCAAACTTTTTTGACGCGTTTTTTGAAACCGTCAGCGGATTTACAACCACCGGCGCTTCAATACTTAATAATGTTGAAAAATTAAGCCACGGTATGCTTTTCTGGCGTAGCTTCACGCATTGGATAGGCGGTATGGGAATTCTTGTTTTCGTTATGGCAATAATCCCGAATTTAAGCGATCGCTCAATCCATATTATGCGCGCTGAAATGCCCGGACCGGTTGTCGATAAAATCGTTCCCCGCGCAAAGGATACAGCCAAGATTCTCTACCTTATTTATATGGGTATGACTGTGCTTGAGATCGTTATGCTCGTTTGCGGCGGAATGCCGTTTTTTGACAGTATAATTCATTCCTTCGGCACGGCGGGAACGGGCGGCTTCGGTATAAAAAATGACAGTATAACATCGTATAATGCTTACTGTCAGTGGGTTATCGCCGCGTTTATGGTTATTTTCGGTGTAAATTTCAATATTTACTTCCTCCTTCTTTTCAAAAAAGCGAAAAATGCTTTCAAAAGCTGTGAGCTTTGGACATACCTTGCAATAGTAGGTGTTTCAACAAGCATTATTTCAATAAACATTTTCAAGGCTGTCGGCACTGTTTCCGAAACGGTCAGAAGTTCATTCTTCCAAGTTGCTTCCATTATCTCCACAACCGGATATTCAACTGCCGATTTTGATGCATGGCCCATTCTTTCAAAGGCAATTCTTCTTTCTTTAATGGTGATCGGCGCATGCGGCGGTTCAACGGCAGGCGGCATAAAGGTTTCGCGTATTGTAATTCTTTTCAAAATGATTTGCCGTCAGGTAAAACAACTTATTCACCCGAGAGCCGTTGTGTCCGTTAAAATTGACGGTAAAGCGGCAGATGAACAAACGCTTTCCTCCGTCGGCGTTTATTTGGGCGTTTATGTTTTTTGTGTTATCGGTATTTTCCTGCTGCTTTGCGTGGAATCATTTAATATAGAAACAAATATCAGCGCAACTCTCGCTTGCTTTAATAATATCGGTCCGGGACTCGGTCTTGTCGGTCCAACTTGCAGTTATGCTTCTTATTCAGCTTTCTCAAAGGTTATTCTTTCTTTTGCAATGTTACTCGGCCGTCTTGAAATATTCCCGATTCTTATTGCGCTTATGCCTTCAACATGGGCAAAAAGGTGAAGCTTATGGAAAAAGAAAAAAAACGCTTTAAACTCTCAACAGCCCAAAATATTATTTTTGGCTTTTCGGCTCTCATTATAATAGGAACGCTGCTTTTGCTTTTGCCGATTTCCTCAAACGGAAAAACAACGGTTTTAGAGGCTCTTTTTACTGCAACTTCCGCTTCCTGCGTTACAGGCCTTGTTGTTGTTAACACGGCAACTCATTGGACTTTGTTCGGCAAGCTTGTTATTATAACGCTTATACAAATCGGTGGTCTCGGTGTTATCACCATGACTGTTCTTTTTGCCTTGATTTTCAGAAAGCGAATAAGCCTTTCCGAACGCAACGCGATGCGTGATGTTTTGGCATCTCCTCGCCTTGAAGGCGTTTTGCCACTCACAAAGTTTGTAATTAAATCAACTGTTTTGATTGAGCTTCTCGGTGCGGCTTCAATGTCTTTTTCGTTTTGCCGCAAGTTCGGATTTAAGGGAATAGGCTATTCGCTTTTTCATTCTATTTCGGCATTCTGTAACGCCGGTTTTGATGTTTTGGGTTTCAAAAAGCCGTTTTCATCCCTTGTTGATTATTGTGAAGATCCATTTATCAATATCACTGTTATGATCCTTGTTGTAGTCGGCGGTATCGGCTTTATGACATGGGATGATATTATAAAGCACGGAATACATTTTAAGAAATACAGAATACAGTCAAAGGCAATTCTTATTGTAACACTTATTCTTGTGTTGGTTCCTGCTTTGATTTTCTATTTTTTCGAGCTGACTTCAATTCCTGCCGTTAAAAGAGTTTTTCCGGCGCTTTTCCAATCAATAACGCTCAGAACTGCGGGATTTAACACTATCGATTTTTCAATGCTTTCCGATAACGGAATTGTTATTATGATAATTTTAATGCTTATCGGTGCCGCACCCGCATCAACGGGCGGCGGTATGAAGGTGACCACGGTCGCCGTTTTGGGAGCAGCGGTTATGTCTGTTTTCAAAAGAAAGAAAACTATTGATATGTATAGCCGAAGAATAAGCGAAAATACGGTCAGAAATGCTGCGGCAATTTTCTTTATTTATCTGTTTTTGTTTATTTTCGGCGGAATAATTATAAGTTATGTTGATAAAATTCCGGTTTTAACCTGCCTTTTTGAAACCTCGTCCGCAATAGGCACGGTCGGTCTTACCATGGGCATAACTCCAACTCTCAGCATTGTTTCAAAATCTATTCTTGTTGTTCTTATGTTTTTGGGTCGTGTCGGCGGTCTTACATTTGTGTTTGCAACCGTATCCGGACAACAAAGAGATACAGGTATGTTGCCCGAGGAAAATATAACTATCGGATAAAGGAGAAATAAAAAAATGAAATCTGTTCTTTTGATAGGACTTGGCAAGTTCGGTGAAAATATCGCGAAAAAACTTGACGAATTAAAACACGAAGTGTTCGGTGTAGATAGAAATGAAGAAAAGGTAAATAAATGCCTTCCTTATCTGACTGATGCAAAAATCGCAAACGGTGAAAAAGAAGATTTTCTTAAAAGTCTTGATGTTAAGCATTTTGATGTTTGTATCGTGACTGTAAGAGATAACTTTGAAGACTCACTTGAAACAACCTGCCTTTTGAAGGAATTGGGCGCAAGATGGGTCGTTTCCTGCGCCTCAAACGAGATTCACGAAAAATTTCTTCTCCGCAACGGTGCTGATGAGGTTATTTATCCCGAGCGTCAGCTTGCTTTGTGGACCGCGATCTGCTTCACTTCCGAGCGTATTCACGATTATATCCGCCTTGATGATGATGCGGCGGTTTTCGATGTTAATGTTCCGCAAAACTGGGTGAATAAGTCGGTTGGTGAAATTGATGTTCGCCGTAAATATTCAATAAATATTCTCGGTATTCGCCGCAACGGAAAGATTGATCTTGCCATTATGCCCGAAACGGTTTTCGATGCAGATGACAGAATTCTTGTGGTTGGCAGTAACAAAGCTATCAATAAGTGTTTTGATATATAGTTTAATTCACTTGACAAAGTATTTATTTTATAGTATTATTTATGTTGCTAAAATTTAATTTATTTTTTGGAGGAATATTCAAATGATCAGTGCCGGAGATTTCAGAAATGGCGTAACTTTTGAAGAGGACGGTCAGGTTTTGCAGGTTGTTGAATTTCAGCATGTTAAACCCGGCAAAGGTGCCGCTTTCGTAAGAACAAAAACTAAGAATGTTATAACAGGTTCGGTTGTTGAAAAGTCATATAACCCCACCGCAAAATTCCCCACCGCTTTCATTGAGCGTAAGGATATGGAATATTCTTATAACGATGGTGACCTTTATTACTTTATGGATCAGGAAACCTATGATATGGTTCCGATCAATAAGTCAGACCTTTCTGATAACTTTAAGTTTGTAAAAGAAAATATGGTTTGCAAGATCCTTTCTTATAAAGGAAAGGTATTCGGCGTAGAGCCCCCCACATTTGTTGAGCTCACCGTTTCCAACACCGAACCCGGTTTTGCAGGAAACACCGCTACCAACGCAACCAAGCCCGCAACTCTTGAAACAGGTTGCGAGATCCGCGTTCCGCTCTTCATCAATGAAGGCGAAGTTATCCGTATTGACACCAGAACCGGTGAATATATGGAGCGCGCATAAACAATTAAGGAGTATATTATGGATATCTGTGAGAAAATTGCTTATATCAAGGGTCTTACCGAAGGTTTGAAGCTCGATACTGAGTCTGCTGAGGGTAAGGTTATTTCCGCTATTATTGATCTTCTCGGTGATATAACCGAAGAAATCTGCGAAATAGAAGGCACTTGTGATGAAATCACAGAGCAGCTTGATGCAGTTGATGAAGATCTTTCCACCGTTGAAGACATTCTTTATGAGGAAGATGAAGAAGACGATGACGATGATTGTGACTGCGATTGTTGCTGCGGCGAGGATGATGAACTTTATGAGGTTGAATGTCCCGCTTGCCACGACACCGTATATTTTGATGAATGTGACCTTGAAGAGGGCGGCGTAGATTGCCCTAATTGCGGCACTCGTCTTGATTTCGATTTTGACTGCGGTTGTGACTGTGAAGATGACGGTTGCGATTGCTGCAAGGATAGCGAAGAATAATATTAAAAAATATATTTTTGCCGTACAAAAACAGTTTTGTTTTCGTGCGGCTTTTTTTGAAGGTGCATTATGGAATGTGTTAAAAACGAGCTTTGCTATAAGGTTTGTGAAAAACAAAAAGGTGGCATACCGGCAATAATCGTTGCAGCAGGAAATTCTTCAAGAATGAACGGCATAAACAAACAGTTTTTATCTCTTGCAGGCATACCGGTTATCGTCAGAACGTTAAAGGTATTTGAAAACAGCGCGGCTGTTTCAAGAATAATTCTTGTGACCAAAAAAGATAATGTTCTTGATCTGCAAACCCTTTGCGCAAAATATATGATTTCAAAGGTTTCAGATATTGTTGAAGGCGGCGCTGACCGCCATGCTTCCGTTCTTTGCGGAATGGAAAGACTCGCTCCCGATGAAAATAAGGTGCTTATTTCCGATGGGGCAAGACCCTTTGTAACCGATAATATGATAAGCGATTGCGCAGATGCGCTTTATCGTTTTCCGGGTAGCCTTTGCGCCATTCCCGCAAGTGATACCGTGAAGTTCTCCGAGGGCGAAACCGTTTCTCATACGCTTGACCGCTCAAAGCTCTATCTTGCCCAAACTCCGCAGGGGGTTGATGTTGCGATCTATAAAAAAGCATCCGCCGAATTTTCGGGTGCCGATTTCACCGATGATGCGTCGGTTCTTGAAAAAGCGGGGGAAAAGGTGGTTATCGTGCCGGGAAGCAGATTTAATATAAAAATCACAACACCGGATGATATTCCGCTTGCTGAGGCACTTATAAACGGAGGGAAAGTTTTATGAGAATAGGTCACGGATACGATGTTCATAGATTTGCCGAAAACCGAAAACTTATTATCGGCGGCGTTGATATTCCGTACGAAAAGGGACTTTTGGGTCATTCCGACGCTGATGTTCTGCTTCATGCCATTTGTGATGCATTGCTCGGTGCGGCGGCTCTCGGCGATATCGGAAAACATTTTCCCGATACTGATGAAAAATATAAAGGCATTGATTCTTTAATCCTTCTTCAAAAAACGGTTGAGCTTTTAGCCGAAAACGGATATAAAATCTGCAATATTGATTCAACCCTTATTATGCAAAGACCGAAAGTTGCACCCTTTATTGATGCAATGCGCGCAAATATCGCAATGAGCGCCGGAATTGACATTTCTCTTGTCAGCGTTAAAGCCACAACAGAAGAGGGCTTGGGCTTTACAGGCAACGGTGACGGTGTCAGCGCTCACGCAGTTTGTATTATAGAGTGATATTATGCGACTTGATAAATTTATAGCCAATCAAAAAAATATTTCACGAAAAGAAGCCGTAAATGCAATAAAAAAGGGGATAATATCCATAAACGGCGAAACGGTTAAATCGCCGGCTTTCGCTTTTGATCCTGAAAAATGCACGGTTTTGTTTGGCGGCGAAAAGGTATGCTACAAGCCGTTTGTTTATTATCTTATAAATAAACCAAAGGGCGTTCTCTCGGCAAGTGAGGATAAAAATCGCGAAACAGTTGTTGATCTTATCCCGGCTGATCTTCGCCGTCCCGGTCTGTTCCCGGTCGGCAGACTTGATAGGGATACAACGGGACTTCTTATCATAACCGATGACGGCGCTTTGGCTCATAATATTATTTCTCCGAAAAAACATGTAAAGAAAAGTTATATTGTCACGCTTGACGGTAATATTAAAAAGGGAATGTGTGATGCTTTTTCAAAGGGTGTAACCTTGGCGGATGGCACATTATGCAAACCTGCAGAGCTTCAGATACTTGAAGATAAAAAAGCAAGAGTTATTCTTTTTGAGGGGAAATATCATCAAATTAAAAGAATGTTCGGCGTTTTTGATTTGGGGGTAAATGAGCTTCACCGTGAATCAATAGGCGATTTGTATTTGCCCGAATATTTACAAGAAGGGGAAATAATTGAGTTGTCTTATGACAAATTGTTAGAATCAGTTATCAAAAATAGACAAAACAACCGCTGAAATATTGTCATTATTATTATTGCAATTTATAATTCAATTTGATATAATTATGTTGAAAATAATGCATTTTTGCAGGAGGTTTATTTAATTATGGCAGGATTGTCACTTCGTCACGTTTACAAAAGATACGCAGGAAATGTAACTGCTGTTTCTGATTTCAACCTTGAAATCGAAGATAAGGAATTTATTATTCTTGTTGGTCCTTCAGGTTGAGGTAAATCAAGAACTCTTCGTATGGTTGCCGGTTTTGAAGAAATTTCCGATGGTTAAATTTACATCGGCGATAAGCTTATCAACTCTGTTGCTCCTAAGGATAGAGATATCGCAATGGTTTTCCAGAGCTACGCTCTTTATCCGCACATGACAGTTTATGATAACATGGCTTTCTCTCTCAAACTTCGCAAAACTCCGAAGGAAGAAATTAAGCGTCGTGTTGAAGAAGCTGCACGTATCCTTGATATCGAGCATCTTCTTGATCGTAAGCCGAAGGCTTTGTCCGGTGGTCAGCGTCAGCGTGTTGCACTTGGTCGTGCAATCGTTCGTGAACCTAAGGTATTCCTTCTTGATGAACCGCTTTCCAACCTTGACGCTAAGCTTCGTGCTGCAATGCGTACTGAGATTTCTAAGCTCCATCAGCGTCTCGGCACAACCTTCATTTACGTTACACATGACCAGATCGAAGCTATGACAATGGGTACTCGTATCGTTGTTATGAAGGCTGGTTTCGTTCAGCAGGTTGATAACCCGCAGAACCTTTACAATAAGCCGGCTAACCTCTTCGTTGCAGGCTTCATCGGCTCTCCGCAGATGAACTTTATTGATGCAACAGTTGAGCAGAACGGCGATGAATTCGCTCTTGCTTTCGGCGATTTCAAGATTGCTCTTCCTGCTTCCAAGAATACTGATGATTGCCTCGTTCCTTATGTTGGCAAGCAGGTTATTCTCGGCGTTCGTCCTGAGGATATTTATGATGATGAAGAATCACTTGTTAAGTATGCAAGCGGCTCTATCACTGCTGATGTTGAAGTTACCGAACTTATGGGCGCTGAAACATATCTTTATCTCAAATCTGCCGGCCAGAGTATCACTGCTCGTGTTGAGCCTACCTCAACTGCTCAGACAGGTGATCAGATTAAGGTTGCTTTCGATGTTAACAAGATCCATATCTTCGATAAGGAAACTGAAGTTACCATCACAAACTGATAAAAATCACATATTTTTTACACCGCCTTTAAGGCGGTGTATTTTTTTTTACTTTATTTCTTGAAATTATTATATAAATTTAGTATAATTACTGTGTATTATTATGTCTTTTATCAAATACTAAGATGGGAGGCATAATTATGGAAAACTGTGAAAATCAAATTGACTCATCTGTAAAAGAAATGGGTTCTGTAACTTCGTTTGACGGAAAGCATAAAATTTTTTGTCTTACTGTGATTGGGGAAATTGAAGGGCATATTGTTCTGCCCGAACAAACCAAATCAACAAAATATGAGCATGTTATTCCTCAGCTTATTGCCGTTGAAGAAAGCAGTGAAATTGAAGGGTTGCTTGTTATATTAAATACTGTCGGCGGTGATGTTGAAGCAGGGCTTTGCCTTGCGGAACTTATTTCGGGAATGAAAAAGCCAACCGTTTCTTTTGTTTTGGGCGGCGGTCATTCTATTGGTGTTCCGCTGGCGGTTGCGGCAAAACACTCTTTTATTGCTCCTTCTGCTACAATGACTGTTCATCCTGTTAGAACAACAGGCCTTGTTATCGGCGTTCCGCAAACGATGAATCATTTTGAAAGAATGCAAAAAAGAATAACCTCGTTCGTTGTTAAACATTCCGGCATAAATACCGAAAGATTTGAACAACTTCTTATGAAAACGGGAGAAATGGTAACCGATGTCGGTTCGGTTCTTGATGGAAAAACTGCCGTAAAAGAGGGGCTTATTGATTCTTTGGGCGATATAAAGGATGCACTTAAAACACTAAATGATATGATAGAAAATCAGTAGCGGGCTTCCGCTACGGAAAACACGGAGATGTACTTATGGCAGCAAAAAATACTAAAAAGAAAACTTCATCTGTTAAAGTTGACGGTCAAAGGGAATTAAAGGCGGTTCTGCTTTTTGCTTTTTCTTTATTCCTTTTGGCACTCGCTTTTATAAAGGGAAAGGCAGTTTGGACAACATTGCATAATGTTCTATTTTGGCTTTTCGGTGCATTTGGATATGTTTATCCTGTGCTGATTTGCGTTATTGCTATTATGTATGCAATGAATAAAATTAAAGGATCAACTAAAGTAAAACTGATTGAATCTGCGTTGCTTTTTTGGTTTATTGACGGATGTATCGATGTATTTATAACATCTGCCGGTGATGTCCGTACATATAAAGAGCATCTTGCTGCCGTTGGCGAACTCGGAAGTTCCGGCGGTGGTGTTTTGGGAGGACTTATCGGTAACGGTCTTTTCCGTGCCTTTGGTAAAACAGGCGCCGCTATAACCTTTATTTTGATTATATTTGTTTTGCTTATGCTTCTTACCGGCACAACGCTAATGGCGTTTTTTAAAGCTTTGCGTAAGCCCGCCGATATAATAACCGAGGAGGCGCAGAATGTATATAATGCCCGTGCTGAAAGGGCGGCTGAACATGCCGTAAATGGTGATGGCAGAAGAAAGAAGATAATTCCCTTTAATAAATTCAATGTTGATATTCCCGTTGATGATATGCAAAAGGAAAAGAAATCTAAAAAATCCGCCAAAGCAGAAGTTATTCCTGAAGAAGAGCCCAAGGAAGAAACTCTTAAAGAAAAAGAGGATAAGCTTGTTGGCTTTTATGTTGATACCGATGTTGTTACGGAAGAGCCCGATCAGGAAGAACAGCCTGTTGAAACAAATGAAGTTAAAAAAATAGATGTTGATTTTGAGGCAGAAACTCAAAAGATGACCGATGAAATATCCGAAAATGAGCAAGAGGGAATAGGATATGTAAAACCGCCCCTTTCGTTGCTCAAAGCATCTGATAATAACGATACTCATGCGCAGGATGAGGAACTTAAAAAGACATCTGAAAGACTGGTTGAGGTTTTGCGCAGCTTCGGCGTTGAAACAAGAATTGTTGATATCAGCCGCGGTCCAACAGTTACAAGATATGAGCTTCAGCCCCGCGCCGGTGTTAAAATCAGTAAAATAACAGGCCTTGCCGATGATATCGCGCTTAATCTTGCCGCGGCAGGCGTTAGAATTGAAGCACCTATTCCGAATAAAGCTGCTGTCGGAATTGAAGTTCCGAATAAGTCAAGCTCAACTGTCGGCATTCGCGAGATACTTGAATCTCCCGCGTTTGTGTCCGCAAGAAGTAAACTTTCCGTTGCTCTCGGTAAGGATATCGGCGGCAGTGTTGTTATTGCCGATGTTGGCAAAATGCCGCACGGTCTTATCGCCGGTGCAACCGGTTCCGGTAAATCGGTTTGCATTAACTCTATTGTTATGAGTATTCTTTATAAGGCAAGTCCGGATGAAGTTAAATTCCTTATGATCGACCCTAAGGTTGTTGAACTTAGCTGTTATAACGGCATTCCGCATCTGCTTGTTCCGGTTGTAACCGACCCGCGTAAAGCGGCAGGCGCTCTTGGTTGGGCAGTTGAAGAAATGGAACGCAGATACCGTATGTTTGCCGACCGTTGCGTTAGAGATATGGATGGCTATAACCGTCT
>JAZUJA010000037.1:0-4788 GCA_045642495.1 Acutalibacteraceae bacterium
AGCTGATGATATGATTCGTAACGTAGTATTTGAAGACCTTGGACTTTCAAAGGATTCTTCAGATAAGGAAATCAGACGTGCTCTTAATAGTGATGCAGGTCGTGAGTTCTTCTCAGTTATTGAGGAAATCGTTGACGAGGAAATATCCATTGGCGACTATGTTTTGACAGGCGGCGAGCTTCCCGCTCTCGTTCTTGCCGATTCGGTTTGCAGAATGTTGCCCGGCGTTTTAAGTAATAATGTTTGTTTTGAGGAAGAAAGCCATTTTGCCGGTTTACTTGAATATCCGCAATACACCCGCCCTGCTGAATGGCACGGTAAAAAAGTGCCTGATGTTCTTCTTTCGGGCGATCATAAAAAAGTTGCCGATTGGAAAAAGCAGGCATCACTTGAGGTCACGCATGAGCGCCGACCAGATATGTTCCAAAAGTATAACGAAGAAAGCAAAGATTGATGTAAAATTTTGGCACACTATATAATTCATTGGTAAAAATTCGATCATTTTCAACAAATAATAATGCTTTTTTGCTTTATATGTTGGATAAATTTTAGAACTTTTCTACAAAATATTGACGATTTAATATAATATGATATAATAGAGCCATAATAAAATAATTCATTTTGTAAAAAGGGAGAATATTATATGGTAGTTCAGGATGTAACAGTTAAAAATCAGGTTGGTCTTCATGCCCGTCCTGCCACTTTTTTCATTCAGAAGGCAAACGAATTTAAGTCTTCCATCTGGGTTGAAAAAGATGAGCGCAAAGTAAACGCAAAGAGCTTGCTCGGTGTACTTTCTCTCGGAATTATCGGTGGAACAACAATTAAAATCATTGTTGACGGCAGCGATGAAAAGGAAGCAATGGAGGGGCTTGTTGCCCTTGTTGAGTCCGGATTTTCAGATTAAATAAAAAATCTGAAATTTTTATAAAATAACCTTTGACAAAACGGCCTAACTGATGTATAATATCAGTTAGGCGCTGTTATGAAGGCAGTTAGCTATCCGGGTGTGGCGCAGCTGGTAGCGCGCTTGACTGGGGGTCAAGAGGCCGCAAGTTCAAGTCTTGTCACTCGGACCATATCGTGTATTCATAAGGGATTTCACTTTGTGAATACTCGATTTTTTATCTTAATACGTTTTATGTAGGTCGCAGGCGGTGAAGCCTGCTGCCTTTTGCTATGCTTCGATAGGTTCAGTGAGATACTCAACGGATACTCCCTTTCGGGTATCAGTTTTAATGTGAGTTTTGAATGTTGTGTCCGGTATCTCAACATAACCTACAAAGCGATAGTAAATTATAATCCTTTGTGTTCGGTCTTTGCCTTTACCTTTTGTTTCAAATACCTCAATGCGGTCTATGAGCTCTCTAAGAAGCGGTGCGGTCAGCTTGTCCATCTGCATAAACAGTCTTATCGCCTCAGTAAAATTACTGCGATCTTTTTCGTACTGTCCCGATTCCGCAAGTTTTTGACGAAGCGCAGTTATTTTGCTTTTCAGTTCCATACGCTCGTTTTCGTACTTGTGAGAAAGTTGCATGAACCATTCATCACTTACCTTGCCGATAGCATTGTCTTCATAAAGCTTTTCGTATAGATTAGATACCGTTTCATTTCGCACGATAGCTTTTTGAAGTTCCTCCTCGTTATGCTTCTTTTCTTTGAGAAGTTCCTTATTGCTCTTTTGGGCAAGTAACTCTGCAAAGGCATCCTCGTCGTTTTCGAGAAACTCTGCCAAGCGGTGAAGCTCAAACATAACAACTTGTTCAACTGCATCTTCACGAACATAGTGCCTGCCGGGACAATCGCCTCGGTAATCAACCTTGTTGTTTGCACAAACAAAGAAGTGAATATCCTTGTTTACGGTATTGGTATGATTACGAAGTTTTGCATGGCAATCCCCACAGTAAAGTAAATCACAGAATATACTTTTTTCGGCATTTTTGGGCTTCGGCGCTCTGCGTTTGGTCTTTGCCGTTAGAACTTGAACTTTTTCAAAATCATTGCGGTCAATAATCGGTTCGTGAACGCCCTTGAATATCGCCCAATTATCTTTTGCATTTGGTATTCTTGTTTTGTTCTTAAACGACTTTGAATAGGTCTTAAAGTTAATAACATCACCGCAGTATTCCTGCTGAGCAAGAATTTTCGCCACACTGGATTTGCACCACTTGTAAGGGTTGACTTGTGTTTTCTTACCGCCTCTCGGCAGTCCCTTACTTTGCCAATACGCCATCGGTACAAGCACCTTTTGTTCTTGCAGTAATCGTGCGATGGTTTCGTTGCCTTTACCTTCAAGACACATCTTAAAGATACTTTTAACCACATCTGCCGCCTCGGGATCTATTACCCACCTTTTCTTATTTTCAGCAGATTTCATATATCCGTATGGCGGTTGAGATAACGGCTCTCCCATAGCACCACGCAAACGATGCGATGAACGAATCTTTTTAGAAATATCCCTTGCATACATCTCGTTTAAGATATTCTTGAAAGGTGCGATTTCGCTTTCACCCTCTTCACTGTCTATTCCGTCATTAACGGCAATAAACCGAATATCGTGGTTCGGGAAATATACATCGGTATAATTACCTACTGAAACATAATCACGCCCGAGTCGGGATAAATCTTTTACCATTACGGCATAGATATATCCCATTTCTATATCGTTTAGTAATTGCTGAAATCCCGGTCGGTTGAAGTTCGTTCCCGTATATCCGTCATCTACATAGAATTTTGTTTCTGTTAGTCCCTTTTCCTTTGCTTTTTGCGAAAGAAGAGTTTTTTGGTTAACGATAGAATTACTTTCGCCGTCCATTCCATCGTCACGGGACAAACGGCAGTAAAGTGCCGTTATCCCGATTTTATCTTTTTTAGTTTTCGACTGCATTATTATCCTCCTTTTCGGCAGCCGTACAATCATATTCATTGTCAATTATACTGTCTTTGTCATTTGACGGCAAATCTGCGAAATCGCTTGTGAGATAGTTCCCGATGCGGTCTTTAAGCATAGTTTTTTCGCTTGGCTTTTGAAAACGTGATTCCACAACATACCTTACTCCGTTTAGTACATATTCCCGAGGTTTAGCACCGAAACCTACAATCCAATTATTACTCATATTCTGGTCACCTTATCTCGCATCACGGTTGTGTTGGCGGTCATAATTTTGCTTGAACAGTTTGACAGCAAGCTCAGTGATTTCCTTTGGAGTGTAGTCTTTCGGAACATATTTTCTAATATCATCCATAGGAATTTTCACTTTTTCCACTTGATTGGGTTTCAATTCGCTCATAATTCCGGAGATAACATAATAATCAAGCTGACCTTCTTCAAATGCCTTGCGCATACGCCTTGTTTGATCATGTGACGGGAATACTTCGGTATCGTCAATACAGTCAACAATACAGCGTTGAGCTTCCTCATCAAGATAAGAAATCTCAACTGCCGGCAAAAGTTTCATTTTGCCGTTATCCACAAACTCTTGCAGTTCGGGTACGAGATAGTTTAGACGAACAAGGCGTTGAACAGTCCTGCCACTTTTGGTTTCAGAAATCTTATCTGCACTTTCTTCCGACTTCCCGACATTCTGTCGGGAAGTACCTTGATGTTTAATTGCATCAAGCTTCATTTGGTACGATTTCGCTTTTTCCATCAGTGTCAGATTTTCTCGCTGAATATTGGAATCTACCATAAGCAAGGTTGCCTCATTTCGGTCAATGAAATATACAATGGCAGGAACATCTTTCAAACCAAGAAGCTCGGCAGCGTGTACTCTTCGGTGACCGGAGATTATTTCGTATTCGTCCGAATTATTTTCCAAAGGACGGACAATAATACGGTTGAGAAAACCTTGCGTTGCAATACTATCTTTCAGCTCGGTCATCGATTCATTATCGAGAACTTTATACGGATGATTTTGGAATGGATGGAGTTTTTCCAATTTAATATTGGAAAACTTCGGTTTTTGCTGTTTTGTTTCGGGCATTTCTTCGCCGCAAAATTCATTTGTCAATGCTTCGATTTTTTCATCGGTCATTACTCTTGTTGTTTTTTTATCTACCTTTTTAGCGGCAGACATTTTTTCGTTTTTCATAAAGGTTTATCCTCCTAAAAATTTTATTTTTCGTCTGCCGTTTCTCTAAATCAAAGTTAAATTTACAATATGCTGCGAAACGGATTCTATTTTGTTATTTGTTTCTTTCTATCTTGAACTTGTCTTTCAAGATTTAATTCAAGTTTTACAAGTTCAAAAAGTCGTGGGGATTTTTCATAGATTTCTTTTGATTTACGGAGATTCTTCCGCAAGGGAGCAATTTGCTTTGTCACTTCCTTTCTGTCATTTTTACACTGTTGCTTAATTTTCGTTGTTTTGGCTCTGCGGGTTTTGTTGTCAATAAGCTGTCTTTGGCGTTCAAGCTTTGAAATGTCTTTTTCCGTTTTGCCGATAAAGTGTTCAAGGTCATTCATTGTGTGGATATTTTCGGCTTCAAGAAAATGATGCTCGGATATAAACTGTTTGACATTTCTCACTTCGTGCCGCAGTTCTGCCGACAAAAGCAGTTCGTTAGACATTTCAAGCACACGGATAACAAGCAAAAACAACAAATCTACCGCTATTGTTGCAATATCGTGGCTATGCTCAATAGTGAATTCAAGCCGTCTTGCTTCCCATTCAAGCGGAAAACTTTTTGGCTTGTATATAGGATTGTTGTACTTAACTTCAAAGAAATAATTGTCCCGGTAATTTTCATCAATTCGCATATTGAGATATTCCGTAGTAAATCCAAGCG
>JAZUJA010000038.1:0-6052 GCA_045642495.1 Acutalibacteraceae bacterium
GCCGCGAAATGAAACCCAAGGCAGAACTTTTAAGGGTTGTTTCGGTTAAAGAAAAAGGTGTTTTCATCGAAGAAAACGAGCGTCTTTTCGGCAGAGGCGCATATATTTGCAATGATCCGAACTGCATAAAAAAAGCCCAAAAGTCAGGTGCTTTAAGTCGCGCATTCGGATGCGAAGTTGAAGCGCAGGTATATGAAATGCTTCTAAAAAGGACGAATGCGGATGAATGATAAAATATTAACTCTTTTAGGTTTTGCAAGAAAAGCCGGAAAACTTTCTTTCGGGTTTGACGGTACGGTGGCTTCCGTAAAACTTGCAAAGGCAAAAGCAGTTCTTCTCTGCAAGGACCTTTCCGAGAAAACAAAAAAAGAGATAACCTTTCATTGCAATAAATACGGCGTTTTGACATATCAAACCGATTATTCGATGGAGCAAATATCATCGGCAATCGGCAAAAAATGCGGAGTGTTGTCCGTTAACGATGCGGTGTTTTCAAAACCGATAGCGGAAATGCTTCAATCCAAGGAGGAAATGTAATGACGAATAAATACAAGATAAACGACCTTGCAAAAGATTTCGGAATAAGCGCTAAAGATATTATCGCCATTGTGCAAAAGCATACGGGCGAGGAAAAGAAATCCGCAGCTGCTCTTGTTGAAAGTGAAATCGCTTTGGTTTTTGATGTTTTAACCAAGGAACACAGCGTTAAATCTTTCGATTCATATTTTGCAACCGGTGCGGATTCCCGTGCTGCCGCCGCAAAGAAAAGACAAGATGAAAAGAATAAGAAGTTAGCCGATCAGATGGCTATTTTGGAACAGCTTAAAGCCGCTGCCGCCGCACAAAATCCCGAGAAAAAAGAGCCAGAGAAAAAGGCGGAAGAAAAGAAACCTGCCAAAAAGGCGGAACAAAAGCAGGAGGATAAGCCAAAGGCTAAACCTGCCGAAAAGAAAGCTCCCGAAAAAACCGCTTCGGCAAAATCCGAAAAGAAGGCAGAAACAAAGCCTAAAAAGGAAAATGCACCCAAGCAGGAAAAGAAGCCTGAGCAGAAAAAAGAGGAATATACAGGTCCGCTTGTTGCTCCTCCCAAAAAGGAAAAGAAGCCCGGCGTTGCTCCCAATCGCGGCCCTGCCCAGCTTCGCCATGTTGATACAAGAACTTCCAACATAAATATCGATAAGTATAACGAAAAATATGATAATATCGCTTATGCAAATTCAAGAAGCGAAAATTATTCCAAAAAGCAGAAAATCAAGCAGAAATCTCAGGATTATCGTCGTCCGCAGGGTGTTAAGCGTGATACCGAGGCAGATAAGCTCAGAAGACTTCAGCTTGAACGCATTAAGAAAACTCCGATAACCGTAACTGTTGGCGAAGAAACAACGGTCGGCGAACTTGCCGCCGCTCTTAAAAAGACCGCTGCAGAGGTTATCAAGGAACTTATGAAGCTTGGTATGATGGCAACTGTAAACCAGGTTATCGACTATGATACAGCGGAAATCGTTGTTACCGAAATGGGCGCAAAAATCAAGCGTGCCGCTGTTGTTTCCATTGAAGAAAAGATTATGGATGTTGCGGAAGATGCGGCAGAAGATCTTAAACCCCGCAGCCCGGTTGTTGTTGTTATGGGTCACGTTGACCACGGTAAAACTTCACTTCTTGATGCAATTCGTAATACTGCCGTAACCGATACGGAAGCCGGCGGTATCACTCAGCATATCGGTGCATACAGAGTTAAATGCAAGGGTCAGGATATAACATTCCTTGACACTCCGGGTCACGCCGCATTCACGGCTATGCGTCAGCGCGGTGCTATGGCAACCGATATTGCAATTCTTGTTGTTGCCGCTGATGACGGTATTATGCCGCAAACCATCGAGGCAATTAACCATGCAAAAGCCGCAAAGGTTAAAATTATCGTTGCAATAAATAAAATGGATAAACCCGAAGCTAACCCCGATAGAATTATGCAGCAGCTCACCGAACATTCTCTTGTTCCCGAAGAGTGGGGCGGCGATATCGGATGTGTTCATGTTTCGGCTAAAACACATAAAGGCATTGATGATCTTCTTGAGCGCGTTCTTCTTGAAGCTGAAATGCTTGAACTTAAAGCAAACCCCGACAGAAAGGCAAAGGGCGTTGTTATAGAAGCCAGACTTGATAAGGGCAGAGGCCCCGTTGCAACCCTTCTTGTTCAGAACGGCACACTCAACAGCGGCGATATCATCGTTGCGGGAACTTCCGTTGGCCGTGTTCGTGTAATGCTTGATGAAAACGGAAAACAACTTAAATCCGCCGGTCCTTCCGTTCCGGTTGAGATAACAGGTCTTGCCGAAACTCCTTCCGCGGGTGACGGTTTTGATGCCGTTATAGATGAGCGCCTCGCAAGAGAGCTTGTTGAACAGAGAAAAGAAAAGGCAAAGAACGATTTGTTTAATGCCAAGGAAAAGGTTACTCTTGATAATCTGTTTGATAACTTAAGCGATGGCGACCTTAAAGAACTTGTCATAATTGTTAAGGCAGATGTTCAGGGCTCGGTTGAAGCGGTTAAGGATAGTCTTTCAAAACTTTCAAACGAAGAAGTTAAGGTTAATGTTATTCACGGCGGCGTTGGTGCTATCAACGAATCTGATGTAATGCTTGCGGGAACATCCGGCGCTATCATCGTCGGCTTTAATGTTCGTCCCGATTCCGTTGCAAAGCAAGCGGCAGAGCGTGACGGCGTTGAAATCAGAACATACCGCGTAATTTATGATTGCATCGAAGAAATCGAAGCGGCAATGAAGGGTATGCTCGCTCCCAAGTTCAGAGAAAATATTTTGGGAACTGTTGAAGTTCGCGGAATATATAAAATCTCCAATGTCGGCACTATCGCAGGCAGCTATGTTACAGACGGTAAGGTTACAAGAGCGTGCAAAATCCGTGTTGTTCGTGACGGTATTGTTATCGCAGAAGATGCTATCGCATCACTCAGACGCTTTAAGGATGACGTTAAGGAAGTAGCACAGGGCTTTGAATGCGGTATTGGTCTTGAAAAGTTTGCCGATATTAAAGAAGGCGACGTGTTTGAAGCGTTTGTTATGGAGGAGTATAGAGAATAATGCCCGGATATAAAATTGAACGCATCACATCGGATATAAGACTTTGCCTTTCTGAGTTATTAAGAGAGGTTAAAGATCCCCGTGTGAGCAAACTTATAAGCATTGTTAAAATATCAGTTTCCGGCGATCTGTCTTATGCTACTGTGTATGTAAGCGCAATCGAAGGAAATGAAAAAACAAAGGAATCGGTCAAGGCGCTCAATAAAAGCGCCGCCGGCTTCCTCCGCCGCGAACTCGGTCATCGCCTTAAACTGCGTAAAGTGCCGGAACTTCGCTTTGTTGCGGATAATTCTATTGAAAACAGCGCTCATATTTCCGGAATAATCGATTCATTTAAGGAAAGCGAATCATAAAGGAGAAATTAACTTGCTAAACAACTCTTCTTTAAGTTTTAAGGATATCGGAGAAATTTTCGATAAACATGAAAACTATATAATTTTAACCCATTCCTCTCCCGATGGTGATACATTGGGTTCGGCTTTTGCGCTTTATTATGTGCTTAAAGCCAAGGGGAAAAAGGTTTGTGTTCTTTGCCCTGATGAAATTCCCGCAAAGTATGGTTATTTTGTGTGTGAAACCGATAAGGTTGACAGTAAAGATGCCTATATTATCGCGGTTGATGTTGCCGATCCAAAACTGCTCGGCTCTTATGAGCAGATTTACGGCGATAGAATAGATCTTTGCATTGATCATCATATTTCAAACCGTTTTTATGCAAAGGAAACTTATCTTGAAAGTTCCGCCTCAGCCGCGTGCGAGGTTATGTATAAACTGTTTGAGGCAATAGGGTATGAAATCAATGATACTATCGCAAAGGCACTCTATACCGGCATTGCAACCGATACGGGTTGCTTTAAGTATCAAAATGTTACCGCTCAAACGCATATCATCGCCGCAGGACTTTATAAGTATAATATTGAGGCGCATGAAATAAATCGCATTATGTTTGATACAAAGACAAGAAACATCGTTGAGCTTGAACAAATGGTGCTTCAAACGGCTGAATATCATTTTGATAACAAGTGTATGATTATAAGCGTTACAAGCGAAATGCAGAAAAAAACCGGTTGCTCCGGACCGGATCTTGAAGGTATTGCGGTCATTTCAAGAAGTGTTGAGGGTGTTATTTGCGGAATAACCGTAAAACAAACCGATGAAACCACGTATAAAATTTCACTTCGAACCTATGATCCGCTTAATGCTTCTTCTATTTGCAAAATCTTGGGCGGCGGCGGTCATAAGGGTGCCGCAGGTTGCACGGTTGAGGGAACGCTTGATGAAGTTAAGGCAAAGATTTTAGGTGCGGTTAAAGCCGAAATGGAGGAAACAAATGTCGGGATTTTTGCTGATCAATAAACCGGCAGGCATAACCTCTTTCGGTGTTGTTTCGAGAATAAAGCGGCTGACCGGTGAAAAAAGAGTAGGGCATACGGGAACGCTCGATCCTATGGCAACGGGCGTTTTACCCGTTTTTATCGGAAACGCAACCTGCCTTTCCTCTTTTTTACTTGATGCGGATAAGGCATATACGGGCAGGGCAAAGCTTGGCGTTTTAACCGATACACTTGATATAACAGGTCAGGTGTTAAAGCAAGAAACGGTAAATGTCAGCATTGATGATGTGAAATCTGCCGCGGCAGGCTTTTTGGGAGAAATCAAACAAACTCCGCCTATGTTCAGCGCTCTTAAAAAAAACGGTGTTCCGCTTTATAAACTTGCCAGAAACGGCGAAACTGCCGAAATTCCCGAAAGGGATGTCACAATTTATTCGTTTGATATAACAAGCGATTTGGCTCAAGATGAGTTTGATTTTAAGGCGGTTGTTTCAAAGGGTACTTATATCAGAAGTCTTGTGAGGGATCTTGGCGAAAGGTTAGGTTCAAGCGCTACGCTTACTTCTCTTTGCAGAATAAAAACCGCAGGATTTTCTATTGAAAATTGTGTTGATCTTGATTTGCTCACGAATGAGAATATCGGCGAGTATATCAAGTCACCTGATAGCGCGATAGAACATATCGAGCGGCTTGATGTAACCGAAAGGCAGGGAATTCGCTTTTCAAACGGCGGTCAGTTGGCACTTGATAGGTTGCATTTAACCGATACGCAAAACGGGAAATTATATCGCGTTTATTCCTGCGGTAAATTTCACGGAATCGGCTTTGTTGATGCGCCTAATGAGCAGCTTGCAATAAAATGTGTATTAAAATAAAAGAAAGGAAAGCGAAATGATGAAAACGGCAGTTGTTCTCGGATCGTTTGACGGCGTTCATACGGCTCACAGAGAAATATTAAGTAAAGCAAACGGCTATAATACCGTTGCCGTAACTTTTCGCATTCCGCCCAAAATGGCAGACGGTGAACGCCGCCTGCTCATGACAACCAAAAGACGCATTGAAGCTCTCACATCATTGGGTGCTAACCGTGTTCTTTGTCTTGATTTTAATGATGTTAAGGATACGGCACCCGAAGATTTTCTTAAATTCTTAAAGCAAGAATTATCCCCTGCGCTTATGGTTTGCGGATTTAATTTCCGCTTTGGCAAAAACGCTGCGGGAGATACGGTGCTTTTGGAAAAGTTTTGCAAAGCAAACGGTATTGATTGTTTCGTTTTGCCTGCCGTTAAAGAAAACGATCATGTTGTTTCATCAACATTCATAAGAAATCTTATTGAAAACGGTGAGGTTGAAGCGGCAAATGAGCTTATTTTTGAGGGCTTTTCTTTTGAAGCACCGGTTATTTTCGGGGATAAGCGCGGAAGAACGCTCGGTTTTCCAACGGCAAATCAAAAATATCCCGATGATCTTGTTTTGCCGCGCTTCGGTGTTTATAAATCGCAGGTTGAAATTGATAACAAGGTTTATTTTGCCGTAACAAATATCGGGGTTCGCCCGACTTTCAAAACGGATTTTGTCGGTTGCGAAACTTATATTATCGGTTTTTCGGGCAATATT
>JAZUJA010000039.1:0-14358 GCA_045642495.1 Acutalibacteraceae bacterium
AAGATGATTTTAATTTATGTTAAAAAATATAAAAAATAATGATTATTAAGGTTTTATTTTATAAAAATTGCTCAAATAATAAATCCCCTTGAAAAGAGAAACGGCGAATGATATTATTAAAATGCGTTAATGCAATTAAAAAGGAGGATTTTTTTATGTCTAAATACATTCAAACACCTGCATATTATGACAGAATGCCGGTTGATATTTCTTTTGTTTTTGAAAATGAAAGACCTGCCGGCAAACACGGATTTTTGAAGCCTGACGGCGACGATTTTCGTTTTGAAGACGGAACGCTCGGTAAATTCTGGGGCGTTATGTTCAACGGCGGTGCAAATTTCCCGACACACGATTATGCCGAGAAGGTTGCAAGAAGAATTGCAATGACCGGCTGTAACGTTGTTCGTTTGCATCAGCTTGATGCCGAATGGTGTATGCCTAATATTTATCAGCTTCATCCGGGTCCGCGTCTTAAAGACACCCGTCACTTTGATCCTGAGTGTCTTGATCGCCTTGATTACCTTATTTATTGTCTTAAAAAAGAGGGTATTTATCTTTCAATAGATATGTGCACCTATCGTAAGTATAAATTGGGTGATGGCGTTAAGCATGCCGATATGATGGGTGACTGCGCAAGATTTTTCAGTATGATAGACCCCGTTATGATCGATCTTCAAAAAGAAACCGCAACAAATCTTTGGAATCACTATAATCCTTACACAAAACTTGCTTATAAAGATGATCCGGTTTTTGCTTTCTGCGTTGTTTGCAACGAAAATGACCTTCTTTTTGATGCTTCCGTTCGTAAGCATTATGAGCGTATTCCTTATTATGAGAATATGTTCAAAGAGCAGATGAAGGAATGGTTAAAAGAAAACAATATCGAATATGATGTTGATGCTCATGATGTTTTTGATTCCGATGATATTATGATGGAATACAAGCTTTGGAAAACAGAGTGGTATTATAATGAGATGATGGATCATATCAGAGGTCTCGGCGTTAAAACTCCTATGGTAGGCAGTAACTGGAACCACGGTAATATGACCATCAAAGCAAGCCGTGTTTGCGACTTTACCGACTATCACCTTTATATTTCCGATTGGCATTGGGGCGAATTTGAAAAGGTTTGCTGGAATAAGTCTATGACCGACGGTGAAACAAACCTCGGCAAAATGGCTCATGTTAAGCTTAACAAAAAGCCTGTTTTCTTTACCGAGTGGGATGTTTGCTGGCCAAACTCATACAGAGCAACCGGCGCTCCTTACTTTGCGGCAATCGCTTGCTTGCAGAACTGGACCGGTATGACAGTTCATACTTATTCTTACGGTTCATTTACCGATAGAATTCAGCTTCTCGGCAAAGAAAGCTCATCAAGCTCTGTCGGCAGCATTTCTTACCGTGAGGGTATGTTCTCTGTTTGGAATGATCCTGCTAAGTTCGGTCTTTTCTATCATTGCGCTCTTATGCTTCGTCGCGGCGATGTTAAGCCCTGCGAAAAGCTTGTCGGCGTTAATATGACCGATATTAAGGCAAACACCGTAACCGCTTATAACTCACTTGTTGAGCGTCACCGTGTATGCACAACCTTTGAAGGCCAGGATACTGAGGGTATTTCAAAATTTTATGATGATACCGTTTCCGTTCCGAGAGAGGATAATCGCTTTATCCGTTCTGATACAGGCGAAGTTTGGCGTGATCTTGTTCGTTCTATCGCTGTTGTTGATTCACCCAAAACCAAGATCGCTTACGGATTTATCGGCCGTGGCGGAAGCGCCGTTCTTAAAAAGACTGATAAGTCAATAAAACTTAACGGAATGGTTGTTGAAAGCGAAACCGATTTCGGCGTTATCGCGCTTTCTTCACTTACCGATGAAGATATTGAACATTCTGATCACATGCTTCTTTCCACTATCGGCAGAGCAAGAAACACAGGCTGCCAGTTTGATGGTGAAAAGATGATTGATTTTGGTGAGCCGCCTATTCTTTCCGAGGTTATCGAAGCGGATATCGCAATCAAAACCGATAAAAAGGGTCTTTGCGTTTGGGGCGTTAATGCTGACGGTTATTATGTTGGTAAGCTCCCCGCAACTTATGAAGACGGCTGGTATAAATTCCATGTCGGCGATACATATCAGGCACAGTATTATCTTATAATGCTTGACTAATCGCAAAATAAAATTAAGGACGGTTTTGCGGAGTGTTCAAAAGGACACTCCGCAACGAAATAAATCCCTTATGGGATTTGTGAAATGCGCTTCGCGCGTGAAATACGCCTATGGCGTGTGAAATGCCTGCGGGCGTGGGTGGATTTATTTCATTTCACATTCGGGCATTGCCCGAATATTTCACAATGGTGTCAGCCATTATATCACATTTGCCGCAAGGCAAATATTTCACCGCTTGGATTTTATATATAAAATCCAAGCTTGCCATAGTTTGTGGCAAAGCACCTGCTGTTAAAGAGCTTAGCTCTCTTTCAGCAGGTGCATCTTTTTATTCAATGATTGACTGTCCTTAAAAGTACTCGGCTTTTATAACCGTCCTTTTTTTATTATATTTTTTCATATCCGCCATTTGGTGACAAGACTTGCCCGACTATGGTCGGCACGGAACCCGCCTAAAAACAGTCCACCGGACTGTTTTCTTAACGGCTTTTCAAGTCTTGTCATAAAAAATGAAAAAATCCTAAACCAAACCTTACGGTTTAATTTAGGATTTTTGGTCGAGGTGACAAGACTTGCCCGATCGCAACGCGCTCGGCACGGAACGCGGACTTGCGAAACGTTCACCGAAAGTTTCGCATTTTGCTTCGCAAAACCGTCCTGTTCAAGTCTTGTAACCATAAATGAAAAAAGATCCAAACCAGACCTTACGGTCTAATTTGAATCTTTTGGTCGAGGTGACAAGACTTGAACTTGCGGCCTCTGCGTCCCGAACGCAGCGCTCTACCAAACTGAGCCACACCTCGAAACTGATTTCGTGCCATACTATTATATATAAAAGATTTATAAATGTCAACATTTTTTATTACTTTATGTTATAATAAAGAAAAAGAATTCAGGTGAGTAAGGTGGAAATATCTCCGATAGCGCATATTTATACCCCTTTTAAGGAAAAATTCGGCATTCCTCGACAGTCCGGCAGGGCAAGTAACATTGAAGGGCAGATCGTTTTTGCGAAAAAATTCAGAAATCCCGATGCTCTTCGTGAAATTGAGGGTTTTTCGCATTTATGGCTTATTTTCGATTTTTCAAAATCACATACGGCGGAATTTATCCCGACGGTTCGTCCTCCACGCCTTGGCGGTAATCGAAAGGTCGGCGTTTTTGCTTCCCGTTCGCCTTTTCGCCCTAACTCCATGGGGCTTTCCGTTGTTAAGCTTGTTCGCGTTGAGCATACTGAGAATAAGGGCGATATCCTTATTGTTTCGGGAATGGATTTGCTTGACGGCACCCCGATTTATGATATAAAACCCTATTTACCTTATTGCGATTGCATTCCCGAAGCCTCATACGGCTATACCGCCGACACGCATTTTCATTCACTTGAAGTTAAAATAGGGGAAAATGTTAAATTATTGCCCGACCGTAAAACGCTTGACGAAATAATTGCCGTTATCGCCGATGATCCGCGTCCTTCCTATCAAAATGACGGAAGAGTTTATAAAATGAGATACGGCGATTTTGATGTTTCATTCAAGGTTTTGAATAAAAATGCAGAAATCATCGATATTATTTCACTTATTTGTTAATAATATTTGAACTTCCTGCAAATGCTATTGAAAAATTAAATTGTTTGTGTTAAGATACAAATGTGTATATGTTTTTCAAAATGGGAGGGATTTATAAATGACTGTTGCAAGCGCCATAAATATTTATTCAGCGGAAATATATATTTTTTGCATTGTTATTTCTTTTATTCTTTATTACCGCTTGAAATCTATCTCACTTAAAACGGTTCATATAAAGCTTGGCCATGTTATTATCGCCCAAGTATTTTTCTTTTTGTTTGACCTTTTAGGCACTGTTTTGGACGGCATAAATATTAATGTTCATCTTGAATATTCTATTGATATTCTTTATTTCTTCTTCTCTGTTTTTGCGCCGTATCTGTGGCTTAAGTATGTTATATTCCTTTTCAGAAATAAAATCAAACGGTCAAGTTTGTTTTTCATCTTCTTACCAACGCTTGTTTTCGGATTATTGCTTTTATCCACCTTCAAAACCTCATGGATCTTCTCTATTTCCGAAAAAGGCGTATATACAAGAGGATCGCTTTATTTCATTCAGCCGGTTTTATCGCTTGCTTACTTTCTCGCAGCTTTTAGTATTGCAATTTTTGCCGCAAGACATGAAAAGAACTTTGAATTGCGCGAAAAATCAGCAACTATCGCGGCTTTCGGTCTTTTCCCGACCATTGCCGCTATCCCGGATATTCTTTTCCCCGATATTCCTTTTATTTGCCCGGTTTCAACCATCGGACTAATTCTTCTTATATTCAATATTCAAAAGAACATGATCTCCACCGATTCTCTTACAAGGATCAATAACCGTTTTGAGCTTCGCCGGTATATGCACTTGCCCAAAAACGAGATGTTCAGCATAATCTTTATGGATATTGATAAGTTCAAAGCCATAAATGATATCAACGGTCACCTTGCGGGTGATGAAGCGCTTATCAGGGTTGCAAAGTGCATTGAAAAGGTTTGTAAGGAGTGCGGCGGATTTGCCGCCCGTTACGGCGGTGACGAATTTGTTGCTTTGATACCCACAGGCGATGAAGAGGTTGCCGAGGAATATGTTAAGAAAATCAAGCAGGATGTTCTTGATTCAAATGAAGGTCAGGAGATTGCAATTTCGGTTAGTGCCGGATCAACCCTTTGGGATCCTGAAAAATATACTCCTGAGGAAATTCTTGACATTGCAGATAAACTGCTTTATGTTGATAAAAAGCGTAAATAATATATTAAAACCCTCCTTTAAGGAGGGTTTTTTCGGAGGAAAATATGCAGCTTTCCGATTTTGTTGCAGGATATAAATTAAATCACACCGTTTTAGAGGAAACGGCATCAACAAATGCCGATGTTAAAGCCGCCGGTCTATCCGGAGCCGATGAGGGAACGGTTATTTCCGCCCTTTCGCAAACGGCAGGCAGGGGAAGACTCGGGCGCACCTTTGAATCGCCGAAAGGAAATGTTTATCTTTCGGTTTTATTGCGTCCGAATATCAGTGCCGACCGATTTTATTTGATAACGGTAGCGGCGGCGGTTGCCGCAAGCCGTGCTATTGATAAAATATCGGGCGAAAAATCGGCGATAAAATGGGTAAACGATATTTACCTTAATGGTAAAAAGGTTTGCGGTATTCTTGCCGAGAGTGTTATTGACGGCGATAACCGTTTTTGTGTTCTGGGAATGGGTGTTAATCTTTTCAAATGCTCTTTTTCCGATGAGTTATCGGCTAAGGCAGGGTATATAATTGACAGTAAGCCCGATATTGATATAAGAACTGCTTTTATTAACGATCTTTTAAGCGAATTTTTCTCGATTTATAAAAATCTTTCTGTTACCGATTATATTAAAGAGTATGCGGCAAAGGATTATTTGCTTGGCAAAAAGATAACCTTTTTGGAAAATGATGTTAAAGTTTCCGCCGTGGCAGACGGGATATCCGATGACGGAGGACTTTTTGTTAAAACCGAAAACGGCAGGCGACTTTTGCGAACGGGTGAGGTTTTATTATTGCCCGGATTTTATGAATGATCGCATTTCATAAACCGAAACACTGCCGAAAAGGAATATAATAACGCAGTATAGCGTAAATGAAATGGCAATATTCGGGATTATGTTAACTAAACCGTTTGTTATTCCGAATGTGCATAAAACCGTGTTTGAAAAATAGCATACAACGATTGAAGCAAAAAACGGCAGGAACAAAACCTTTAATATATCGGTTTTGGCTTTTGTCGTTTTTATCAGTTTATTAAGGTTTAAAAGTGCTGTAAACGCGTTTGAAAGGTACATAATATATATAAATCCCGTAACGCCGAGTCTGGGCAGAATAAGCGGCAAAAGAATTAACCTTATCGCCGAATCGCAGATAGAAATTATAAAGCAAAAGTTTTGTTTATCAAGGCCCTTTAACATTCCGTCCGCAATGCTGTCGATAAAAACAAACGGCATAATAAGGGATAATTTCATCAGCATTTCGCCAACCGCAAAGTCCCCATATAAAAGCATTCCTATCTGTTTTCCGAAAAAGAAAAACGCGGCGGCACAATAAAATGAAAGAAGAAAACAAAATCGCAGAATATCCTCGGTAAGGCATCTCACAACGCCTGCCCTTTTAAGCGCCGATGCTTCCCCTATTTCGGGTATAAGCAATAATGATATTGCCGACATCATTCCCGAAGGAAAAAGCAGGATAGGCAGCGCCATTCCCTTTATTTTGCCGAAAAGGGCAAGGGCGCTTTCGCTTTTTGATTTGTATAGATTTAACAGTCGCGGAATGAAAACATTTTCGGCAGTTCGAAGCAGAGAGCCAATGTATCTTCCGCCCCAAAGGGGGAGCGATATGCGAATGATCGCTTGATAACCGCTATCCGCTTTATGTAAACCTTTTTCTTTTTTGCCGTATTTTTTGTATTTATAGAATAAATAAGCTGTTGCCGCCGCCTCAGCCACTGCATCGGCAACAAAAAGCGCGCAAACGGCATACTGTGTGCCGAAATTCAAAAATAATTTTACAAGTGTTATTCCCGCCGCTATGCGGCATACCTGTTCAATCGTTTGCGAAACGGCATTTATCCGCGCATTTCTTCGGCTTAAAAAATATCCTCTTAACACTCCGCAAGCGCTCATAAACGGCAAAATAACCGTAAGCGTTTTAAGCGAAGGCACGGCAAGCGCACCTGATACAAGTTTTTTTGATAAAAAACCGGCAAAGGGAAATATTAAAAATGCGGTTATAATGCTGATCGCGGCTGATATTATAAGGCTTTTTCTTATTATGATTTTCGGGTTTTGCCCTTTTGCCTGAGCCTTTGTGCAAAGCATTGTAACGGCGGTCGGAACACCGGAGGTGCAGAAGGCGGATACAAACACAAAAAAGGAAAATATAATGCTGTATAGCCCTATTCCTTCCGCCCCGACGAGAGAAGCCACCTTCACCTTGAAAATCATTCCGCAAACCCTTAAAATCAGGTTGGCGGAGGTAAGCCATGCGGCGTTTTTGATAAATACGGTTTTCTTCATTTTTTTCACCTTTAATATAATATTACGAAATTGATTGAAATAGTCGTTAAAATAGAGTAAAATATCATTATGAAAGGAAGTGTCGGTATGAGTGTTCCGCTTGCGGACCGAGTAAGACCCCGTGATTTAAGCGAGGTTGCGGGTCAAAAGCATATTTTAGGCGAGGGAAAGATTCTGCGCCGTATTATTGAGTCGGGCGAAACGCCCAATCTTATATTTTATGGTCCTTCAGGTGTCGGCAAAACCACGGTTGCGCGAATTATTGCCGAAAAATGCGGCAAAAAGCTATGTTATCTTAACGCTACAACCGCAGGCACAGCCGATATAAAAGACGTTGTCAGCAAAATCGGCACGATTGACGCGCAAAACGGAATTTTACTTTATCTTGACGAAATTCAGTATTTCAACAAAAAACAACAACAAATTTTGTTATCATATATTGAGAACGGGGACATAACTCTTATCGCTTCAACAACCGAAAACCCTTATTTTTATGTTTATAACGCGATTTTAAGCCGTTCCACCGTTTTTGAGTTCAAAACACTTTCGGCTGAGGATATTGCCGAGGTTTTATCTCGCGCTCTTGTTATTTTAAGCGAAGAACAGCAAAAAAACGTTGGCGCAAAACAAGATGTTTTGCTGAAGCTTTCCCGTGCTGCCGCAGGGGACGTAAGACGCTCGCTCAATATGTTGGAACTTTGTTTTATGTTAACCGAAGGGGACGAGATAGAGGATTCGGTTGCAGAGCAGATTTTAGCAGGCAATTCCGTGCGGTATGACCGCGAGGGTGATGAGCATTATGATATAGTTTCGGCTTATCAAAAATCAATGCGCGGCTCTGATCCGCAGGCGGCGATCTATTATCTTGCCAGACTGCTTGCCGCAGGTGATCTGCCAAGCGCTTGCAGGCGGTTGCTTGTTTGCGCAAACGAAGATGTTGGACTTGCCTATCCGCAGATAATTCCGATAGTTCAAGCCGCAGTTGACACGGCGCTTTATGTCGGCTTGCCCGAGGCGAGAATACCTCTTGCCAACGCTGTTATTTTGGTTGCAACAAGTCCGAAATCCAACGCTGCTTATAACGCGATAAATATGGCGATGAGCGACGTTGAAAAGGGAATCGGCGGTGATATCCCGCGTCAGCTTCAAAACAAGCATTTTGATGGAAGCGATGATTTGGTCCATGGCCAAAACTATCTTTATCCGCATGATTATCCTATGCATTATGTAAACCAACAGTATCTGCCCGATAATATCAAAAACAGGGTTTACTATAAGTTTGGGGACAATAAAAACGAGCAGAAATTCAAGGAATATTGGGATAAAATAAAAAAATAGATTGTGCAGAAGAACGGACGGATTAAATGATACTGACCCCTTCTTCAAAAACGGTTTTATTATGGCGAGTCAGAGCCTCATTCTGCCTTTTGGCACTTTGCGGCTTATGGCTCGCTTTTTTTGATTTTTCTTATCTTTTATGTGGATTAACCTCTTTGGTTTCTCTTATTTTATATCTTTTCGCGGTATTCTTTTATATACCGCGTTTTTTTGCGCTTTATAGGGTAAATATATCCGGCAATGCGGTTATAATACACAGTGGAGTGTTCTTTAGAAAGACAAAAATATTTCCTTTTATGCGCATTATCGTTACAAAAACCTATAGAACCCCGCTTTCGGCACTTTTGGGGCTTTGCGGTTTGGTTTTTTGTGCCTCCCGGGTTAAAACGGTTATATGTGAGGTTGAAATGAATTCTGCGCGCGACTTTTTATCGGCTGTTCGGGGTGAAAATGATGAAAATAAGGCTTAAAATTCATCCGCTTTTAATTTTTCGCTTTATAAAGCCCTTTCTTTTTCTGTTTGTTTTGCCGCCTATAAGGGCATTGGTTTATTTTATTTTGGGAAAATCCTCCTTTAATGTTCTTTTGCCGGAGCTTGGCGTTGGTTTTGGGGTTTTTATGTTCGGATTTTTGCGTTTTCGTGCTTTTTCTGCCGAAATATATGATAATCACTTTGTTATTAAGTCCGGC
Source organism: Acutalibacteraceae bacterium (assembly GCA_045642495.1). Lineage (GTDB taxonomy): Bacteria > Bacillota > Clostridia > Oscillospirales > Acutalibacteraceae > UBA737. Next base: position 9,284 of record JAZUJA010000039.1, read on the forward strand.
ATTATTGTTTCAAGGGTTTCTTATCTTGATTTTAGTGCCGTTTCAAGCGTTCAATGGGCAATTACCCCTTTTGATCGGCTTTTTGGATCTGTTACTTTTTTTCTTAATACTGAGGTAGGGAAAAAGGGAAAAAGCGATTTTTATTTTAAGATTTATAAAAATAACGCCAAAATTCTTTACGAGCTGTTCTTTTATTCTGATAAACTTACAAGTATTCGCTTTTCTGCCGAAAAAATCGCTATATTATCCGCCGCAACATCTTCTTCCTTTGCGGGACTTATATTTGGTCTTCCATTGCTCAATAAAATCGGTAAATTGCTTGGGATAGGCTTTTCCGAGTATTTATTTCGTAATTTTTTGCAAAGTGCCCTCATTTTTAATCTTTATTTTCCGCCGATTGTAAATGTTATAACCGCTGTTTTCGGTTTGGCATATCTTTTTTCGTTTATTAGGGAGCTTTCAAAGAACATGTTTTTTACTCTGCGCTTTAGTGAGCGCAACATCTATATACAAAGCGGTCTTTTTGTTAAACGGCAAAGAATGATAAGATCCGACCTTGCGAAAGCGATTATTCTTGAACAAACGCCTTTGCTGAAAGCTTTCGGGCGTTTCACTCTGCGCGTTTCTATCGGTGGTTTTTCAAAATCCGATAGGGAAAACGGAGTTGTTATTCCCGTTTTGAATGAATATCACTTAAAACGGGATATTTTGGGGCTTTTTCCCTTTATATTTGCGAATTTTCGCAAATATAGGTCGAAAAAATCTTTAACTTTTGCTAAGCGCAGTTTATTTTCCATGCGTCTGTATATTTTGCTTGTTCTTCTTTTGGGTTCTCTGGTTGCTATTTTATTTCCTGCATTTGGGCGGCTTGCTTTATTTGTCTGTATTGTTTTTGTTATTGCTTTGATTTTTTTAGGATATATTTCGTTTTCGGTTTATAAAAACGGGTTTATTTCGTTTGGTAAAATTGTTTCGATATTCAGTTCGCATAGATTTTCTTTTGTCCGTTTCTTTTGCAGGTCAGAAAATGTCGCAAAAATAACTTTATTTGAAAATCCGATTGACCGTAAATACGGCACTTGCCGTGTTAGCATATTCACTCGAGGAGAGTCAGCAGAAAGCTGCAGCATCAAATTGCAAACAAAATCGGAAATTCTTTCCGCGATCAGTAAATCTTTTCGGATAAATGCAGAAAAATAGGAAATAATTATAATGTTTCACGTGAAACAATTCGAGGTGATTTTTTGTTTATTCGTTTGTGTTCGGCGTTTTTGGTTGGCGGCTTGATTTGCCTTATCGGTCAGCTTCTTATTGATAAAACTTCTTTTTCTCCTGCAAGAATTCTCACAGGTTACGTTGTGTGCGGCGTTTTGCTTGGCGCAACAGGGTTATACAAACGCCTTATTGATTTTGCAGGCGCCGGTGCTTCGGTTCCTCTTACCGGTTTTGGATATACGCTCTCACAAGGCGTTAAGACATCGGTTGATGAAATCGGGTTTATGGGGATTTTCACCGGGGGACTTACTGCCACCGCCGCAGGAATTGCCGTTGCGGTCTCTGCTGGACTTATTGCGTCGTTCTTTTTTAGTTCTCGCGATAAATAAAAATTGATTTTCTATTTACAAAATGATAAATTCTTGTTATAATGTCCCTGCAATGTTCCACGTGAAACATTGCATGTTTTTGCTTTATAAATATTATATAAATTATATAATATTATATTTACATATAGATTTGATTTCAGGGGGCGCTTATTTTGGGTAAAATTATTGCGATCGTTAACCAAAAAGGCGGAGTTGGCAAAACAACAACGGCGGTTAATCTTGCGTCGGCGATTGGTATTGCGGGCAAAAAAGTTCTGCTTGTTGATGCAGATCCGCAGGGAAACTCCACAAGCGGTTACGGCATTGATAAAAGATCGGCAAAAAACACATCTTATGAGCTGTTAATCGGCAAAAAAACTGCGGCGGATGCAATCGTTTCAACAAAGTTCAAAAATGTTGATATTGTTCCGTCCTCAATGAATCTTGCCGCGGCGGAGGTTGACCTTATCGCTATTGAGCATCGTGAGGCTCAGCTTAAAATGGCTCTTTCGGTTGTTCGGGAAAAATATGATTATATTTTTATCGATTGTCCGCCCTCTTTGGGACTTATAACGATCAATGCGCTTAATGCGGGTGATACGGTGCTTGTGCCTATTCAATGCGAATATTATGCGCTTGAAGGCCTTTCACAACTGATGGCATCGGTAAGGCAGGTTAAAAGGCTTTATAATCCAACGCTTGATATTGAGGGTATTGTGCTCACAATGTATGACAGCCGCTTGAATCTAACAAGGCAGGTCGTGTCCGAGCTTAAAAAATATTTTGCGGGCAAGATTTATAAAACGCCCATTCCGCGTGCAGTCAGACTTTCGGAAGCGCCGAGCTACGGTGCGCCGATCCAGTATTATGATAATCGCTCAAAGGGCAGTGAAGCTTATACAGATCTTGCAAAAGAATTTTTGAAGAGAAACAGGAGGGGCTGACATGGCAGCAAAAAAAGGCGGTCTCGGCAGAGGCCTTGATTCACTTTTTAATGAAAACGCGGCGGATAGCGAAAACGCCGTAACGCTTAAAATAACCGAAATTGAACCAAACCGTAATCAACCTCGAAAAACATTTGACGAAGATGCGCTTTCCGAGCTTGCTTCAAGCATCGAAAAGCACGGACTTATTCAGCCGATCGTTGTGCGCCCTACAACTTCCGGAAATTATCAGATAATCGCCGGTGAACGCCGTTGGAGAGCGTGCCGTATGGCAGGACTTGACACCGTTCCCGTAATAATCAAGGAACTTGACGACAGAGAATATGCCGAAATAGCTCTTATCGAAAACCTTCAAAGAGAAGATCTCAATGCGGTTGAAGAAGCGCTCGGTTATAAAACGCTTATTGATACATATAACTTAACGCAGGAGGCGGTTGCCGAGAGTGTTGGCAAATCGAGAAGCGCTGTAACAAATATGCTGCGCCTTTTGTCGCTTAAAGAAAAAGAGCTTGAGGCGTTGCGTGCCGGCAAAATCTCCGCAGGACACGCAAGGGCGTTGCTTTCCGCCGAGGGCGAAGTAAGAAACGAAATGTTCAAAGCGGCGGTGGCGGGTGTTTCGGTTCGTGAACTTGAGGCAATGGCAAAATCTTCGGCTAAGCCCGCTAAAAAAGAATCGGCAAAGCCGGAAATAAAAACTTTTTATAAGGAAGTTGAACTTTCTCTTAAAAACGAGCTGGGTAGAAAGGTTAACATAAAACCGAAATCAAACGGAAAAGGAACCCTTACTATCGAATTTTTCTCCGATGATGAGCTCGCGGAGTTTTCAAGGAGGCTTTCTGACTGATGACTTGGTTTGCTTTTTCATTGATAACCGTTCTCGGATGGGGTCTTGCTGACCTGTTTTATAAAAAAAGTTCAGATGAAAATGATCGCTATTCTCATTTGAAAATTGCCGTTTGGGTCGGTCTTGTTATGGGTGTGTGCTCATTTGCGCTTTTGCCGTTTTCCGAAACTGCGCTGACTTTCGGCTCTTTTTTCAAAAATGTTTTGAAATATTCTCCGGCATCGATCGGATATATCGTGTCCATGGTGATCGGTTATGCCGGTATGCGCTATCTCGAAGCGTCCATAATTTCGCCTGTGCAAAACTCATCAGGCGCTTTAACGGCTGTTTGTATTCTCATTTTTTATCTTGCAACAGGCAGAATATCGGGTATAGGTGATATGTTGTCACCACTTGAAATTGTGGGTACCCTTATTATTGTTGTCGGTGTTATTTTGCTTGCCGTAACAGAACAAAAAATGTCCGGCGTTCAAAATGAAAGCCGAAAAAATCGTTTTGGCGCCCTTGCGCTTATGTTTCCGATCCTTTATTGTGTGTTTGACACGATCGGTACAACAGCAGACGGAATTATTCTTGATGAAGAAAACGGTTTGGGCCTCGGCGAAATTGATGTACTTATTTTATATGGCTTTACATTCCTCGTTTTTGCCATCGGTGCATGGATTTTTATGCTCTGCAAATCAGGTAAAGCATATAATCCTTTTAAGCCGGCAGAAATAAAAACAAAGGGCGTGGCAGCACTTTGCGAAGAATTCGGACAATTTTTTTATGTTTTTGCAATGGCAGCCAACCCGGTTTTGGCGGCTCCTATGATTGCGGCTTACTGTATTTTCTCTGTAATTTTCTGCAGAATTTTTATAAAAGAAAAATTAACTCCGGCTCTTTACCTGTGTGTCGGCATCGTAATTTTAGGAATTGTTTTGCTGGGCATAAGTGATGGTATGGCTGAAATGTGATAATAACCACTATATATGGTGTAAAAATCCGGAATTTTTGCAGCTTTCAAAACTTTTTCAAAAAAATTGAAAAAAATTGAAAAAAGGTGTTGACAAGAGGGATATAGTGTGGTATTATAATCGGGCGCTCTTGAGAGAGGGCACAAAACGGACCTTGAAAATTAAACAACGACAGAAAATAAGGACCCGACGATTCCAAGAGAAATCTGTGAATCAAATGGACAATTATTATGCGCTAGCATAAGTAAAGAGCAATCAAAGTTCTTAAAGAAGATTTTAACACCGAAAGGTGTTGAGATACAATTTTTTAGAGAGTTTGATCCTGGCTCAGGACGAACGCTGGCGGCGTGCCTAACACATGCAAGTCGAACGGAGTGTTGCGCTGAAAATGAGAGCAGCTTGCTGCAGGACTTTTCTTGTAACACTTAGTGGCGGACGGGTGAGTAACACGTGAGGAACCTGCCTTACAGAGGGGGACAACAGTTGGAAACGACTGCTAATACCGCATGAAGTTTTCGAGAGGCATCTCTTGAAAACCAAAGGAGCAATCCGCTGTAAGATGGCCTCGCGTCCGATTAGACAGTTGGCGGGGTAACGGCCCACCAAATCTACGATCGGTAGCCGGACTGAGAGGTTGAACGGCCACATTGGGACTGAGACACGGCCCAGACTCCTACGGGAGGCAGCAGTGGGGGATATTGCACAATGGAGGAAACTCTGATGCAGCAACGCCGCGTGAGGGAAGAAG
>JAZUJA010000040.1:0-7378 GCA_045642495.1 Acutalibacteraceae bacterium
GCGGCGTTAAAAGTATAGAAGTTATAAAAGGCACAAATTTTGAACTCATTGAAAATTACGGCGGTTATGAAACCACTCGTTGGGACCAAGAAAAAGAGGAATATTTGCCGTATTATAATTACTGTTTATGGGCAGAAGATGTTTCTGATGCAGAGATACAAATAAACTTTACTGACGGAACATCCAAAGCCGCCAAAATCGGCGATAAAGTTAACGGTTACTATATTTCTTTGCAAGATATTCAGTATAAAAATCCCTTTAAGCTTGGCAATGATAACTATTTTATTGTAGATTATCTCGGCGTACAAACAAAATTATATGTAACTGTTCGTGAAACACCGGTTGATCATATAGAAGTTAATTCTGCTCCTACAAGAGAATATGTTTACGGTGATACAGAATGGGGTCATGTTTATACAGACGGTTATTATCTAATGCCGGAAGATCTTACGGGGCTTAGTTTAACCGTTTATTATAAAGACGGTACATCTAAGAAATTTGAATTTGATGGATCAAATGATTATACCGGTGAAAACCGTTTGGATGGATATTGGTTTACGCTATCGTATGGACATGAGGAAACTAAATTAGGTGATAACACTGTAACATTTGAATATTTGGGATGCAAAACCGATTACACGGTAAAACTGAAAGAATCTCCTGTTTCATCGGTAAAAATAACAAAGCTCCCCGATAAAACAGAGTATTCCGAATATTATCTGCCTGATTGGAACGGTCTTACATTCACCGTCAATTATAAAGACGGAACATCTAAAACGGTAACCGTAAACGAAGAGAATTCTTCATATTATTATGATGAAAATTATGAAGAAGTATTTATATGCATAAAAGAAAACGGAATCAACGCTAAAATTGAAATTGATTACGACTGGGAAACGGAAAAAACTTATTTTTGGCTTAAAAGCTCAGGTCAAGCTTTGATGATTGATAACTTGAGTTTTTATGAAGATAAACAGATAAATAAAGTCAAGATCGAAAGCTTTTCTATCGAAGGAACAGGAACCGTATTTAATGTGTTTTATTCTGACGGCACAGTTGAAAAAATACAGGTTGATGATGTTATCTTTAACGAATATGTTGAATTGTATGATAGTTATTATGTCTATGTAAGAACCGATAAAGGTGTGTTATCTTATTCATTTTCTTTTAATGATGAAGAAGATAATGACGATTTGTTCAGATACTTTTATGTTTTTGATAGGTATGCTGAATATTCCGAAACATCAGAATCGGTGGTTGGCGATCTTAACGGCGATTCAAACGTTGATAGTGATGATGCTATATATCTGCTTCGCGCAACGCTTGACCCCGAAAACTATCCTTTAACTCAAAACTGTGATTTTAACGGTGACGGAAATACGGATAGTGATGATGCAATTTATCTTTTGCGTTATTCATTAGACCCCGAAAACTTTCCGCTTCATTAAGCAAAAAATCTAACCGCCTTTTTAGGCGGTTTTTTTGCATATTCAATCTTTTCCATTCATATTATAAAACAAAAAACAAAGTGAGGGCTTATAATATGGATGCCAATATTTCAAAAACAAAAATCATAACCGCCGAAACCGTTATGAACGAAACGGCGGAACAACCAATCGATGTTGATTTCACTCTGCCCGATTATTACCCTGATGTTGAAAAAATACTTAAATGCCGCCTTGTAAACCGAATTTCCGGAAAGGGAATAAACGGCAACACCTTAACTGTGGACGGCACCGCAACGCTGACAGTAATATATTGCGATCCCGATAACGCGCTTAACGCCTATGAATATCAATTTCCTTTTTCGAAAAACTTTGATTATAAAAACGATGAAAAGCCCGGTTGCATAACCGCCAGCGCCGAAACGGAATATATAAACTGCCGTGCGGTATCGGGCAGAAAAATTGATATTCACGGTGCGATATCTGTTTGCGCTGTTGTTAGTGCAAACCGCGAAAATGAAATAATCAGCGATATTGAAGATGAAAATGTTGAAACGCTAAAAGGGTTTATCACAACCACTTCACCCATAGTTTGCAGCGAAAAATATATGAGCGTTGACGAAGAACTTGAAATAGGAAACGGCAATAAGGATATAAACTGCATTATAAGATACGATGCCACACCGAGCATTAAGGAAAGTAAGCTCTTAGGCGGCAAAGCGGTGATATCGGGCGAAACGCAGGTGAATATTCTTTATTGCGATAATGAGGGTGAAATAAGAACCCATCGCGATACAATACCATTTAGCCAGATCCTTGAAATGAGCGCCGCATCAGAAAACTGCGAATGTGAAGCATTCGCGCAAATAGCGTTTCTTGAGATAAAGCCCAAGGTTTCCGGCGAAGATCCGATAAGAGCGTTTTTGATGACCGCCAGAATTTTAATCACCTGCAAAGCCGTTTGCACAGGCGAAACAGCCGTTTTGCTTGATGCTTTTTCAAGAAAATGTCAACTATCTCTAACCCGTGAAAAATTAACGCTTCAAAGGATTTGCGAAAAAATAAACGATTCTTTTTCTGCCCGAAAAACCGCCGAAATGGGCGGAGAATCGGTTGTTAAAATAATCGATATTTTCTCTGACGTAAAAACCGTTAAAACAGAATTTAATGATAATGTTTTGAAAGTTTGCGGAACGGCGGCGGTGTGCATTATAACCGAAAATGCAGAGGGCAAAATCGTTTTTTGTGAAAAAGATGTTGACTATTCTTTCGAAAGACCGTGCGAAAATTGCGGAGAAAACCTTTTTGCAAAGCCCGAAATAACGGTGAGTGCAACGGGATATACCCTTAACGCAGAGGGGAATATAGAGCTTAATTTAACATTAAATATCAATGCCGCCGTATTTGAAAGAAGCGCAGTGTCGCTTATAACCGAAGCGGTTATAGACCCCGAAAAACCATGCGAAAAACCTCCGCTTTGCGCGCTTAGTGTTTGCTTTTGCTGCAAGGGCGAAAATATATGGGAAATAGCTAAAAAATATTTTGCCGATATAAACGAAATAAAGCGGATAAATAACCTTGAAAACGATGTTTTAACAGAAGATAAAATGATTATTGTTCCGAGTATGTAATAACAATTTCTTAACGGTGTAGTTCGTCCGAACTGCGCCTTTTTTAATTTAACATAAAATAAAGTTTATGATACAATAATTGTAATTTATTAAAATGCGGTTTTTGAACTAAAAAGGAGAAAATTTGTATGCAGGATTATAAAAAAAGTAACAATACAAAAAATTGTTTATGACCTATATTTCAGGTAGATTGCATAAAATTGATAAAAATAAGTATATTTTGATTTTTATCGGCGTAATATTGCTTGCTTGCAGGATTGTCGGAACTTAATTGTCTTAAAGCTATTTAATTGACAAAAAAATACAATTATGTTATTGTTTAACAGATGGGAGGTTATTGTATGACGGAGCCGGAAAGAATTTTACGCGAAAAAATTGTTCCTGATTGTTTTTTTGAAGAAGAAACAAGATGTGAATATGCTATTTCAAGCTTAATGAAAAAAGTTTGGGCGGTGGAAATTGATTTATTTTTTCAATTTGAAAAGATTTGCAAAAAGCATAATATTAAGTATTATGCCGATGGCGGAACCGTTCTCGGCGCAATAAGACATAAGGGATTTATTCCTTGGGACGATGATATGGATTTTTTGATGGAAAGAAAAGATTATGAAAAGTTTATATCTGTTGCTCAGACTGAACTTAAAAGTCCGTATTTTCTTCAATCACCTTTAACCGATGTTGATTATCCGCTTGATATTTTAAAAATACGAAACAGTAACACTTCTGCAATAACAAACAATAATTTGCAAGCACCAAGGGATAACTCAAACAAAGGAATTTCAATAAGCATTTTTCCGATTGATAATATGCCTAAATCTAATATTCGCAGAAAATACATTCAAATATATAATAGGGTGCTTCAAGTATGTAACAATGCTTATTCATACAATGTAAATAAAAACATAATTACCAAAACAATAAACAAAATTACACATTTACCGATTTTTAAAAAAGATTTTGTTCAAAAAAACATTAAAAAAATGAACAAAAAGAATGCTTCTGAAAAAAATAATTTGAGCGGTAAATATTGGATACCGAATTACTCCTCATGGGGTTGCCCGAGGAATATTTTTGATACATCGGTATTTGAAGAGGCAATCGAAGTTCCGTTTGAATTCTTTACCGTTAAGATTCCAAAAGGCTATGAAGCTTTTCTTAAAACTGTTTACGGAGATTATATGGAGTTTCCTCCGGTTGAAGAGCGCGGAAATTGGCATGATATGGTTTTTGAACCAAATGTTCCTTATAAAGAGTTTTTTGAAAAATTAAAATCAAAAACAAATGAATAAAAATATCGCAAAGCAATTTTATTTGTGATTTTATAATCGCTTTTCCGATATAGCTCATGTTAGAAACATTGCTTTTTTACATATTTTATAAAATAAACAAGCACTTCGAAAATAATGATTTTTCGAAGTGCTGATTATTTCGGATATTATCTTAAAAAATAAACCGAATAGATATATTAAATGGGTTAAAAACGGCTTATTTGATATTGAAAAATAAAATAAAAAATGTTAAAATAGCAATTGTGTGCGGCGCTTTCAGCCCTCGGCAGAGCGTATATAATAAAAAATATACTGTTGTGCAATTCCGCCGAATTCTTTTGCACATTCGGGGATTTTGCCGCCGAAATATTCATCGAGTGCGCGCTTTATCCAAACATCTTTCGGGAATGCGTTTATAAAACCTAAACCGTAAAGCAAAACGCAATCAGCAACTTTTGGGCCAACGCCTTTTATTTTCATCAGTTCACGACACGCGTTATCATAAGATAATTTCCTTAAATTTTCAAGGTTTATTTCTCCGCTTGTAACACGCTTTGCCGCATCAATTATATATTTTGCGCGAAATCCGCTTCTGATAACGGCAAGGTCTTCAACCGACAAACTGCTTAAAGTTTCAGCGCTCGGAAAGGCATAACCGTTCTCGGTTTTTGTGCCGAAATTTTCGCAAAGCCGTTCGATGATACCTTTAATTCGCGGAATGTTGTTGTTTTGCGAAATGATAAAGGATATAAGCGCTTCAAACGGCTCTTGATTAAGTATCCTTATTCCTTTTCCGTATCGGACGGCGGATTTGATTTTTTCGTTTTCGCTGATTTTTTTAAGAATATAATTATAATCTCTTTCAAGGTCAAAATAATTTTTGAAAAAATCGTCAAAATCCGTTTTTGTAATGCCGTAGATATAAATATCTCCGTTCACTTCTTCAAGCTCGGCATATCTGCCGCCGGCAATGCCGCAAAAACGGTTGCCCTTTTTTACCCAGCGAAATGCCTGACCGCAATCAAGCGTTCGCCTTAAATCAAGGCAAAACGGTTTTTTGATTATTATTTTATCTTCACAAAAAATATATTCCATTTCATCACCAAATGTATTATAATAAATTTTGATGATGATTTCAAGAATAAGCCAGGTGATTTTATGCGTGACAGTATCTGTACCATTCCCGTTTCCGAGGTTTTTGAAAAGCAGGACGGTTGCCCTTTGTGCCGAATGTATAATACTGTTGAAAACAGAATACTCGATTATATTTTAGGCGATGCGATGATGGAGCCGGATGTAAGGATAATGACCAATGAAATCGGCTTTTGCCCCGAACACTATGAAAAAATGACCAAGCGCCCGGGTACGCTTCAGTTGGCGCTTATGCTTCAAACACATACGCAGGAAATAAATGAAAAAATACTTCATACAAAAAAATCCGATTCTAAAAAAAGTGAACTTTCGCGCGAGATCGCAAACAGTTGCTTTGTTTGCGAAAAAATAGAGTGGGGTTTTTCAAGAATGATAGACACTATTTACCGTTGCTATGAAAACGAGGAAGAATTCAGAAAACTGTTTAATGCGCAACCGCAGTTTTGCCTTTCGCATTATGAACGGTTGCTCGGCGGCATATCAAAGAAAACCTGCCGAAAGCACGGGAAAGAGATGGCGGAAAACTTAAACCGCATAGTCGGCGATTATTCCGCAGATCTTTATGATAAAATTTCTGTTTTTTGCACGAAATATGATTACAGAAATGCAGGAAAAAATGATTTTTCCGATTGCGAAAACGCGGTTGGAAATGTTATAGATTTTTTAACGGGAAAAAGAAAAGAAAAATAATCGGAGGATGTAAAAATGAGAGCAATAATAAGTGTTATAGGTCACGATAAAACCGGTATTCTTGCCGCTGTTTCAAGTAAGTGTGCCGAGCATAATGTTAATGTTGAAGATGTAACCCAAAAGGTTTTGCGTGAGTTTTTTGCAATGATAATGCTTGTTGATATGGAAAAATGCGATGTATCACTTGTTGAATTCGGCGAAAAAATGAACGAATTAGGCAAAGAAATCGGAATGTCCATTCATGTTATGCATGAGGATATTTTCAATGCAATGCATCAGGTGTGAGGTAAGATATGCCGAATTTTAATACAAAAGATATTCTTGAAACTATAACTATGATAAGAGAGGAAAACCTGGATATCAGAACGATAACCATGGGTATTTCTCTGCTCGATTGCTGCGATTCAAATATTGATAAAGCATGCGATCGCGTTTATGAAAAGATTGTTCGCAGAGCACAAAATCTTGTTAAAACCGGCGAACAAATGGAAAAGGAATACGGTATTCCGATCATCAATAAGCGCATTTCCGTTACCCCTGCGGCAATGGTTTTAGCGGCTTGTGAAAACCGCGATGCCGTTAAGCTGGCGTTAGCGCTTGAAAAAGCGGCAAACACCTGCGGTGTAAACTTTTTAGGCGGCTTTTCCGCCCTTGTTCAAAAGGGATTTGCCCCCGGTGATATTGAAGTTATAAATGCTATTCCCGAAGCACTTTCAAGAACTGAGCATCTTTGTTCTTCTGTTAACATCGGATCAACAAAGGCAGGTATCAATATGGATGCCGTTGCTATGATGGGCGAAAAGATCAGAGAATGTGCGTTGCTAACTGCCGACCGTAACTGTATCGGTGCCGCAAAGCTTGTTGTTTTCTGCAACGCGCCTGAGGATAATCCTTTTATGGCAGGTGCTTTCCACGGTGTCGGCGAACCCGATACCGAAATAAATGTCGGTGTTTCAGGCCCCGGTGTTGTTCGTGCGGCTCTTTCTAAAATGGAAGATACTGCCGATCTTACAGCCGTTGCCGATGTTATCAAGCGCACCGCGTTTAAGATAACAAGAATGGGTCAGCTTATCGCAACCGAGGCATCAAAGCGATTGGATGTTCCGTTCGGCGTTGTTGATCTTTCGCTTGCTCCAACTCCGGCAATCGGCGATTCCGTTGCGCATATTCTTGAAGAAATCGGACTTGATCA
>JAZUJA010000041.1:0-6441 GCA_045642495.1 Acutalibacteraceae bacterium
GGAACAATTTTGAATCCTTTATATAAAAGTCCTTTGTCAAAAATGGTTTTAAGTGCCCACCATTCACTTTCGATGAAATTGTTTTCATAGGTAACATAAGGATTTTCCATATCAGCCCAAAAGCCAACAGTTTTTGAGAAATCTTCCCACATGCCCTTATATTTCCAAACGCTTTCTTTGCAATGCTTTATAAAAGGTTCAAGACCGTATTTTTCAATTTGTTCTTTTCCGTCAAGACCAAGCATCTTTTCAACTTCAAGCTCAACCGGAAGTCCGTGAGTATCCCATCCTGCTTTACGCGGAACCATATATCCTTTCATGGTTCTGTAACGCGGGATCATATCTTTTATAACTCTCGTTAAAACGTGACCGATATGCGGTTTACCGTTTGCAGTCGGAGGACCGTCATAAAATACATAAGGCTGGGCATCTTTTCTATCTTCAATACTTTCTTCAAAGATGTGATTTTCATCCCAAAACTGTTTGATCTTTTTTTCTTGCTCAACAAAATTTACATTAGGTTTTATACTTTCGTACATAAAATACCCCTTTCAAAAAATAAATTCCGTCCGTAATAGGACGGAATGAACCGTTATACCACCTATTTAGACGGACAAATATCCGTTTTCCCTTAACGGAGGAATGCGGCGAATGCTATTTTCAAATAATGATTTCACATTGCGGCTCAAGAGTGATCTTCACAGATAAATCACATACCGAACTTTCACCGTTTTCGGCTCGCTTTAATGTGAAAGAAAATCTGTTACTATCTCTGTCACAGCCTTTATCAGTTGATATTTTACCACATGTTTTCAAAAATTGCAATATAAATATATATAATACTTTATTTTAAGAGGCGTATGTGTTATTATGAAGAAAAGGTTGTGTTTACTTTGAAAACAGATTTGAAAATAAAACATATATTTGAGCCTAATCCGCTCGCATGCGGTCAAGCTGTTATTTCAATGCTTTTCGGCATTGATGTTTATGAGGTTATCGCTAAAGCCGAAACCGATGCCGAGCTTTCAAAAAAGCAAATGATATCAATTATCGGAGATTACGGATATAAAATGAGCAACATTAAAGGGCAGGCTTTTTCTGTAAAAGATTTGCCGAATTGTGCGGTTTTAAGTCTTGAAACTCCGAAATGCTGGCATTGGTCGCTTTTTTATAACGGTGTAATTTATGATCCTGAATACGGCGTGTTAAATGACTTTCCGATTTCAAACAGAAAATATTTTTTTGAAATTATGTTTTAAAATTTATTTTTTGTCAATATTCTAAAAAGGGAACGATTTAACTTGACAAAAGAGCCTTCTTACAGTTATTATTAAATAATGATTTTTATATCGGTAGTGCAGTCCGATATTACATATAAAATTTATTTTTTCAGCGGAGGTACATTTTTTGAACAATGAAAAAACAGTAAAAAATAACAAGAACAAGCCGAAAAGTGCTAAAACATATAGATCAAAGGCAAAAGCATCGGTTAATTCTCTTGTCAGCGGAAAATCCTTTGAAAAGCCCAAAACAAAGGCAATTTCAAAAAGAAAACCCGCTAATAAACCTAAAAAGATTAAAACTGAATTGAATACAAAATCGGTTAAAATAATTCCCCTTGGCGGATTAGGTGAAATCGGTAAAAACTTAACTCTATACGCTTATAAAAACGATATGATTATTGTTGATTGCGGAATGACTTTTCCCGATGAAGAAACTCCCGGAATTGATACAATAATCCCTGATTTTTCATATATCATTGAAAATAAGGATAAAATCAAAGGCTTGTTTGTAACTCATGGTCACGAAGATCATATCGGCGGAATTCCGTATCTTTTGAAACAGCTTAATATTCCGATTTACGCTACAAGATTGACGATAGGTCTTATCGAAGGAAAATTAAAAGAACATAAGCTTTTAAGTGATGCAAAGTTAACGGTTGTAAAACCCGGTCACTCTGTAAATGCGGGTGCATTCAAGGTTGAATTTATTCATGTTAATCATTCAATTCCCGATGCGGTGGGATTTGCAATTTCTTCTCCTGCAGGTGTTATTGTTCAAACCGGTGACTTTAAGATTGATACAACACCTATTGACGGTTATGTTATTGATCTTGCAAGATTTGCTCAGCTTGGTCAAAACGGCGTTTTGGCATTGCTTGCCGATTCAACAAATGCCGAAAGACCGGGATATACTCAAACCGAAAAGTTGGTTGGCGAATCTTTTTCAAACCTTTTCAAAAAGGCTGAAGGTCACAGAATAATCGTCGCAACATTTTCTTCAAATATTCATCGTATTCAGCAGATCATTTCCGAAGCCGCAAGGTGCAAAAGGAAAGTTGCCGTTTCAGGCAGAAGTATGATAAATGTTGTATCTGTTGCTGCCGAGCTCGGTTATCTTAAAGTGCCGAAAAATATACTCATTGATATAGAAACGATAAATAATTATCCGCCCGAAAAACTTGTTATTGTAACAACGGGCAGTCAAGGCGAACCCTTATCGGCGCTACACAGAATTGCGTTTTCCGATCATCGCCAAGTTGAACTTATTCCCGGTGATATGATTATTATTTCCGCAACACCAATTCCCGGTAATGAAAAACTTGTTGATAAAGTTGTTAATGAACTTATTAAGCGTGAAGCAAATGTTGTTTATGAAAAAATGTATGATGTTCATGTTTCGGGTCATGCTTGCCAAGAGGAACTTAAAATTATGCAAAGCATAATAAAGCCGAAATATTTTATTCCGGTTCACGGAGAAGAAAAACATCTTCATAAGCATGCCGCTTTAGCGGTTTCAATGGGCTTTAACAAAAAGAATATTGTTGTTGCAAACAACGGAACCGTTATTGAAGTTTCCGAAAATCAAATTAAAACCGATGAAGTCGTTCCCGCCGGAAGAGTTTTGGTTGACGGTCTCGGTGTAGGTGACGTTGGAAGTATTGTTTTAAGGGACAGAAAACATCTTGCAGAGGACGGTATTATAATAATTTCCGTAACTATTGATTCATATACAAGGGAAGTTATGTCCGGCCCTGATCTTGTTTCTCGAGGATTTGTTTTTGTTAAAGAGTCAGACCAGCTTATGCAGGAACTGACAGAGGTTATAAATTCCGTTCTTGATAACTGCAAATACAGTTCATCAAAGGATTGGAATTCCATTAAGGTTAAAATGAAGGATGCTGCAGCTAAATTTTTATACGCAAAAACTCATAGAAGTCCTATGATCCTTCCCGTAATTATGGAATTATAATAAAGGAGTGTTGATTTATGAAAGTAATTTTACTTGCAGATGTAAAAGGAAAAGGAAAAAAAGGTGAACTTTGCACCGTTTCTGACGGTTATGCAAGAAACTTTCTTTTCCCGAGAAATCTTGCTGTTGAAGCCAATAATGCTTCTTTAAGCGAATTTAACAGCAAGCAGGAGGCTGTTGCTCATCATAAGCAAGAGGAGCTTGACGCTGCTAAGGATACCGCTTCAAAGTTAGATGGAAAAACCATCACATTTAATGCCAAAGCCGGCTCAAACGGAAAACTTTTCGGCAGCATAACTTCAAAGGAAATTGCTGCTGAAATTCAAAATAAATTTGGTATAAAAGTTGATAAGAAAAAGCTTTCTGTTGCTGATATAAAGAATTTCGGTGAATATACAGCCGAAATTAAACTTCATGTCGGTGTTTCCGCAAAAATCACCGTTAAGGTATCCGAGTAATATGGCAAAAGATAATCTTTTATATGATATTGACGGAGTAAGACAACCGTATTCAACTGAAGCAGAACAAGCGGTTTTGGGTTCGATGATAGTTGATCCTTCGTGTATAAACGATGTTACCATTGCCTTAAAGCCCGATAATTTTTATATTCCGCAGCACCGTCAGATTTATCAGGCTATTTCTTCAATGTTTGAATTAAATCAAGCGATTGATCCCGTTTCATTGCTTGAAAAACTTAAAAGCGATAATATTTATGATGAAACAGGCGGTAAAGCATATCTTATGCAGCTTGTTGAAAATGTTCCTACAACGGCCAATATTCAAACATACATAAATATTGTAAAAGAACGTTATTTATCCCGTTCTTTGCTTGAAGCCGCAAGAAATATCATAACAAATGTAAACGAAAATACTATGGACGCATCTCGGCTTATTGACGATGCTGAACAACGTATTTTTGAAATCAGACAGGGAAGAGAAGTTAACGGACTAACCCATATTGCCGAAATCATCACGAATGAAACTTATGATCGCCTTACAAAGATGAACGATCCTGAAACACATGATGATTTTGTTGGAATTCCAAGTGGACTCAGTGAACTTGACCGAAAGCTTTCAGGCCTTAATAAATCAAATATCATTATATTGGGTGCCAGACCTGCAATGGGTAAAACTTCTCTTGCCTTGAATATTGCGCGTAATGTTGCAGTTCAGGCAGGAAGAACAGTTTGCTTTTTCTCGCTCGAAATGTCAAGAGATGAATTGGCTCAAAGACTTCTTTCAAGTGAATCCGGTATTCCAAGTGAAAAATTGCGTAGCGGAGAGCTGGAAGCAGAGGAATGGACAAGACTTACTCTTGCCGGTGAAACACTATCTAAAAGCAATCTTTATATTGATGAAACTGCATCAATAACCATTCCGGAAATGAAAGCCAAACTTCGCAGAATGAAAAGGGTTGATCTTGTTTTAATCGACTATTTAGGACTTTTGCATTCGGCAAGACCGATCGAAAGCAGAGTTCAGGAAATCAGTGATATAACAAGAAATCTTAAAATAATGGCTAAAGAACTTAAAGTTCCGATTATTGTCTGCGCACAGTTGAACCGTGGTACAGAGGGAGCCGGAAAAAGCCACAGACCCGCTCTTTCCGATCTTCGTGATTCCGGTTCTATCGAGCAGGATGCCGATATTGTTCTTTTCCTTTACAGAGAAGGATATTACGGCGCTGATAAATCCGAAGATGATGAGGATAAGCCCGATCCAACATCGGCAGAAATCATAATCGCTAAAAACCGTCACGGTGAAACGGGTACTGTTAAACTCCATTGGGACGGCCAGTTTACAAGATTTACTTCGATTGATAATTTCCATGAATAATTCAAGTGTTATAAATTCGGTAATAAATTCAAACCTAATAAAAAAAGGAAGCCGTATCACCGTTGCTCTTTCGGGCGGCGCTGATTCGGTTTGCCTTTTTCACATTTTATATTCTATTAAAGATGAGTATGATTTAACTCTTCAAGCTGCTCATTTTAATCATCTTCTTCGCGGTGAGGAATCGGATAAAGATCAAAATTTTTGCGAAGATTTATGTCGCAAATATGGGATTGAACTTATTGTTTCCTCAGGTGATGTATCGGATTATGCTAAAAAAAACAGGCTTTCAACAGAGCTTGCAGCAAGAGAAATGCGATATTCATTTTTTGAATCAATCAACACTGATTTTATCGCTACTGCGCATAACGCCGATGATAACTGCGAAACGGTGTTGCTAAATTTAACAAGGGGAACCGGTCTTAAAGGTTTGTGCGGTATTCCGCTTAAAAGAGACCGATATATTCGCCCCTTGATTTCCGTATCAAGAGAACAAATTGAAAGCTACTGCGAACAAAACTGTCTTCAATATGTAACAGACAGTACAAATTTAACCGATGATTATTCAAGAAATAAAATTCGTCACTCAGTAATTCCTATTCTTAAAAATATCAATCCTTCTTTTGCAAAAACAATTATGTTTGAAACATCAAATTTTGCTGAAGATTATAAATTTATTGAAAAACAAACAGATTTAGTATATAATAACATAGTTTTTGATAACAAAATAAAAACAAAAGAGTTCAATTCGCTCGATATTGCGATAAAAAAACGGATTTTGTTTAGATTTTTTGCCGATGATATTGATGCAATTCATATTCCTTTAATTCTTAAAATTGCTGAAAACGGCGGTAAATGCAGCATAAAAAACAATAAATATGCTTTTTGTATAGAAAATCTTTTGTTTTTTAAAACAGAATGTGTTAAAACTGACACTGAGTTTGAGGTTAATTTAGAAAAAACTAAAAATACATTCGGAAATTCTTTTAAGAATGTTCATAATTCGTTTAAGAAAAATATGTTTGACTGTGATAGAATAAAAGGCAAATATGTTTTAAGGTCAAGGTGTGAAGGCGATAAAATTCGACTTAAAAACAAAAATTGCACCAAAACAATAAAAAAATTATGTACCGAATATAAAATCCCTGCATCTTTTAGGAAAAATCTCCCGGTTATTTCTGATGAAATAGGACCTGTATGGATTTACGGAATCGGGGTTGCCGATAGATGTGCGGTTAATGAAAACTCAAAAAATATTATAAAAATAGAAACAATAATTAAGGGGTAAGATACTATGATGGAAGATATTAAAGAAATACTTGTACCGGAGGAAGAGCTTAAAGAAATATGCAAGCG
>JAZUJA010000042.1:0-39943 GCA_045642495.1 Acutalibacteraceae bacterium
CTCGCCGATATGCACGAGCAAAATGCAGGATAACCCAGCAAAAGGAAAAGGAGTAGCCCTTTTCGGACTACTCCAAATTCCTTACATAAAATACTGCCTTATGCACCCGTGACTAAACCATAGGGAGTTTTTTTAGCCCAAAAAAGAAGCCGGACCGATTATCTCGGTCCGGCAAAAATTGTTAATTATTGATCAATCGACAATAGCCATAAATTCGCTTTCGTCTCCGCCTTCAAGGCCACCAACGTTGCCCTGTTCGCCGTTATCAAGACCACCTGCTTCGGGAGCGAGCGGATAATCTTCATCGCGGGTTTCCTCATCTGCCATTGCATAGTTAAGGAGATATATAGCGTCGTCCGAGTCAATAGCACCGTCGCCGTTTACATCGCCACCATGTGTAAGCGGATAATCTTCATCGCGGGTTTCCTCATCTGCCATTGCATAGTTAAGGAGATAAATAGCGTCATCCGAGTCAACTGCACCGTCACCGTTTACATCGCCGCGAAGATTAACTTCAGCGCTTACAGCAAACGATGCAACAGCCATAAGGCCGAACATCATTGTTAAAGCAAGAACAATAGAGATAATTTTTTTCATATCAAAAAGCCCTCCTGTACCCTATTATTTTATTTTACTAATTAATAATATCATAAATTTTATAATATTGCAACAAATTTTTTATAATTTTGGAAAAAAATTTTATATATTGCGCATTTATGAATTAATGGAAGTCTTCTTCGCCGCCGCCGGGAAGTTTTCCGGTGTTGCCACCGTTTCCGCCGGAAAGGCCGCCGTCATCCTGTGTTTCAGGAGCGAGCGGATAATCTTCATCGCGGGTTTCCTCATCTGCCATTGCATAGTTAAGGAGATAGATAGCATCGTCTGAGTCGATTGCGCCATCGCCGTTTACATCGCCGCCATGTGCAAGCGGATAATCTTCATCACGGGTTTCCGCGTCTGCCATAGCATAATTAAGAAGATAAATAGCATCGTCTGAGTCAACAACACCGTCGCCGTTTACATCGCCGCGAGGACCTGACGGAGCGGGCTCTTCAAATATTATTTGAATATTTGACCATGCGTTCGGGTACACCGTCCAGGTAAATGAACCTTCCTCATAAAGAGAAGAATCAGCAACTTCACCGTCAACTATGATTTCTTGAACTTTTCCTTCAAGATTGATTATAACATCAACTTCATCGCTTGTATCTTCAATATATACTCTTGTGCGATCAAGAAAAGTTTTAATCTCAGCAATGTTGCTGTTTTCAACAATGTTTGCAGTTCCGTTTCCGAGAACTGTCATTTCGTTACCGCTGCAATTTTCGGGATTTTGATAGAAGTTATATTCTTCGGCAGTCCAGAAAACAGTAAATGTTGCCGCTTCACTTTCATCAATTTCCAAGGTAAGTGTTCCGTCTTCACAAGCAGATGTAACATCAATTTCGGTATCAAAAACATCGCTCTTTATAACCTTATAAGGATTAACTAAGCCCTCTGTATAATCAGGCATAACGAAAGAAATTGTGAAATCGCTTGAAGCGATATCATAATCCTCGTTGTTAAGTGCCTCAACACCGTTTACAGAAACACAAGCGCCATGTGAATCATCATAATGGAAAACATACTCACCGTCAAAAGGCTTGATAAAGTTATCGCTTACAACCTGAACCTCATATATATCTTTGCTTGTGATAGTATATGTATCGTTCTCAAGCTCGGATTTACGGACATAATGGGCGGTATCTATAAAATCAACATCTTCTTTGATTATAATACCCTTATAATCAACATCGTTAAGCTTATTTATCTTGATTGAAACACTAACCTCTTCGGTTTCGGGGTATTCAACCATATAATGATCATTTGCTTCAAACGGATCATTCTCACCGTCATCAACAGTAACCGAGAAATCATGTGAATCAAAACTGATCATATAAAAGTAATATCTTTGAGGTTCTTCACCGTTAAACACAAAATATCCGGGAGCATCGGCAGGCAAAACATAGGAGAAAACCATCCCGCTGTGTTCTTCGGGAATAACCGCGGGAACTTTTTCGCCGTCAACAAAATCATAAAGATTGATACCGGAAACGGTAGCATTTTCGCCGAGAAGGAGAACCTGACCGTCTGCCGCATCGAAAGTTTTGCCATCGGCAACAGTGAGGCTGCCGTAAATATTAAGACCGTTAGGATCTGCCTCTGCTTCTTCAGGAGCATTGATATGAACATTTCCGTTTGCAACAAAGTTTTCGCAATTAACAATACCGTTAATTGTAATATTTGCATCGGCTGTTATGTTTTTATAGTTTACAAATCTCTGACCGATCTCGGCATCAGAGAAGAAATGATAGTTATACGAAATATCGTCTATATTATTATCATAGCAATACTGTGCAAAATCATCTGCGCTGCCCGGCATAAGACTTCCGGAAAATACCGGGAAAGGACAATTTGAAGTTATTTCATACTTTCCGCTTTCCTTAACAGAACCGTCGCCTGTTATGGCAAGCATTGAGGGATCATATTTTCCGCCTTTGACTTTAACATCAACATTATTGACGAAAAGCATGAGGTCGCTTACATCTTCTTTAAGAACATAAACAGATCCTTCCTCACCGCTGACAATAACACAAATTGTATCTTCGCCTTTTTGAGCGGATATCGTCATATCATCGATTGTGCTGAAATTGCGGTCAACATCATTAAGATAAACAACCGTGGGGATGTTTATTATCGGTGTTTCGGGACTTGCCGCATAAGTCGGGATAAACGATAACAGCAAGCAGAACACCACTGCAAAGGAAATAATTTTCTTCATTTCAGTTCCTCCCATAAATGAATAACATATTTATACGTATACATTTTAACATAAAAGTTTTAATATGTAAAGCAATAAATTTAGCCAAAATAAAACTATTTATTTTATCAAAAAAATACTAATCACAGCTACTATTGACAAAGGATTTTTTTGGTGGTATTCTTCAACTAAAGGAGATGTTAAATATGAAATTAACATTTATCGGCGCTGATCATGAGGTGACGGGATCTGCAACACTGCTTCACGCTGCAGGAAGAAAAATTCTTATCGACTGCGGAATGGAGCAAGGCAGAGATATTTATGAAAACTGCGATATTCCCGTTTCGGCGGCGGATATCGATGCATTGTTTTTAACCCACGCTCATATAGATCATTCCGGCAAAATTCCGGCGCTCGTTGCAAACGGATTTAAGGGCGTTATTTATTCAACCCTTGCAACTTATGAGCTTTGCAAAATAATGCTGCTTGATTCGGCGCATATTCAAAGTTCTGAAGCGCAATGGCGCAACCGAAAGGCCAAGCGCTCAAGCGGTGAAGAATATATACCGGCTTACACAGTTGAAGATGCGCAAAATGCCTTAAAGCTTTTCAGACCCATAGGATATGAAGAGCGCACAAATCCATTTGACAATATTTATTTCACCTTTCAAGACGCAGGACATCTTTTGGGATCGGCGAGTATCCTTTTTGAGCTTGAAGAAGAAAACGAAAAAAGAACATTGCTGTTTTCGGGCGATATAGGAAACACAGACAGACCGCTTATCAACGATCCCAAGATAGCAAAACCGGCGGATTATGTTGTTATTGAGTCAACCTACGGCGACCGTTTACACGGGCCTCGCCCCGACTATTTAGCCCAACTTACAAATATTATACAAAAAACCTTTGATAAAGGCGGAAATGTGGTTATCCCCTGCTTTGCGGTTGGAAGAACGCAGGAAATACTTTATCTTTTAAGAACAATAAAAGAAAAGGGACTTATTAAAAATCACGATAATTTCCCCGTTTATGTTGACAGTCCGCTTGGCGTAGAGGCAACGGAAATATATGCTTCAAACCTTTTTGACTATTTTGACAAGGAGACGATTTCCCTTTTAGCAAACGGCGTTAACCCCATAATTTTCAAAGGGCTTAAAACCGCCGTTTCATCGGCAGAATCCGTGCTTATAAACAACGATAAAACGCCAAAGGTTATCCTTTCGGCTTCGGGAATGTGCGAAGCGGGAAGAATTCGTCACCACTTAAAGCATAACTTATGGCGAAGCGAAAGTACGATCCTCTTTGTCGGATATCAGTCTGAGGGAACGCTCGGAAGAAAACTGACAAACGGTGAAAAACAGGTGAAACTTTTCGGCGAAAACATTGTTGTTCGTGCTAAAATCGAAACACTTGAGGGCATAAGCGGTCATGCCGACCGCGATATGCTTATCGGCTGGCTTAAAGGTGCCGGAAGCAATGTGAAACGCGTTTTCGTTAATCACGGACAAGATACCGTTTGCGATAATTTTGCCCAAACGATAAAATCAAAACTTTCCTTAAATGCCTGCGCCCCATATAGCGGAGATGAATTTGATCTGATTGTTGACGAGTTCACGAAGAAAACAAGCGGAATTAAGATAAAAGAACTCGCCGCTAAGGCGCGCTCAATCGAAGTTTTAAGCCGCCTTAAAGCCGTTATTGACAGACTTATTTCACTGGCAAAAAATGCTGACGGCCGATCGAACAAGGATATTGCGAAACTGACTGAACGCATAAACGCCGCTTGCGATGAGTTTGAAAAGTAACGCGCATCAGTACACTTTATAAAAAAGGTCACTCGTTTGAGTGACCTTTTTTAACACTTAATAGGTTTCAACATATAATGATAATGCATTAGAAAAACGGAGTTGATATTTTGGCAGAGCTTAAAATTATGTGCAGCACAAACATTATAACGGATGCTGTTTTTAATATCAAACTGATATCACTGCCGGATGAATGCGTCGTTTATGAATCGAGCATTCCCGCAAACATCAGCATAACCATACCTGTGTGTGCGAAAAAATATCAGCTTGAGATTAAAAATAATGCAGGATTTTGTCCTATGGGTATCGTTAAATGCTTCGATTTCACAAAGCAATGCAAAATAGGTTTTAATCCCGTTTACTGCATTGCGCCAAAGAGAGAAAAGAGGCTTTTGAGGATCACATTAAAGGATGAATACTATGAAAATATAACACCGATAAACGGAGGAATTACTGTATGGCAAAAGAATACACCATAACCTTTGTAAACGGCGTTGCGGAAAACGTTGAATTGCCCGTCGGAACCTACACCTATCAGTCAAACACAATACCCGGCTATGACGACGGAACTGTCAATTCTTTCAAGATTGAGCCTTCCTCAACCGAAATCAATCTCACCATTACCGCAAACGGTGTTTTGAATATTTCCGTTAAGGACGATTTGGATGCACCGATCACTTCCGGTTCTTTACAGTTGAGCGATTCTACCGGAGATACTGTTTACGGTCAATCCGTTTCGATTACCGAGGGCGAAGCAACGTTTGAACACGTGCCCTACGATTCAAACGGAATTGATTTTTATGTTAAGCAGAATGAATCGGATGAATTACACGACCCGATTGAGGATCCGCAAGCGGTTAGCATGACCGAAACTCCGCAGGATGAAGCAATTCTCAACGCAAGAAAGATAATAACTCTTGATTTGAAAGTTGCAGATATGTATTACGAAGGAATAACCGAATTAAACGGAAATATTGTTGTTGAAGGATAAAAAAATATAAATTTCAAGCCATCATTCTCACGAATGATGGCTTTCTCATTTTAATATTATTCGAAGAAAGATGCTTTAACTTCTTTATCAAAGAGGGTTACCTCTTCACCGTCAGCAAACAAGGCGGTTATCATATAGTTATATTTATGCCCGGAGCTTATAAACTTTTCAACATCTTTTTTGCTCGGCAGAACACTTTTAACATCCATATTTTTATCCTTGCCCGAATAATAATCCTGAATACCGGTGTTTTTGCGCATCAGAAAAACAGTTTTTCCGCTATCGCTTACAAGTTTTCCTTCTATCTTGCAAACTCGGAAATTAGAATTAACGGTTGCTTTTTTAAGTTCAGCGGAGGTTTTGCAATCGGATGAAAGTTTTGCCTGCGGCTTAACATATTTATGATTCGGGTCATCAAGCTCTGCCGCGCGGAGAGGAATATATCCCTCATCCAAAAGATACTTAAAGGAAAGCTCAGCATCATATCTTCCGCGATATGAAACCGTTTGACCGTTAAGGGTTGTTATTTTTTCACCGAAACGCTGATCCTGAATGGTGATCGTACTTTTTTCAGGATCAATGGCGCCATTTTCGTTTCTTACAACATTTGCAGGTTTTATTGCCATCATAGCATGTGAGCCGACCGGGTTTGTTACAAGCGCATCGGCGGTTACAACCTGAGCCAAGCACTCATACATCTTATCAACGCCAACCCTCTCGATAACCGCTGTTGTCGGGTTGTTAGCATCAAATCTTGATATGTATGAAATATCATATCCGCCAATGGGAACAAATCCGTTTTTCTCGGTCATGGAGCCGGTGTCCGAAGCGGATATATTGGTGCAAACCGCGGAAAGTCCCCAGTTAACGGAAGGGGCACAGTTATTGCCGATAAGAATATTTGCATCGCCGCCGTTTAGCCCATATAAAACACCGTTTGAAGGATCATACAAGTCTAACATGTGGAAAAGGCTTAAACCGGCACTTGTATAAGGCATACCGGCAAACACGGTATCCGAGCCGAAATAGTAAACATTTTTTTCTCCGGCACCGGTTTTTGTGTAGGTAAACGATTCAAGCGGAGTCCAAAGGAATGAGAGTTCATCATACATAACCTTAACCGCCATTTCACGCATTTCCTCAACCGAAGCGCCCTCTTTAAGGGCATAATTCGGTCTTTCGGACATGGGCGTATAAACTGCCGCTTGGTTTGAGTTTCTTTTATATGAAAGCCTTTTTTCAAGAACATCAACTTCGTTTGTGCTGCCACATCCGGAAATAAAGGTTATCAAAGCAACAAGAAAGGCAGAAAAAACAGTTTTAATTGTTTTTTTCATAATAATTCCCCCATTAAGTCAAACTAATTGGACTTTTTATATACTAAGCCACTTGAAGTTGGTGTAAGGCTTCCCGAAACACCTGTGCCGAGTTTTATTCTGCCGGCATCAGAGATCTGCGCCGCTTTAACAACAATCTTGTTATCGTTTGCGGCAGTGGGTATAAGACAAATTTCGGCGCTATCATCAAGCTTTGCATAACTTCCGTCCTTTTTGGCAATGCGGATTGCTTTATCATCCACCTTATCGGATGCGATTGAGATTCCGTATTTACCGGTTTCGTCGGCTATAACCGCCTTGCCGGTTATATAGAATTTATCAAACTTGCTTGCGTTTACTCTGCCATCGATACTACCGCCGGACATATAAACGCAAACGCCGTCACCGTAAAGCATTACATTTGCCGAAGAAACAGTACCATCATTGTTCTTTTTGCCGCCATTTATTTCACCGCCGGACATTTTAAGAACACCGGAGGCCGACATAAATATGTTAGCGCCGTTACCGGTCATAATGCCGTCTTTTATTTCACCGCCTGCAATATCTATATTACCTGCAACCCATATATTAGCACCGTTTCTGGCTTTTCCGCCTGACACAACACCGCCATACATAAAGAAGCTTGTTTTTGCGGGAACGTAAATATTTCCGCCGTCGATTGTTGTATGTGAAGCATCACCGCCAACGCCGTTTATAACACTGCCGCCGAACAAACGGAAAATGCTTGTGCCCGCAAGACCGACATTTCCTCCGCTTGCGGCAGGACTTACGCCGTTTGCGATCGTGCCGCCGAACATATTAAACTCGGCATTTTCTTTAAGATATACAAGCTGAGATACCGATTTTTCAACATCATTAGGTCCTATAACGCCGGATTTTTCTTTTGAGCAGTCGCTTAAATTAAGCACGCTGTTTTTAGCTGAAAGGTTGAATGCACGAATTTTTCCGGCAGTATAAATATTAAATCCGTTAAGGCAAAGGTTAACTGTTTTTCCTTCAGCCAGATTAAATGCGCCGGTATTCTTCATATCAATATCGTTAACAAGATAATAGCTTCCGCCGTTTGTGAACGCGGTTTTCAACTCATCATAAGTTGAAACAGTCTTGAATTCGGTTGTTTTATCGCAGGTATGCTTATCAGCCGCCGTGCCGTTTTCTTTAACGGATTCACAGTTTCCGCCGCATACGCAGTGCTTATGGATATCATCCGCGATTTCAAGATAACCATCTTCGTTAACTATTACAGCGCATCCCTTTGCGGTTGCCTTGAAGAACTTATAAGCATCATCTGACACCTTATCGGATGAGAACACGCCTTTTCCGCTTGTGAGTGTGATACTTATTTTACTGATAGTGCCGCTCTCATTTTCATATCCCTTATAATCCTTTGCGGAAAGCATAGAGTTATTGAGGAAAACATCGCCTATGTAAGCATTATCGGCAAGCTTTAACGATGCTGCCGTGCCGCTTACCATAATGTCAAGTCCTCTCGGATTTTTGAAGGTAGATGAGCCGCCGATCACCGCACCGCCTAAGATATTAAGTTTTCCTTGAGCATAGATATTGCCGCCGTTTCGCTGAGCAACGCCGTTTTTAACAGTGCCGCCGAACATATTAAAGGTTGCATCCTTCAAGATGGAGATATTACCGCCGTCAATATTATCGCCTATAACCTTACCGCCGGTAACCGTGCCGCCATAAAGCGCACCTTCACCGTTTGACATATAGATTACGCCGCCCTGAGCCGAAACATCACCGTTTGCAATGATTAAGCCGATTTCACCCTCGGAGCAATCACAAATTGCGAAAAATGCGTTCTTTGTGAGCCTAATTGCCTGTTTATTGGAAGCGGCAGTAACTTTCTTTCCGTTAAGACAAATATAAACCGATTGATTTTCTGCCGGTGACCACGCAGATGTAAGTTCAACATCGTTTGCAAGATAATAGTAACCGGATTCAGTAGGCAATGAGCTTGTATCAGTCCACTCTGTGAACTTAACATCGCTTCCCTTGCCGTTTAGCTTATGGCTGTGCAAACCGGGTGTTCCCGCAACAACGCTGACTTTGCATACCGCGGTTTTCTTGTTTTCGGGATTGGTTGTGCTTTTAGCCGTAACAGTTATATTCACGGTGTTTGATCCGGTTTCTTTAACACCGACGATCATTCCGAATTTATCAACATAAACGCTATCGGGATCAGAGCTTTCAAAGGTCAATTTAACCTTATCCTTAACCGATGCGGGTGTAATAACCGTAGGCAAATAAAGCGAATCAGCCACACCGATCGTAACATCACCCTTAGTGAATGAAACAGCGGATAATTCATAGCCGAATGTTAATGCGCCGTCACTATCGGGCTTGATAACGCCGCCCGCAACATCCGATCTGAATGCGTTGGCGCTTGAAGCAACTCCACCGTTTGTGAACACGCCCATATCGGTAACCGTAATACCGATATTGCCCTTTAACCCTGATTGAACATTAAGTTTTTGGGGTGAAGCAGGCATAAACAGGTTATTATCGACACCGTTTGAAAGCTTACCGCCAACTACATTAACCGTGCCCATAAGGTTTATTTTTCCTGCCTTACTCAGATAAATATTACCGCCGGCTGTGGATGAAACGCCGTTTTTAACAGTAACATTTTTAAGTGTTGCCTCGCCGCCGATATACATTGAGCCGCCATATATTGCCTGTTTTGTTCCGATGATTTCGCCGCCGAGCATAGTAAACTCTGCGCCGCTTGCAACATAAACCGCACTGTTTGTATAGTTAACATTTTTGCCCGAATCATCAACGCCGTTTAGCGGATTTGTAACCGCAGAAGCATCAATAATTGCTTTATAAATTTTAAGGCGTCCGTTTCTTACCCAAACTGCCGCACCGACTGAGCTTTTCATACCTTCAACTATGTTACCCGATGCCGCTATTTTACCTGTTCCCTTGCAATCAACAATATCAAGAGAACAGTTCTTTCCGATAACGGCAATCGCCCGCTTGCCGTCAAGCGGCTTGATGGTGTGACCGTTAAGGCAAAGTGTTACATGAACATTTTCTTGGGCTTCGCTTGTTCCGCCGATAGAAATTTGACCTGCAAGTTCAAGGTCAGATCCCAAGCATACATGATAATTGCCGGGTTTGGTTATGCCGCCCGTAAGTGTTGTGAAGGAAATGTTCTTTCCGCAATCTTCACAAATATGTGTATGCGCTCTGTCAACAACATAGATGATAACCGCTTTTTTATCCGCACCGAGCAAACTTAAAAGTTTATCGCCAACCTTAACATTTGTAGGCTCACCGATATAGGAATCAACCATTCCGGCATTATAAACCTTGCAGCCGCTTCCCATTGTTATATCAGCGGTTTTTCCGCTTGCATCTTTTAGATGAATAACATTTCCCTTTATGCTTTGAACGATATACATAGCTCCCGATGTTCCGCCGCGAGTTTTAGAAACCGATGCCACGGGGAACGATCTTGTTATGATATCGCCCTTTGTTTCAAGACCGAATGCGCGAACCGAATAAGCATCAAGTTCATCAATCAGCGACTTATCGGCAGTTCTGTAAACCTTAACAGTGCCGTTAACAAGAAGTTTTATATGATATGTACCGTCCGGATCAAGAGTTCTTGTTGACTCTTTCTTGGTTGAGTTCCACATTCTTGTTACATTAAAGAAAACATCCGAATTATAAACATGTTTTGTTATAAACAGATATGCAATCTTTCCATCCTTATCAAGAAGGATGTTGATGCGGTCGTTAACGGATACCTTGGTTGTTCTTTGACCGTAAGGATTAGCATTAGCTGACATATCAAATATCTTGCAATCGCTTGCAAATTCAAGATCTTTTGTTTTGCCTGCGTCAGCAGTTGTACCGTAAGGATCTTTAAGCAACGCAATTTTAGAGCCCGAAACACTTTGAACATCCCATGAAGCATAAGCCGAACCACCGGTGCTTTGTGCGGGAGTATAGAACTTAATTATTTCATCACCGTTGAGCACCGCGCCGAATGCCTGAGCACCCTGCGAATCGATTTTTGTTGCTACTTCTTTTGACTTTGTCCAGAGTGTTCGATGTGTGCCGTTAACATAAACATCGAAAACATATCTTCCGCTTGCATCCGGAACACGGGTTGTAACGGCTTTTTGCGAATCATACATACGAGTTTTATTCCAATAAACCTCGGTGTCGGCTTTTCTGTTGCCAACTATGAAAATAATGCAAATTTGGCCCTTATCGTTCAAAAGTCCGTGCAGTTTATCGCCAACGCGAAGCTCGCCGTATTCACCGTCAAATCCATTAAAATCTTCGTGAACACCGCTAACATTGAATACTTTGCACTTAGGTGACATAGGCGCTGTAACAGATGTTCCGCTGGAAGATTGATATGCCGTAACTCTGCCTTCATCAATATCGGTTACAACGTACCAACTCGCGAAACTAGGTCCGCCTGTGCAAGCTCTTGTATTCTTGGTTTTAATAACATAGCCGTTTTCATCAAACACAAGTCCCATACAACGGCCATTGTATCCGTCTATTCCGGTGGCAACACTCTGCTCTGTGGTCTTAACGGTAAGCTGTTCTCCGTTAAGTGCCATAAGAAATTCAAACTCACCGACTTCGTTCGGTTTTCTTGTTGAAACTTTATTTGTTGAATCCCATTTTCTTTCAACATTCCAATAAATATCGGGGATAACCTCGCGTCCCGCAAGGTAAACATGGGTGATCTTACCCTGCTTATCCTTAATTGCAACGATTATATCGCCTTCAACAAGATCATCCGGTGTGATAAAAGAACCGTACTCACGGTCGGTTTTTGTTGAAACATCATAAAATTTAGCGTTGCCTGGTATTTCATAGGTAAACTCTAAACCGTCAAGCGTTGCCGCGGCATTAAACTTATACTTATTTCCCTCACGGCTTACATAATACAAACGGTTTATGGCAATTCCGCCCGTAAACTCGCTTATATCCCTATATCCCACAACGATATTTTTTTCATCGGAAACAAGACCGATAACATCATATTGATCAAGCTCTTCAACAAGTTTTTTATCCTTTATGCGTCGCTCGGTATAGCGACCCTCTTCCATAGCATAAGAAATATGATAATAATTATCATCCTCATCAACATCTCGCCATGTTGAACCGTCGGCATTTTTTCCGATATATTTTGCGCGATCCAAGTTCCAAAACAACTTATCCGGCGAGGCGGCGGTTGATTCGTCAGAATCGGAATTTCCGACTAAAACACCGATAACAATACCTATTGCCGCCAGTAGTGCAACACCGCCCGCAATAATAGGAATCCATAATTTTTTGTTAAATTTCTTTTCCATACTATCTTCCCCTCCGAAATAATAATTGTTAAAAAAGGAAATTATATTAACCGTATTTTATTCTCATTATACTATGTATTTTATATGATTGAATTTTTAAAAACAATAATTGTTTGTGACAATATGAACAATAGATGTCCCAAAAAGAAAGTAATGTTATCGCAAAATAGGAAATTTACTTTTTTGTGTTTTGGTATTTATCTCTGAAAAATTGAGGAGTTTCCCCGCAATTTGTTTTGAAAACTTTATAAAAAGATGTTTCGTTAGAATATCCGACCATATTGCTTATTTCGGATATTTTAAGATCGGTGTTTCTAAGCAGAAATTTGGCATAGTCCATTCTTGATCTCATTCGTTTTTCAAGAAAAGTCATTCCGCATAATTTTGTGAGAATGCGGTTAAGCTGGCGCTCGGAACAGTTAAGCAATTCGGAAAGGCCTTTTCTTGTATGTCCGCCCTGCATATTAAAGCTTGAAAAATAAGTATCGATAATATGCAAAACACCGTCATTTTTAAGAACTTCATCTATATTTTGCTCATGCGGTTGAACAGTTCTTAAAAATCTGACTAAAAGCTGTGAAAAAAGCGCCGATATCATTTCGTTTCCGAGATAGGAAGAACGCTTATCATATTCGGCGAATATATCATAGCAAATTCTTTTTGTTGGCTCATCAACATTATAAACAAAATAATTTATTTCGGGTGCTTTGTCGCCGTAAAGCACGGAAAGATCCTGAAGAATAAACGAAACAGTCAGGCGCAAAAACGGTTCTTTGAAGCTTTTGCAGGTATGAAAGGTGTTAGGCATAATAACGATCGCCTGCCCCGCATTTAACTCAACCGTTCTTTCATCAAGTTCAAGCATACAGTTACCCTCTAAAATGATGTGCAACTCAACGGTTATATTGCTGTGTCTTACCGGTTTCCAGGATGATCTGAATTTTTTATCAATACTGTTCCATTCTATATACGGAACGATTTTATCCATTGTTTTGCTCCAATTATTTGTATTCATAACAATTCCAAGCGGCAAAATAGCATTTTCGCTCGCCAAACCCTCCTTAAAACAAATTCCGTCTTTATAATTGTATAATATAATATTTTTTAATAAATTTCAATAGTATAATATAAAGGTAAAAAATACCGATAAACGCATAAAGAAAAACGGCAAGGAATAATTCCTTGCCGTTTTTTATTGAATTATTTATTTTGCTGCAAGAGAAAGTTTGCCCGAAGAATAAACAACCTTGTAGCTTGAATTGGTGGAGCGGAAATATTTGCTCAAATCGGATGTGAGTCCGCTTGCAAATTGACCCGGTGTTTTCATTGCAATGCCGATATCCGCACCGTCATTAAGTGTGCCGACAGTCATTCCCGTAATATCCAAGAAGATATTTGCCTTGGTTTTACCCGAAACGGAAATGTTATTTGCAAGAGCGGCATTCCAAATATAAACATCTGCTTTCTTGCTGTCAGAACTGTAAATACCGTCCTTAACGGTTACATCTTTCAGTTCAAGTACAGTTGCGGCATTGTTTGCGCTGATGTTACCGCCGCCGTTGCTTGTTGCCTTACCGCCGACGATTTCGCCGCCCGTGATGTGAGCCGTGCCCATAACATAAATGTTACCGCCGTGGCCGCCGTCACTCTGCTTTTGAGCGATACCGCCCGAAACAGTGCCGCCGGTCATATTAAATATTCCGGATTTATAAACATAGATGTTACCGCCGCTTTTTGCAGTACCGTTTTCAATGGTTCCGCCGGAGAAATTAAATGTTCCCGCAACCATAACGTTACCGGCTCCGCCCGTGGGGGTCGCACCGTCTTTTAATGTTCCGCCGGACATATTAAATGTTCCGCCGGAAGCAACGTTTATCGCACCGCTTGCTGCACTTGAGGGAGTGGTTGCAGTGCCGCCTATCAAGGTGCCGCCGTAAACATTAAGGGTTGTTGTATCGGCTACTGTAAACAAAGTACCGTATTTACTTTCATAACCCTTGAACTCACCGCCGTAAATATTAACGGTTGCATTTTTGCTTATAAGCATCAAGTTACTGTGATCAGCATAGGTCTTCTCGCAGGCGAACATACCGCCGCTTTCACCGCAATCGGTGAACGAAACTGTGTTGCCGCCGTTATTTGTTGAAAGGATACGACCTGCCGATTTTCTTGTTATAGTGTGTCCGTTAAAGCAAATATTTACCTTTGCGTTTGCCGCAAGTGTTGCCTGACCGGATACCGTTATATCTTCTGCCAAATAGTAATTTCCGCCGGAAGTCGGGAACAATCCGCTGTTAGTATCAATATCTTCCTGTGTAAGAGCAGAGAACTCAATCTCCTCATGGCCTTTTTCACAGGTTTCTGCACATTCAAGGCAGTGTTTGTGATTTGCAAGGGAGAGAACACCGTCTTTATAAACTGCGTTCACGCCGACATTTGTCCAAGTGATATACTGCAAATCATCAACAGTTGCATTTTCTGCAAGTTTGCCCGGAGCAGCCATTGTTACAACAATATTTGCGCCCTCTTTAAGACCGTTTAAGGTCATAAATTTACCGCTTGCAAGATAAATATTAAACTGAGAATCGCCCGAAATCACGATTTTTTCGGAAGGAATGTTATTTGAAACCATTACATCGGCTCTCTTAGGATCGCCGGTATAAACGCCGTCCTTGATAACACCGCCCGAGATAATAAGTTCACTCTTAGCATTGTTGGCGCTGATATTACCGCCGCCGACATTTGTTGCAACGCCGCCGATGATTTCACCGCCCGAAATCTTAACGATTCCGCCGCCGTAAATGTTTCCGCTGTGACCGCCGTCCTTTTTACCTTCTGAATCGGTTGTATAGGTTGCAACGCCGCCTTCTACGGTACCGCCCTTCATATTAAACTGTGCTTTATTATTCACAGCATCATAGCTTACATAAATATTACCGCCGACTTTGGCTTGACCGTTCTTAACAGTACCGCCGTACATATTGAATGTACCTACAACCATTATGTTACCTGCTGAACCGCCTTCGGATATACCGTTTTGAACAGTAGCGCCGTACATATTAAAGGTTGCACCCTCATAAATGCAAATTGCACCGCCGGTCTTTGCGCTTGTTTTAAGCGCCTTACCGCCGTTAAGTGTACCGTTATAAAGGTTAAGCTTACAACCGCTTGCCAATGTGAACAATGTACCGAAGTTTGCTTCATAACCCGTAAATGTACCGCCGTAAATATTAACGGTTGCATTGTTGCTGACGAGAATTAAGTTACTGTGATCGGTATAGGTTGCGGCTGCGGTCTTCATTTCGCCTGTGCCTTTGCAATCGGTAAATGAAAGCGTGTTGCCGCCGTTATTTGTTGAGAGAATACGACCTGCGCTGCTTCTTGTAAGAGTGTGACCGTTAAGGCAAATATCAACGCCTGCATTTGCATCAAGTGTTGCCTGACCGGTTACTGTTATATCCTCTGCCAAATAGTAGTGACCGGCAGCAGTCGGAAGTTTGCCGCTGTTTCCTTTTACAAACGCCTGTGTAATCGGAGTGAAAGGAACATTCTTATGCTCTGTGCAATCTTCACTTGAACACTGAACACAGTGGAAATGGTTGTTAAGCATAAGCTTGCCTTCATAGGAAATTGCTTTATAATCACTGTTATTAAACGATTTTGCATCAGATTCCGTGCCATTTGCAAATTCGCCCGGATTTTCCATATTAAGCGTGATATTCGCACCGCCCGAAAGCTTGCCTACGGTTAATTTTTTATTCTTTGCAAGATAAATATTAACATTCGGTTTGCCCGAAACGATAAGATTTTCGGTTTTTATATTATTGGAAACGAAAATATCCGCTTTTTTACTATCGGTGCTGAAAACACCGTTTCTTACAGTACCGCCGGAAATGTTAAGCCTGCTTGCAGCATTGTTTGCACAGATGTTACCGCCGCCGATTGAGGTTGCAGTACCGTTTTCAACAACGCCGCCTGAGATATTAACTTTGCCGCCTGCGTAAATGTTACCGCTATGGCCGCCATCCTTAGCGCCGGTGCTGTTATAACCGAACTGAGCATAACCGCCGGTTACGGTACCGCCGGACATATTAAGTGTTCCGAAGGATTTATCACCGTAAATAACATAGATGTTACCGCCGATTCTTGCTTTACCGCCGGAAACCGTGCCGCCGGACATATTAACAACCGCTCCGCCGGAAACATAAATGTTACCGCCGCTCTTTGCAATACCGTCTTTAATAGTACCGCCGGACATATTAAGAACACCGGATACACCGCCGGATGAACCCAAATAGATATTACCGCCAAATTCACTGGCAGTAGCCTTACCTGAGGTTACCTTACCGCCGGTGATAGTGCCGCCGTGCATATTAACTGTGCCGATAACATAGAAAGCACCGCCAAACGCAACATTATCGGGGTTATATGATGTTCCGCCGACAACCTCACCGCCATACATATTAAAGACTGTTTTATCGGGAACTGAAACTGCGGAACCGATCTTTGTTGAAGGATTGCCGCTTGCGCTGATAGTGGTCTTCAATGTTGAAGTACCGCCTATGAGTCTGCCGCCGTACATATTAAATGTACCGCCGGATTCAAGTGCTACAACAGAGCCCTTTGCAAGTGTTGTAACAGCGCTGTTATCAACCGTGCCGCCGTGGAAGTTAACGGTTGCATTTGACTTAACCCAAATACCTGCGCCCTGGTTTCCGGTTTCTCTGTATGTAGATTTAGTAACAGAAGTTCCAACGCTATCGTAAACGCTTAATTTACAGTAATCGTTTACGGCAAACACACGGCCTGACGATACGATGTTTTTACCGTTAAGATCAACAACAACATCGATCGCTTTATTCGGCTCGGGAGCTTTTCCGATACCGTAACCTGCGGGACTTATGTTGCACTGAGAGGATTCATAGGAATTATCCATAAGCAGGAAGTGACCGCTTTCGGTTATGCTGCTTCCATACCACTGATACCACTGAACGTTTTTGCCGCAATGTGAACAGTATGCCGTTTTAGCCGGAACCTTAACCATTTTTCTGCGGTTAACAACATACATAACAACAACTTCACCATCGGCATTTGAATAACCCTGAACCTGGTCACCGACGAAAAGCTGGTTTGTAGGCTCGCCCTTATATTTAAGGTAAGAACCGCCTACAACATATATTTCGCAGTTTTTGGCAAGCTTAAACTCTTTTGTTTTTCCGTAATCTGATGCCTTTTCATCATTTTTGCGAGCGAAATAAACGCCATCCTTAATTGATTCAATATCGTAATATGAAGCAACACTGCTGCCCATTTTAACAGCTGTTGGAGCATAAACCGCTTCGATAATATCGCCCTTTAATTTAAGGCCGACACATTTTGCACCATAAGAATCAATCTTTGTTGCAATCTCTTTATCCTTTGTTTTATAGTATTTAATCTGACCGCGAACAGCCATCTTAAACACATAATAACCCTGCGCATCGGGAACGCGAGTTGTAACCTTTTTAGTGCTGTCATACTTTCTGTCAAGGTTGTAATAGAACTCAGAATCAACAGGGCGGGTTACAATATAAAGAACAACTATGTTACCCTTTGAATCCTTGATGCCGTGAGTACGGTATCCAACCTGAGGCTCAGAGGGCTCGCCTTTAAATCCAGCCATTTCACTTACATCGTAGCACTTATAACTGCGTGATTTAGATGCAGTTTGAACTTGACCTTTATTTGAACTGGCAATCTTTCTTTCAACGGTTATTTCGTTATCCTCGATATTCGTAACATCATAATAGCTTCCGAAAACACCGCCGCCTATTGCCTTTGCAGCAGCCTTTGCCTCGATTATGTTTCCGTTTTCATCAAAGTTGAAGCAAAGAACCTTACCTGCCTGAGAGTCGATCTGGTTTGCAACATTAAGACCGATAGCTCTAAGAGTTACATGTTCGCCGTTATGGGCAAAAACATAAGTATAAAGGCCGTCGGGATCAGCTGTACGGGCAGTTTGGGCAAATTTTGAATCCCATTGTCTATCAAGGTTATAATAGAAATCATATTCCTTATAACGCTCTGTAATATAAACATCGATGATCTTATCATTTTTATCGGTTATTGCATAAATACAGTCATCAACCTGAACCTCAGGTACGGGGATACCGAGTTCGCCCGTAACACCGCTTAAATCGAAAATCTTAGCGGTTGCGGAAAGGTTAATAACCTTATCTATGCCCTCAAGGTTAACAGCGCTGTTAACGGTAACCTTTGTTCCGTCAATTGCCTTAACATAGTATGCCTTACAAGCATAGCCGTTACCCATTTCCTCAATCGGAATGGCATCGATAACAATACCCTTTTCATCAAATTTAAGACCCATGGCTTCCATTGAGTCGATTTTATTTATAACCGCGTTATCACTTACACGGCGGGTAACCTGACGGTTTTGATTTAAGAAAAGAACATGATAAAAACCGTCTTCTTTGTCGCGGCCGCGAGAAGTTTTGCCGTTATCCATAAAGCCATATTCGGCGCCGTCAATATTCCAATAAATATCACCTTTTTTGAAGGCAATTTCCTCATCAGTGCCGAACCAGTTGTTGAAGTTGAGAGCAAAAACGGTGGAAGCAACAGCCAAAACAGCAACAACACTTGCGATGATTATGAAAAGTTTTGATTTTAAAAGTTTTTTCATTATATGTTACTTCCTTTCATTATTTTAATGTGCCGAGAGTTTTAACCAAATTCTCAGCCGCGATTTCGCTTTGACCCGGTTCATACTTGCAAATATCCGCTTCATAAGTGCCGTATTCAAAAGCATAGGCAGAAGGCATATAGCCGAACTTGCCGTTTGTGTAGCCTAAAACGATTGTATTTTCAAAAGGAGAATTATCAATTATATAATTGCTGTTGGTATCAAACATTTCATACGGTGCAAAAGCAAAGCCGATTTCCTTGCCGATTGACGCAACCTGCAAAACAAACTTATCGGATTTTTCCATTCGTGAGTTGTTTATAATGCGGTTTGCGTGATACGGACTGTAAATACCGTATGGTTTACCGATCGCAGTTGCGGTTGTTGAGTTGTTGTTTTCTTTCCAGTCGGCTGCAACCTGCATTGCAAAAGGAAGAAGATAATCGTTTTGATGGTTAATGTTTGCGGTTTGAACGAACTTTCCGGTTTTAATTTCACCCGTGGAAACAGATTTCAATGTGTCCTTGGCATTTACAAGGTATTCGGCAAGTTTTTTACCTTGATCTCTGAATGTCTTGCTTGCCGTAGAAACATCTATTCTTGAAGTTCCGTTTATATTTCCTGCCGCGCCTTGATAATAAACGCAGTAGCAGTCAAGCGCCTTTTCAACTTCTTGGCGGAAAACACCGACAAAATCAGCCGAAATACTGTCGGCAGAGAAGCCTCTTACCATATTGGGGTGGCAACGCCAGTTAGTATAATAAACATCCTTTGCGCCTTCACGCTCAAACTTCAACATATAAAGCGTGGGGTCGGCTTCGGTTGTACTCTTGACAAGTGCAGCATTTGAATTTGTTCTTGTATCGTGGTTATCCGAAACAACGCCGCCGTCCACCGCAAAATAGTGACGAACAAAGTTAAGTCCGGTAGCCTCGGTTGAACCGAAAAATGCCTTTGCAGGCGCACGGTCATTCAATGAGTCAGCCGCGGCATTAACAAAACGCTCATACATAAAGCTATTATAAACGTTAAGATAACCGACCTTTTCGGTATTTGATGTATCAACAGAAGAGTGGGTGTGGGTTGCGGTGATAAAAATGTTATCCACCGGAACACCGGTTTTGCCCGAAATGGTTTTCCTCAATGTGTCGATAACAGTGATTGCACTAACACCAACATTGTCGTAAGACATCATTAAAACGGTGTTATTCTTTTCATCGGAAATACTGATGCATTCAACATAAATGTTATCGAGAAATCCGGTACTCATTCTTTTTTCAGAGTTACCGTAACCGGCAAGCGGAACAGTATGATCCGGGGTTATGTCAACACGTGCAAAACCAACGCGGAACTTACCCTCAAACTTGTCTGTGATTTTCACCGTGGTATCATTTCCGCCGGTCTTTGCAGCATCATTTCCGCATCCGGAAAAGCAGCATACCATCAAGACGGCAGCCAATACCAATGACAAAAGCTTTTTCATATAATTCTCCTCTATATATAAAATCGATTTTTATTATAGCACAATTTAAAATAAAATCAATAAGGTCCTCTCTATTTTGTCTATTTATTAACGACCTTTTGTTAAAAGTAAACCGATTTTTACATTTTTGTATAAATTCACCCTCAATTTTGTATAATTTTACCGCAGATCGATCAAAAATCTGTCTATTTTAAGTGTGTTATAAGAACTTTTTTGGGTGGAATTAGAGCAGGGACAAATCTTGCTCGGTATATAAAATTTCGATAAAGAAAAAATAAAAAAGGCACCCTATCGGATGCCTTTTTTTGGTGCGGATGTTCTTAACGGATTCGAGAAAACAAACTATAAACAACCGACTTTCACACATATATTCAAACCGTATCAAATCGGCACATTGGTGTTTTCTAAAACAATAAATTAAAATGTATATACAAGATGCGTTGTATATACAAAAAAGGAGAAAATACTGATGTTTAAATTTATAGAAGAATTTTATTATGGCAATCTTGATCCACAAGCAAGAAGCACAAAGGAAAACAAGGCTGTGCAAAAGCAAATGGAAGTCTTGATGTTAAATGAGGATTTCTTAACTGAGAACCTTTCGGGCGAAAGCAAAAAGAAGTTACTTGATTTTTGCAACGCTTTGAGTGTTGTAAACGGCGAATCAAACCTCGATAGTTTCATTATGGGATTCCGCCTTGGAGCACAATTTACATACGATACGTTTGTAAATGACGAGGCTCCATTTAAGGACTTGCTGAAGGAGGTTTGATTATGGAGAAGTATATTTATGATGAAAACAATGGTTTATGGTATGAACTCGAAGGAGATTATTATATCCCTTGCCTTAAACTCCCCGATGAAGAACAAGTCGAAATCGGCATTTGGGGGCAACGGCATTTAGAGTATATCAAACACCACCGCAAAGGATTTTACACCTCATTAGTAATCGGATGTGAACTCAATCGCTATCTCGCTGACATAAACAAGCAAGCGGAAGAAATGTTTGATACACTTATCTCACAATATAAAATTGTCGAACGCATCACCGATCAACTCAAGGCGGATAATCAGTTGGAGTGGGTTAAAAGGATGAAGAATATTCGACAAAAGGCAACTGAAATTGTAAACGTAGAAATAATATACGCATAAACAAAGCCTCAGCTATTTTTGGCTGAGGCTTTCGTATATGGTATCTACTTGCTATTTGAGTTTTGAGGCGAGGATACGTTTAAACTATAGGTTTATTTTATTCAAAGTATGTGGTATAATCAAGATGATATAATTTAAAAATTATTTCATATTGCAATATGACAAAAATTCGAGGTGTATTTATGAACCAGTTGCAAAGAGAAAATGCTGAATTTTTAATGAAAGTTTTATATAACGCTAATAATTTTCGTGATGGCGCATATGACTTTTTTGTGAATGGTAAGGATAATGTGTTAGGTCTCAAAAGTTTAATAAAAAAGGTTATTTATAATAAAAACGAAAACATAAAGTATAATTATACAAACATTACGTTTTGGTTACCTATCATTGTACAAGCAATGAACGATTTTCTTGAAATAGAAAATTTCCCGTCAACACCTTCATATCGCCAAACAATATTTGAAGCATTTGTTGATTGGTGCAAAGAAATTGCCAATATATATTATGATTACGATAGAATAAAAGAAGTTATTGATGATTTAACACCGCCGGTTTATGACCCTGCAATATATCTCATTAAAAAGATGCATGGCGAAGGGGTTTCTAAAAAAGAAGTAAGTGCAGAATTCAATGTTGAAGTTCGCACAGTATGGAATAATATCAGAAGATTAGATATTAAAAATAAAGGAAAGGTTCCACCAATTA
Organism: Acutalibacteraceae bacterium; assembly: GCA_045642495.1. Classification (GTDB taxonomy): domain Bacteria; phylum Bacillota; class Clostridia; order Oscillospirales; family Acutalibacteraceae; genus UBA737. The sequence continues at coordinate 22,301 of JAZUJA010000042.1, forward strand.
GAATAGGTGGTCAACCGGTTTATGTTGATATCGAAACTACTGAGAAAGAGGATGACTATCCCACCGGATCGCGTTATTTAGAGCGAACTTATTATAGAACTCCAAACAGTATGCATCCATTTGTTATGCAGTATAATGTTACGCAAGCTAGGATTCTTTTAAAATCGCTATATTTATATCATACAACAGAAGAAATAAACACAGTGAAAAATTCTGAAATTTGTTATAAAATGGCAATAGATGCTTGGTGTCAACTTTCAGAATATGGAAAGAGTAAAATCCTTGATATTTATGGAAAACATGACCCTGAATTTCGTGAATTTTTGGAATGTATTGAAGATGAGGCATGTGGAAACAATATAATTGTTTTTGAGCCAGAAGAAGTTTTTTTAAAAGAGAATTCTAAAATTAACGCAGATGAACAAATTCGTATTGCATTTAAAAGTGGTGCGGTTTGTAGAATAATTTTTAATGATCAAAAAAAACGAACATTATATGAACAACGCATTTTGATTGATGAAAATAATAGATTTTATGCTATCCCAGAAAAAGAAATCACAGACAATAAGGTGCTAACAGATACCAATAAAGTTTATTTAAATTTCGAAGAAATAAAACAAATAATAGCGGAATAGAATTGACTTGATCGAACTATGGAAAATAAAATTCCATAGTTCGATTTTTTAATATGCTATACTAACGCCATACTAAATGATGGCCACCGGCCAAGGAGAAAAAACATGAGAAACGAAATCAATGCAAACATCTACACAACCGACCTTACAAACATCGAGAAATCCAATGACGCGTGGCGTATGGGTAGAGAACTTTTCTATACCACACTTAATAACCAATTTGCTCTTCTCGACAAAGAAATTCTTTTCAAGTTTTTAAACCAAGCAGCAAAACTTCAGGACGAAAACGGTTATATTGTTCTCTTTAAAGATGAAACAATGCCTGGTGATGCAAGAGTAGACATCATTTATAAACCAACCTATGCTACGGCAACGGTCGCACTTTACGCATTCGATTATTACGAGGCTGACTTTGATAACGATATGAAGAATTTTTTGCAAAAGTTATTAAATGCATTTGAAGGCGGTATTAAAGGCCACGGCTTTGATGCGGCGGATACCATTTGTGAAACAATGGAATTGTTAAGCAGAGATTGTGTTAAGAAATTCATTAAACAATACCCTGAAATGAGTGATAAGTTTTATGCAACTATCAAAAGATATCTTGCTGAATTTAAGAATGCATTAAGTCGTGGCGAGAATATTACTCACGGATTTGACAGCACTCCCGTAAATCACCGCCTCCAAAAAATCGTATCATTCTGGGCAGGAAAAACAAAACCTGTTTTTGTTTACGGCACTTTACTTAAAGGTGAAAAAGCTCATTATTTGCTCCAAGATGCAGATTACTGTGGAAAATTTGCCCTCCAAAACTGCGCTATGTTTGACCTTGGGGATTTCCCCGGTATTAAACGCCGAAAGAGCGAACAGGTTATCGGAGAAGTTTATTTCGTAACCGAAGAAACTCTCGAAAAGCTTGATAGATACGAAGGTGAAGGTACATTATACAAACGTAATATGGCACAAGCTAAAAACGAATCGTTAGCAGTTGTGTGTTACGCGTATTTCTACTTAGGTGATGTTGGTGACAACGAAATTATTCGCAAGCCTTGGAATGCCGATAATAAGGATTATGTTTGGTATGCCGGCTATGGCTCCAACCTTAGTGAAAAACGTTTTAGCTATTATATCAAAGGCGGAATTTGTAATAGTAATGGCATAAGATATAACGGTTGCTCGGATAAATCGGATTGGCTTGAAACTAAAACCGCAAAATTTAAAGGCAGAATGTATTTTGGTAATCAAAGCAGAAGTTGGTGCGGTAAAGGAGTTGCTTTCTTTGATGAAAACGGAGAAAATAACGTGCAAATGAAACTTTATAAAATCACTCGTGGACAGTTTGAGGATGTTCAATTTCAAGAAGGTTCAAGTGCTATTTGGTATGGTAAAACTGTGTTTTTAGGATTCGATAAGGATGGTTGTGAAATTTATACACTAACTTCCGAAGAACTTCGACCTGAAAATGAACCGGCACCGGAATATATTGAACTTATTAAAAATGCTTTAAAAAATGACTGCGGTTATACAGCAAAGTCCGCTTTATCGTACATTGAATCGTGTAAAATAGGTTTGTAAGCAAAAAAATAATGGGTTTGCTGTATCTTAATGCAGCGGAAAGGAAATGCTATGAAAGTTTTTGAATCTGAAATTTACGGATTAAACGGTACCGGTTGCTTGCCTTTTAAGATTGTTATCGAAGAAAGCCTTGAACAAGGCAAGCGCAAGGTTGAAGTTAAGAAAATTGAGTATACTACCGCAGGCGAGAAGATGATTGAAAATGAGGGCCTTATGTTCGCGACCGCCTGGACAGAAAGACAAACACCTGTTATGAGTCTTGGTTGTGATGATTGTCGCGGTTCAAGTCTGATGTTTGATTTTGGGGGTCCTTTCTTAGATATTATGAAAAACGGCGGTAGAACGGTGCTTTCCGTTTATGATGAAGACATTGATGACTATGTTGATGAAACCTGGACCTTGAAAGATGATAAGTACGTCTGTGACAGCAAATCACTGTCATATACACTAGAAGAGTTTGTTGCATATATGGATAAAGAAGAATGCGATAATGTTGATGTCTTTTTGCGAGATGAACTAAAAATTAATGTTTCTTCTATAGATTATTTTACTTAATACCTCTTTCAGCCCCGGTGACATTTTACCTCTTTCAACATCGGGGCATTGCTTTTAAAGGAGAAATAATATGAACGAAGAATATAGCAGACATATTATCGGCACCGATGCCGATTTTGAAAAACTCAATAAAGAAATGCAGGATTAATGATTTTTCTAGACTTTTTGTTAATATTTCGGATACAGTTACATTGTTAGCGTTTTTAATAGCTTTATTGGTTGATTATATGGAAAATATTTTTGACGCCAGATCGGAAGAACATATCAATAATATAAAATGTGGTCAACGAGATTTATTGGAGTGGCAAAATAAAGCAGAAAGCATATAATTTGCAAAGCGTTAGACATAGGAAATACCAAGTGCCCTAGAGGTGCCGGGTAATGATTAAAATGAAACCCATCGGGGGCCTTTAGTGTTTGGCCTTAGATGGGTTGTTAGTTTTTCGGTATGTTTTTGTGTCAGTGTGTGTAAATTCATTATTTATAAGGGTTCGCGAGGTTAGGGGCCTTTATCGTTTGGACAAAAAGAATGAGGACAAACCCTTAGGTCTGTCCTCATGTTTTGGTGCGAGTGACGGGACTTGCCACGCGGCAACTGTTGCCGCTACACGCCCACGGGCTCGGCAACCGTTCCCCGAAAGGTTGCCGTTTTGTTCCAAAACCGCCCTTTTCAAGTCCCACCGCAAACTTATACAAAAAAATAAAAAAGGCACCCTATCGGATGCCTTTTTTTGGTGCGAGTGACGGGACTTGAACCCGTACGTCATGGACACACGCCCCTCAAACGTGCCTGTCTGCCAATTCCAGCACACTCGCTAACTCAGGGCGCCCGATTATTATAGCACCGACATATATCAATGTCAATATTTTTTTTGAAAATTTGAAAAAAATTTTTGTTTTATTTTATTTTCGTCTTATTTTTAGTCGATATATGTGATAAAGGGACAAAAATTTCAGCTAATTTTATCAAAATGTTATTTTCATATTGCATTAACATATTATATATGATATATTAAAACTGTTATTGAATTATAATATTGATAAATTGTAAATTATGGAGAAAGTGTATGTTCAAAAGTAAAGAATATGTGCTTGCGGTTTACAAGCACAAAAGTTTTTCAAAGGCGGCAAAGGAAATGTATATTTCCCAGCCCTCGCTGAGCGCATCAATCAAAAGAATTGAAAACGAGATCGGTTCCCCGCTTTTTGACCGTTCAACAAATCCTTTATCGTTAACCGAGGTTGGCGAAAAATACATTGAAAGTGCGCTTTCAATAAGCCAAACGGAAGATAATTTCAAAAACTTTGTTGCAGATCATCTTAATATGCTTACGGGCGATGTTAAAATCGGCGGAAGCAGTATGTTTTCTTCGTTTGTTTTGCCAACGCTTATTTCAAAATTCAACAAGGATTATCCGAAAATTGATTTTGATATAATTGAGGATAACACGCAAAACCTTATTGATCTCCTTATCGGCGGCGACCTTGATATGATGATCGATAACGTTCTTATCACAAACAAGAGCATAAAATCTTATGTTTTCACAACCGAAACACTGTTGCTTGCCGTTCCGAAATCCTTTGCAATAAACAACGCGCTTACTTCAAAGCAGTTAACCGCGCAGGATATTAAAGCGGATCGCCACAAGATGCCCGATGCACCGAAGGTTGCGCTTGAAATTTTCCGCGAAGAGCCTTTCATTTTCCTTAAAAATGAAAATGACACGGGCAAAAAGGCCGTTCGCCTTTGCAGAAAGCATAATTTCACACCGAACATTCTTTTCAAGCTTGATCAGCAAATGACGGCATATAACATAACAAGCTCCGGCGTTGGTATCAGTTTTATAAGCGATACGCTGATAAAACCTCTTACCGCTTCCCCCGAAATTTGCTATTACAAGCTTGATGATGAAGAGGCGCTCAGAAATGTTTACCTTTACATTAAGGCAAACAAATACCTTTCAAAAACCTGCCAATCATTCATTGATATGTGCCTTAAAAAATAAATTTTAATTTTATTTAATTCGTGCCGAAGGTACACCGAAATTATTCATTATTCATTATTCATTAAAAAACGGAAGGGTGAACACCCTTCCGTTTTAATATTATTTAACTGAATATTTTTTGCTATAACTTTCAAACATATCGTTAAAGTCTTCCGATTTGCCGGATTTAACATCACGAAGATATGAATGGGAATCAAACTCGGAAGAGTTGCCCTGCAAGGTATAAACGGCTATATTTGAGCAATGGTCCGATATACGCTCATAATTCGTTAAAATATCGGTGAATACAAAGCCCAACTTAACGGTACATTCGCCTCTTTGCAAACGCTCAACATGGCGAGCTTTAAGTTCATCTTTAAGGCCATCGATAACCTGCTCAAGCGGCTCAACCTTTTGAGCTTTAAGCATATCGTTATCAATAAACGAATCTACGGCAAGATTTAATATCTCGATAATTGCGGCGGTTGTTGTTTTTATTTCGCCGATTGCGTCTTTTGAGAATATTATTTCCTTATCCTTGATTTCCTGAGCAACATCGCGAATATTAAGTGCATGGTCACCGATACGCTCAAAATCGCCGATGGCGTGAAGCAATCTGCCGACCATACGGGAATCGTTTTGGGAAAGATTTGCGGCGCTTATTCGAACGAGATAGCTTGAAAGCTTATCCTCATACTTATCGGTAATATTTTCGGTTTCAACAACGAAGGCGGACTTTTCCTCATCAAAATTCTCGATAAGGTCAATCGCTTCGATTATCGATTTTCTTGCATACTGAGCCATTTCCATAGCAAGTCTTCTGCACTCGGAAATAGCGAGGGGCGGCGTATTGAAAATACGCTCGTCCAAAAAGACGGTATGTTTGCTTCCGTTATCCTTTTTAACCGTTTTTTCACAAAGCTTGATAAGCGGCTTTTTGAAGGGAACGAAAGCGACGGTATTGATGATATTAAACAAGCTGTGAATAACCGCAACGCCGATAATGCCAACCGCATTAAGCATAAGATTAGGAGAAAATGCCCTAACGACATACATAAGCGCAACGCATAAGATACCGCCTATCGCGTTTGAATAAACATGCATCGCAACAACGCGTTTAGCGTCCTTATTTGTGCCGATAGCGGATATAAACGCCGTCATACAAGTTCCGACATTAGCACCGGCAACAAGCGGAATTGCAAGCTGATAGGTCATAGGATCCTTTGTGCCGATCATAGCAAGAGCCAACGCCTGAACGATAGCAACGGTTGCGGCGGAGGACTGAATAATACCGGTAAATCCGGTTGAAACGGCAAAAGCAAGGAAAGGCGCATTGCCGAACGTAACAAGGATGTTCTTGAAACTCTCGTTATCCTTAACATCTGCCATGGCACTGCTCATCATTGACATACCGATCATCAAAACAGAAAAACCGATAAATATAAGTCCCAAATTGCGACGTTTATCCCTTTTGGAGATCATACGCATAGCAACACCAATAACACCCAAAATAGGCGCAAAGGTTGTTGGTTTAAGAAGTGTTAAGAAGAAATTATCACCGCTGATGCCGGTAAGGGTCAACATCCAACCGGTAAGTGTTGTTCCGACATGCGATCCCATTATCATACCAAATGTATCGGGGAAAAGCATTATGCCGGAGTTAACAAGACCTACAAGCATAACCGTCAATGCAGACGATGACTGAATAGCTACCGTTATACCTGCGCCGAGTGAAAATCCCAGTAAATCGTTACTGCCTACTTTTTTAAGCGTTCTTTCAAGTTTTCCGCCCGCGAGCTGTTCAAGTCCGCCGGACATAGAACTCATACCAAAAAGGAAGAAAACAAGCCCGCCTATAAGGTTTGTAAGCATTATCAGTAGTTTAGTTGCCAATTCTGTACCTCCGAATAGGAAAATCAAAACTCAATCTTACTGCTTATATAATCTTTTAATTCGCTAACGGGAATTCTAACCTGCTGCATAGTATCGCGGTCACGAACGGTAACGCAATTATCGTTTTCTGTATCAAAGTCATAGGTGATGCAGAAAGGAGTTCCGATTTCATCCTGACGGCGATAACGTTTACCGATAGAGCCGGCTTCATCAAAGTCACACATAAAGTATTTTGAAAGCTCGTTCTTAACTTCGATAGCTTTATCGGAAAGCTTTTTGGAAAGCGGCAAAACTGCTGCCTTAAAGGGAGCAAGTGCCGGAGCAAAGCGCATAACAACGCGAGTATCGTTCTTTTCGGCATCAACAACCTCTTCATCATAAGCATCGCAAAGAACGGCAAGGAAGCTGCGCTCAACACCCAAAGAAGGCTCGATAACATAAGGAACATAATGCTCATTTGTTTCGGGATCAAAATATGTGAGGTCTTTTCCGGAAGTGTTCTGATGCTGAGTTAAATCATAATCGGTTCTGTCAGCAACGCCCCAAAGTTCGCCCCAACCGAACGGGAACATAAACTCGAAATCGGTTGTTGCTTTTGAATAGAAGCAAAGTTCTTCCTTATCATGATCACGAAGACGGATATTTTCTTCTTTAAGGCCGATGGAAAGAAGCCAATTTTTGCAGAAGGATCTCCAATAATCGAACCACTCAAGGTCGGTTCCCGGCTTGCAGAAGAATTCAAGTTCCATCTGTTCAAATTCACGAACGCGGAAAATAAAGTTTCCGGGAGTGATTTCATTACGGAAGGATTTACCGATCTGACCGATACCGAAGGGAAGCTTCTTTCTTGTTGTTCTTTGAACATTTGCAAAGTTTACAAAGATACCCTGCGCGGTTTCAGGTCTTAAATATACAGTGTTCTTTGCATCCTCGGTTACGCCCTGGAATGTTTTGAACATAAGGTTAAACTGTCTGATATCGGTAAAATTATGTTTTCCGCAGGAAGGGCATTTAATATCATGCTCTTCAACAAATTCTTTCATTTCTGCCTGAGAAAAGGCATCAATCGGCTTAGGAAGAGTAAAATCATTTTCCTGCGCCCAATCTTCAATAAGCTTATCGGCACGAAAACGCTCGTGACACTCGCGGCAATCCATAAGCGGATCAGAAAATCCCGCAAGGTGACCTGAGGCAACCCATGTTTGCGGGTTCATAAGAATTGCGGCATCAAGGCCGACATTATACTGATTTTCCTGAACGAATTTTTTCCACCATGCTTTTTTGATATTGTTTTTAAGTTCGGCGCCAAGCGGACCGTAATCCCATGTGTTTGCAAGACCGCCGTAAATCTCACTGCCGGCATAAACAAAACCTCTGCCCTTTGCGAGATTAACGATGGTTTCCATATTCTTTTTCGAATTTTCCACTTTATATCAATCCTTTCAATTTCGCAAATTATCACAAATAATATAGTAATAAAAAAAAAGAAATTTGTCAATGAAAAAAGTAAATAAAAATATTGCATATTATGTATAAATGATGTAATAAACTTGACATATAATTTTTAATAGTTTATACTTGAACTGTTAATTTTATTGAAAGGCGGATAAAAAATGGCTGAAACATTTTTAACTTATAAAGGAAAACCCATCGTTAGAAAAGGAAATGAGATTTATTACGGTGATATGAATGATAAGTATATTATTCTTTTCACTATTCTTTCAAGCAAAAAAGAGGACGGTCTTGACATTGCCGAAAAGGTTTCAATCAAATTGCTTGACAGCAATATTGATATTGATATGAAAGACCGCGTTAAAAAAGAAAGCACCAAAAATAATCTTTTCGATGCGCTTGATTTAGGTTTCACCTGGCTTGAAAGAGAACTTAAAAAATAATATAAAAAACAGTTTTTTATATAAAAAAACAACCTGCCGAAAAAGGAAATTCCTTTTCGGCAGGTTTCTTTATTTACTATACAAATTTTAGAACAAACCCTTAATTGCACCAAAAATTGTAAAATCGTCACTGAACTGATATGTAAAAATACCATACAGGAAAACGGCAAATATAATAATAGGAAGAACATATCTTGCATAAGGATAGAGCCATTTCTTAACCTTTAAGCCCTTACCCTGGTTAGCTTCTTCCATAAATTTATCCCAGCCCCAACCATGCTTTTTAGATGTAACGAAAAGAACAAAGGTAAGAGAACCGAGAGGCAACAAGCATGTGCTTACGATGAAATCCCAAACATCCAAAACGGCGCTGCCTGATGCAAACGGAACGAAGTTGCTCCAAGTTGAAAAACCTAAAATGGTTGTAACAGCAAGACCAAAGATACCAATGCCGCAAACAAGGCAAGTAAGAGGTCTCTTCCATCCGGTTAAGTCACGGATCATAGCAACGATATTTTCACAAACCGCGAAAACTGTTGACATTGCGGCGAACACCATAAACAAGAAGAAAAGTGCGCCGAATATACGACCGTAAAGCGGGTTTTCAAATTTAGTGAAAACTGTTGACATTGTGTTGAAAAGAAGTCCGGGGCCACCGTCAACCTGACCGCCGTTATAAGTAAAACAAGCCGGGAAGATGATAAGACCTGCAACGATAGCAACGAAAGTGTCAAGAGAAACAACGTTAATACTTTCTCCCAAAAGTGAACGCTCTTTACCGATATAGCTTCCGAAAATAGCCATTGAGCCTATACCGATTGAAAGAGTGAAGAATGCCTGGTTCATAGCGCCAACAACAACACTACCGCTGAACTTTGAGAAATCGGGAAGCATATAGAATTTAAGACCTTCAGCCGCATTGCCTAAAGTAAAGCTATAAACCGCAAGACCGATCATTAAGAAAAGCAAAGCTATCATCAAATACTTTGTAACCTTTTCCAAACCGCCCTGCAAGTTAAAGTTGAGGACAAAGAAGCCGATCAATATGGCGATACCTGTGTAAATAAGATTGGTGTTTGTGTTAGATATCATATTTACAAAAGGATTGCAATCATCCGTAAGCGCCATATCGGCAAGATTGCCGGAAGCAAAACGAACGAAATAATAGATCATCCAACCCGTGATAACAGTGTAGAACGCCATTAAAGCGATGTTACCTAACAACGAAAAATAACCGTGAAAATGCCATTTTTGACCGGGTTTTTCAAGCTGTTGATACATTTTTACAGGGCTCTTTTGAGCTGCACGACCGATTGCGAATTCCATCGTCATAATGGGAATACCCAATAAAAATAAGCACACAAGGTAAATCAGTACAAATACGGCACCGCCGTTAGCACCGCACATTGTGGGGAATTTCCAAACATTGCCGCAACCTATTGCACAACCGGCACTTAATAGAATAAAGCCGAGTCTGCTGGAAAATTTTTCTCTTTGATTTTCCATAATATTTCTCCTTATCAAAATAAAAATTTGACACAGTATACCATATTTTCCCAAAATTTGCAACAAAATAGTGAAAAAGATATGAATAATTAGCATTTTTTACATATATTTTTTAATTTCTTTTATAAGATTTAAGGTGTAAAGCATAAATCCCTTTTCGTTTGGATGAAGGCGCTCATCGGCATAATACTGCGGATCATGCGGAACAAGTGTTAACCCGTCAACCACGATAAAGCCGTTTTCCTTTGCGGTTTTCTTATAAAAATCAATCATATCCTCAAAGCTTCCTGCCGCGCGAACATTTGCATCAGCTCGCCAGATAGGTGTTATAACAAAAACCGCTTTATCGCCGTAAAGAGATTTGATTTTTGAAAAATACTTTGCCGTTTCTGTTCTGAGGTGCTCTATTGATGTTCTGCGGCAACCGTAATCATTTGTACCGTACGCAATAAAAACAACATCGGGATCAAAATTTGTTTTTTCGATCGTATCGGCAAAAGCTGCCGAGCCGCATATTGCCTGATTAAGAATTTCGGCATTATAATAATTTGAAACAGCGGCACAATAGCAAAACGAATCATGCTCGGCACTCATGCCCTGTGTTATAGAATCGCCGTAAAAAAGGAACTTTTTATCAAACTTATGCACACTCACAAATGTTTCGCCGCTTATGTTGACCGATGAAATTTTGCCGATCTTCATAAAAGGATAAATTATCTGAACGCACTTATTGCCGCTTCCAAGCGCAATTTCCGCCTTTTCACCGTTTTCGGTAATCTTTTGCCAGACGGGAAGATAATTCACATAAACCTCATATTTCCCGCCGTTTTCGGTTACAAACGAAATACTTTCGGCATCGGTATCAAAAGAAATTTTAATTCCGGATGTGAAATAAAATCTCGCCTTATCTTTTATTCCGTCCGCCGTAAAGGCGTTTTTTTGGTTTTCGGAAAGGCGCTGCGGTTCGCCGGTTTCATCATAATATAAAACGCCGGTTGTATATTTTTTTAATTCTTCTTTATTTATTGTCAAATTGATCACTCCCCCAGTCTCATTGGCAGACAAATTATATCAAAACACGCATAAATTGTCAAAAAAACTTGAAAAATACATTTTTAATAATATAATGGAATATAGTTTGTTAAAAAAGGGGAAAAAATATGCTTAACATTTTTTATCAGGTTCTTGTAATGCTGCTGTTTTCGGTTGCGGGATTTATTCTAAGCAAAACAAAGTTGGTTGAATTTGACCACACGAAAATTCTTTCGACAACTCTTGTTTATTGCTTTTTGCCCTGCAAAATTTTGGCTTCGATGAGCAAGTATTGCACGATAAGTTACATAAAGGATAACTATGTTATGATTTTCATTTCGGCGGTTGTTCTTTTTGTTGTTTTCATAATAAGCACCCTGCTTAAACATTTGATCGGCAAAACGCCATACGAAAAAGAGGTTGTGCATTATTGCCTTACAATCCCCAATTTCAGTTATATGGGATACGCATTCTGTTCCGCTGTTTTCGGCGATCAGATGCTTACAAGTCTTATTATATTTGCCCTTCCCTTTAATCTTTACACAAATTCTTACGGTTTTTGCCAGCTCACAAAAAGAAAATTCAATGCAAAAGGTCTTTTGAATCCCATTCTTATCGCAACACTTATCGGTTGTGTATTAGGCCTTACCGGAGTTGGCCCTTATATCCCCGATTTTGCATTCACGTTCTTTAACGGTGCGGGCGCTTGCATGCTTCCGATCAGTATGATGATGCTCGGCATTATGATCGCGCAGTATAACTTTAAGGATATTTTGCTTGATTCGCGAGTTTACATTCTTTCGGTTTTAAGACTTCTTGTTTTCCCGATACTTATACCGCTTTCCATTAAGTTTTTCGTGGGTTACGACACCGCGCTTTTATCCCTGCTTATCCTTTCAATGTCCTGCGGAATGAACACGGTTTTACTCGGCAGACTTGTAAATGAGGATTGCACGCTTTCTTCCGGCACGGTGCTTGTTTCAACCGTTCTTTCCTGCGGAACCATTCCCCTTTGCCTTTGGATCTTGCAGAATGTGAATTTTTGATCTGTATATTAAAAAACCCGACCTTAAAGGTCGGTTTTTTTATTTTATATATTTATCAATCTGTCTTAAAAGATTAAGAGAATAAAGGAAAAATCCGTTATCGCCGGGATGAAGGCGCTCATCACCGAAATACTGCGGGTCATGCGGAACAAGAGAAAATCCGTCAATCGCAAAAAAGCCAAGCTCACAGGCCTTATTATAAATAAATTCTCTTATGTCACAAAAATTTCCTGCCGGGCGAGGATCATCATCAGCACGCCATGTTGGAGAAATAACGATAACCTTTTTATCGCCGTAATACTGCTTAATCTTTTTAAGAAATCTCTCGGTCTCACTTCTGAAATGCTCGGGAGATTTTCTTTTGCGGGTGAAATCGTTTGTGCCGTATGCCACAAAAACAACGTCGGGATCAAAATCCGATTTTTCGATAACTCCGGGACAAAATGCGGCACCGCCGACACCTAAATTTACCGTTTCGGCATTATAAAAGTTTGAAATAAGGGCGGCATAACAAAATGAATCGTAATCTGATTTATATCCCTGGGTGATGGAATCTCCCAAAAACAAAAACCGTTTATCGAATTTATGCTTTTTTATATATGTTTCACCGTTAAGTTCAACGCGGCTTACAAAACCGTATGTGTGATGTGGGAAAAATATCTGAACTGTTTTTTCTCCGCCTTGAAGCGGAACGAAAACCTTTTCACCATCCTGCGTTTTGCCCTGCCATACGGGAAGATAATCCACATAAACCTCATATCTTCCGCCGCTTTCGGTTACAAACGAAATGTTTGTGGCATCGGTATCAAAGGATATTTTTATTCCGGTTGTGGCATTAAGCACGCTATCCTTTGAAATACCGTCATTTTTGAGGGCGTCGCACTGGTCGGCGGTCAGTCGGTGCAATCCGCCGTTTTCATCATAGAAGGCATTTCCCGTTATGTATTCTCTGAGTTCTGTTGAATTAAAAATCATAATTATTATTCCGCCGAAGGAAGTGTTGCGCCGCCAAACGGCATCGCAATAACCGAGGCATCCTCGCCGTATTTTTCGATAGCCAACGTGAACGCTTCCTGCAAGGATTTAACGGGAGTCATCATAATATCCTTAACGGTCTGATCGTCAAATTCGCTCACAAGCATAATATCCGCATTGCAAAGCACCTGACCTACCGCCGCCGCTTTATGTCCGCCGAGCTTAAACTCTTTTCCAATTCGTTCAACCAACTTTTGCGGACTTTCGGCATCTTTAAGCCATTGCTCAAACAATCCGTTGCCAAAGCCTTCATTGCAAGCACCGACAAGGATAACCGTTCCGCCTTTTTTAACTGCATGCTTTGAGTTATCAAGTGCCTTTTGGGTTTGATAAAGGTTAGCATCCTTCGGTGCGCCGCCCTGCGAAACGATAACAATATCCGCGCGGGCATCAATCTTTTTACGGTACATTTTATCAAGGTATTCACAACCGACACGGTGCGCCTTTGTAACATCACCTGCAACGGCATAAACGATCTCTTTATGCTCGCTTAAAACGGCATTAACAATAAAATCAATGTGGCATAATTTTTCAGCCTGCTCAATATCAGCTCTTACGGGGTTGCCGCAGAGCTTGCCGGCACACGCATCAGGGCTTACCATAAGTTTATGGTTATGCTCAATGGCATTCGGCGTTGAAACGCCGGGCATAAGCGCCTTTGCGCCACCCGAATATCCTGCGAAATAGTGGAACTCAATGTTTCCGAGCGCTATGCGAAAATCGGCTTCTGCAACGGTTTTATCAATGTCAACCGGTGTTCCGTTATCGGTGTATCCCATATTAACGGTATTCTGCGGATCGGAATCGATACAAGAAACGGCATCATAAACCTGCTTACCGGCAAGGCGGATTTTTTCCTCCTCGGTATGCTTTCTATGAGAGCCGAGGGCGAAAACAACCTTGATGTTTTTGTTTTCAACTCCCGCCGCGTTAAGCTCTTTTATAACCGCCGGCAAAACCTTATAAGAAGGAAGCGGGCGTGAAATATCGCTTGTTATGATAACAACATTTTTCTTATCCCTTGCCAAAACGGAAAGCTTTTCGCTGCCTATCGGGTTAGCAAGTGCATATTCAACTGCCGCTTCGCCGAAGCGCTCGTGTTTTACCTCGTTTGAAAGCAAAACCGCCTTTAAGTTTTTATCGGGAACATCAACCGTTTGTGTTCCTTTGCCGTAACCGAATTCAAGTATCATTTTAATAACACATCCTTTATTGAAATTTTATCATATCAAAATAAAATATGCAATAAAAAAAGCCCATTTAATCAGGGCTTTTTTCATTATGAAAGAACGGTTTCGTGATGAATAATCGCTTTTTCGAGGGTGCGTATTCTATGGTTTGCAACGCTTTGCTCTTTTTCAATAAGCGGGATATGCCCAACGCTTGCCGCAATATCGCTGACCTTTTTTTCAAGCTGTTCTATCCTATATGATGTAAGCTTGCCGGAGGTGATTATTCCGCCGAAGGTGCCGAGCATAGTTCCGCCCAAAGATACAAGGGCAACTATAACGGGATCGCTCATATTTTCTCCCCCTCTTCGTTAAAGCATTCAAAAGAATATTGTTTTTCTTCTTTTGAGTAAGCACCCCTTCTTATATAGTGCGGTTTACCCGTAAGATATAAAAACATCCTCGAAAGCGCCATACATAAAAGGTCAACGGAAGAGGTTGTTAAAAACTCCTCATAAAGCTCATTCTTATCGGGCTTTTTGGAAAGGGCTTTAAGCATTTCGGATCTTGAAACCTCGCCGCTCTCCCCTTTTTCACCGCGAACACCTTGAACGCCCCTCGGTCCTCTCGGCCCTATGCTGCCCCTTTCACCCTTTTCGCCGATGATCTCAATTGTGATACCGTTTTCATTTTCTTTTGTTTTAATTTGCATTTTTATACTTTCTCCTTTCTGCTGCCTATGTGAAGAATAGCATAAAAAAATCCGCCAAAAAAGGACATATATTTTTCCGCCGTGTATGGTGCGGCACCCACGTCCATTTAATCACCGCAAACAGTATAACAAAAAACACACCGACGATCAATCGGTGTGTTTTTGATTATAAAAGATATTTACTTATTAAGTGCTTCAGCTACTGCAACTGCGCAAGCAACGGTCATACCAACCATCGGGTTGTTACCGGCACCAATAAGTCCCATCATCTCAACATAAAGCGCAGTTCCTGCGCTTTTGGGGGTGATAAATAAACATATTAGACACATTATTCTTTACTGTGTCCGCATACATTATACATCATAAAACAGTAATGTCAAGCGGCATTATTAAGTATAAATAAGTGTTAATCAGTATAACGGAATATTGTTTAACGGAAAGCGGCACAGATAAGAATAAAACAGTATTATTTAATACTCATACATTTGGTTAATATCCAAAAGGAATGATTTAAAGTCCTCTACCACATCGGGAGGGCTTTTTATTACTGCCTTTTTGCCGAAACCGCAAACCCACGAGTAAAACTGCTTACTTATTTCAACCTTTGTTGAAATAGAAAAATGGTTTTTATCGGTCATAGAATACAAAACCTCATTTTCTCCGAAACGGTCGATAACGGTGTCAAGCAAGTCATATGTATTTAATAATATTATCATTTTTTGTTTTAATTCGGTCTGTCAAAAACACCTGCGAAATAAGTTCTGCCGCTTCGTGTTCACTGCAAAGTTCTTTTATTGCTTCAAGCAATCTTTTTTCCTGTGCGGGTGAAATAAACCTTGCCGAATGAATACATTCAACCAAAAGGCGTAAATCACTTGTTTTACACGGCCTTTTGGTTATCTTATATCCTCGCTTGCCCGAACCGTCATATTCTATTTTATACGGTAAGCGTTCACCCTCATAAATTCCGCTTTTTCATCTTCACCGTAAAGGCGTATAAGTTCGTTAATATCACGCCTTATGGAGTGTTCTTCTGCTACAATATCATATTTATACTCTAATTCATCGGATATTTCTTTTGCGGTCAAGGGGTGATTTGTATCTGTTTGATTTAAAAGTATCTGCCAAACAAGCAAAGATTTGTATTTGTATGATTTACCGCTTTTCTTTTCCAAATAAAACACCTCTGTTTGTAATAATAACATAATTCAAACCAATAGAAAAGAAAAAGTATTGTGTTTTTCTAAATTGACTGATATAATTAAGGCAACCACACTAAACTTAATATCGTTATTATGCAAGTTGTTCTGCTTTTATCCTTTGGTAAAAGTGCGGACTTCTGTTTTCGCATTCTTGCGTAATAACGGACGGTTTAGTGTGGTGCTAATCGAGGTTCGCATTTTTCGGTGTGTGTAACTTCGGTTGCACACACTTTTTTAATTTAAGGGGGCAGTAGTTTTTACCGAAAATAAAATATTTAAGGAGAATTATTATGGAAGATAAAACTATTATTAAAAGTGAGCATTATAATGTTAAATGGATGTTTTTATATGCTTTGATTTTAGGAACAATCGTATTCGTTAATTTGTTTCGTCTTTTTTATCATGAAGAAATATCCAAATACGGAATATTTGCTGCTGTATTTCATGGCATTAGCGATTATTTTTGGGTTTCCATTTGCTGCGCTTTGATTGCACCGCAAATATTGGTTTTAATTATTTATTTTTGGCTTAAAAGTTATAAACTTAATATAACCGACAAGCGTGCATACGGTTTTACGGCATTCGGCAGGCGTGTAGATTTGCCCGTTGATTCTATTACCGCAATCGGTCTTGGTTGGCTTAAAAGCATTAAAATTACTACCGCTTCGGGTAGAATAAGTTTTTTACTTATTAAAAACCGTGATGAAATGTATGAATCCATAAGCAAACTTATTGTTGAAAGGCAGAACAAAGAAACAAAAGCGGAAACGGTTATTAAGCAGGAAACAAGTAACGCCGATGAACTTAAGAAATACAAAGATTTACTTGACAGCGGTGTAATCACCCAAGATGAATTTGAGCAGAAGAAAAAGCAGTTATTGGGCTTATAAAAATTAAAAGGGCGTTTTCACGCCCTTTATTTTATTTGGTATAATACTTATCCTCCGCCCATTTATGGGGGTTTGTGTCGATGTAATTCCAAATTTTAAGATAATCGTTTTCGCCCCTTATTATGTGGTCGTAAAAAGAGCGTTGGAAAATTGATTTGCCGATTGTTTTTGTTACCATTATTTTAAATGATTTGATTTTTTGCGATACCGTAGGGGACGATGCCCTCATCGTCCCGTTTCCATTTTTAATTATCAAATGAATATGATTCGGCATGATAACATATTTATCAATACCCTGTATTGATTTTATATATTTTTCCGCAATAATTCCATAATTTGTCGGGACGATGTGGGCATCGTCCCCTACAATACTGCACAATATTTTCTGCTTATTTGCCGTGCAAACTGTTATGAAATAATAGCCCTCTGCCGAATAATCATAATCGGGTAATCGGTTGGGTATTCTTTTTGGAAGTTCCATTTTATTCTTCGGCTCTCGGTAATGTTGAGCCG
>JAZUJA010000043.1:0-2088 GCA_045642495.1 Acutalibacteraceae bacterium
TCCTTTGATCTTTCAAACACCAATTATAAATATAATATTTTCAGCGGCTGTTATTCCCTCAAAGAAATTGAACTTAACGAAAAGGTTTATGATAACATAATCGGACTCTCTTCCATTTCCGACACTTGGTATGATAAGTCAACCGGTGTTGACATTGCCTACACGGGAATACACGGCAACACCACGATCGTTAAGAATTTTGATGATGCCGATCTTATAGCAAAGGGCTTTGGCTGGCATATCGACAAATTCGGATGTCTGCACATTAAGGGCGATATCGAAAATTACAGCGAAACGACCGACGAAACACCCTGGAAAGAATATAAAAGCCAAATTAAATCGGTAAAACTTTACAACGAAGCGTTCTTTTATAACGGAGCATATCTGTTTTTTGGTTGCGAAAACATAGAGGAACTTGACCTTTCATCTATCGAAAAAATTGAATTTACAGATAATATGCTCATCGGTTGCACGGGACTTAAAAAAATCACAATAAACAGCGATTTGCTTAAAATGGTTGCAGAGCAGTTGACCGATATTTCTCCTGAATGGTACTATGCTCCCTGCGGCAATAAATGCACAAGTGCCGACCAACTGAAACAGTTAAACGGAAATGTGATCCTTGGAAAGTATTTTTGCGATATTGAAGAATATGTTACAGGCCACGCATGGCAGAATGCAATCTGCACCGTCTGCGGAGTGGAATTGTTCAAATTTGACTCTAAGAGCTTGGCGCTCGACAGCGCATTGGCTTTCAAGTTCAAAGGTTATCTGCACGACGAGAATCCGGCGGCTGACGCTTATATGGAATTCAAGATTGGCAACGTAAGAACTGTAAATGTTTCCCTTAAAGATGCCGTAAAGGACGATAAGGGCAGATATGTTTTCGCCTGCTACATAAACATTCTTGAAGTTGACGAAAAGATTGAAGCGATTTTCCACGACGGCGAGCAATATGTTGAAAGGCAAAATCCGTTGTCGGTTACAGATTATCTTGATTTGGTACTCGCAAATCATCAAGGCGGAACGGCAGAAGATATAAAGACAGTAAACCTCGTTAATGCCATATCTAACTTTGCTCACTTTGCGCAGATAGCACTTGACGAAACACATACTGAATATGAAGTAGGTAATGGCGGCAAGTATGCAGGCACTGCGGCAAGAAGTGAAATAACCATTCACACCGCAGAAGAACTCAAAGCATTTGAAGCAATAAAGACCGTTGCAAGTGATTACACCGCTATTAAAGCCACGGCAAGAAGTCTTGTTCTTGATGATAAAACCGCGGTTGTGCTTTACATTACACCCGCAAGCAAAGATTATGTTCCCGAAATCAAGATAACAGACCGAAACGGTGACAATGTTGCGTTTACCGTAACAAAACAAGAGAACGGCAACTTTAAGGTTGTTATCCGTGATGTTGCGGCACATCAGCTTAATGAAAGTTTCACCGTTGATATTGATAACGGCAAACTTGTTTACACTAACCTCTCTGCCCTTTCTTATGCTTACTCTGTTCTTTCAAGCTCTAAGAGCGAAGCATATCAGGCGGCAGTATCGGCGCTTTATGATTACTACACGGCAACTGTTGCCTTTATGAACTGAGGTGGGAATTTATGAAAACATATTTTGAAAGACCTCAATTTGAGGTTATGGAATTTGAAACCGAAAACATATTGACCGCCAGCGGCGGTATATGGGATCGCGAACCCGCCGAGCTTGAAGAAATATTTGACTGATAAAACTATATAATAAATCGGCAGGATTTAGACTTTATTAAGCCTAAGTCCTGCCTTTTTTAGGTGGAAAACAAAAATTATCAGAGCTTAAAAAATCACCCTTAGCCTGACGAGAATTATCCGAATCCGGTTTAAGGAAACGGATTTCCCGTCATACTGTGTTAAAATACTCGTGAATACGGAAAGTATTCACTGCGTTTTTGCCTTATCTGACGAAAAATCCGAATTCCTTAAACTCTACGACCTGAAAAGGATGAATTTTGGAGGAGATTTTTGTTTTGAGGTTGCAGACGTGCTGGCGCCCGTCAAAACCGAAAGGCAAAAATAAACCCAAAAGTCGCATTTTCAG
>JAZUJA010000044.1:0-17830 GCA_045642495.1 Acutalibacteraceae bacterium
GAGCGGTACTACACTTTCAGTAACCTCAGCGAGCGGCACATCTTCTGCAAACCTTAAAGGCGAAAAGGGAGATAAGGGTGACACAGGTGCAACAGGCGCGACAGGAGCTACCGGCCCACAAGGACCGGCAGGAACGAATGGTACAACACCTACAATCAAAGCTGCCAACGGTACAAACATCGGCACTGTAGGCACACCATCAGTTTCAGCATCTACATCCGGCACTACAACCACATTCACTTTTAACTACCTTAAAGGCGCAAAAGGTGATAAGGGTGACAAGGGCGATACAGGAGCCGCAGGTGCAGACGGAAAGAACGGAACTAATGGTTCAAACGGCGTTTCCTGTACACACAGCTGGAGCGGAACTACACTCTCAGTAACGTCGGCTTCAGGCACATCTTCCGCAAACCTTAAAGGTGAAAAGGGAGATAAGGGTGACAAAGGCGAAGACGGTATTACACCCGATATGAGCGATTATTATACGCGAACCGAAACGGAAGAAAAAATAAACTTAAAGCAAGATGTTTTAGGTTATGAAGCGGCCGACAAAAATGATACTGACTTAGTGGCTAAAAAGCTTGATTACCTTATAAAGCTCACAAAAGGTCAAGCATGGGATATTGAGATCGGCAAAAGTCCGGCATATTTTCAGCCGGTACCAAACGGAGCAAAATGCGCCTTAATAAATAAGATTTACGGAAGAACGCTTAAGTTTAATCAGTTGCTTTATAAACCCACACTTACAAGCAGTGTTGATTTTACAAACGGCGTAAAATTCACCAACAATAATGACGGAAGCATCACCGTGTGGGTGGATAACGGAGGTGCAACAAAAGATGTTAACAAGCTGATTTATCAAGCACCGCCGGAATTTCACCTTAATAAACATAAATGTTTTTTCACCTGCACACCGAAAAACGATACAAACGGAAAAATATCAACCGATACGGCATATATATTTTCTCCCCGTTTTATTGATTACGGCGAAGGCGGTATTGTTATCGGCGATTACAACGGATGGGCAGATTTAACAATCAAGATTTCAGTCGGTTGCCCTGCCGGAAAATATACCTTCATCCCTCAGTTATTTGATCTGACTTTAATGTTCGGAGCCGGAAACGAACCGAAAACCGCCGAGGAATTCAAATCCTATCTTAAAAACAACTATTATCCATACACCTCAGGAATTCTAAAACACGCCGAGGTTACGAGTATAATAAGCAAAAAAAGCAACGGAAACGCTATTGATGAATTTGAAATTCCGCAGAATGTTTTGCAGCTGCTTGCTGATAAAGGCTACGGTCAAAGCAATGGCAATAAATATAATTATATTAACTTTGAAAATATGTCGTATTACGGATACGGCAAGTATAGCGCAAACGGTGAATGGATTGATGAAGAATACTGGGAATCGTTATTGGATTACTTTTCAACTGAAAGCCTTCTTGATGTCAGTGCCGGCGGAAATTTAGTTTTTGAACAAAGCAATAATGATATTAAAATCCCCATTTCGAATGAAACCGAGTATGCTATAAATCTTTCGGAGGCGATATAATGAATAATTCCATATTAAAATTCGCAAAATATCTCGGAATAAGTAAAAATGATTTTTATATTCCTGAAAAAAGTGAAACCAAATCGGAAATAGAGGCTTTGAAAGCGGAACTTGAAGAAATAAAAGAAGAGCGCCTTATTTTGCAAAATAAGATCGCCCAACTTGAAAAAAGATAGAAACAAAAAACAGTCTTCTTTTGAAGACTGTTTTTAATTAAAACGGAAAACTTGTCGGATCTAAAACATGATACAAAAGATAAATAGCATCATCACTATCAAACATACCGTCTTTATTCAAATCCGCAGGTTGCGAGGGTGTTTGACCGTTCAAACCGCACAATAAAAGGATTATTGCATCGTCACTGTCACACAAACCGTCGCCCGAAAAGTCACCTCTTACGATAGCGGGAACATAGGAATCGTTATAACTGTCACCGCATTTTGAACAGGTATGCCTTGTATAACCATTTGAAGTAAATGTTGGTTCAACAACACTTGCAACATAATTATGAGAGCAGGAAATATTTATTTCATCCTTATATACGGGAATAAAGAACGATATCTCCGAAGAATATTCCGAAGTGAAACTGCGGCTTATTATCTGTGCGCTGTTATACGCATCATGAACATTTGTTGCATACTGATGCCAAAGCTTATCCGGATATTTTATATTAAAGTCCTTATAAAAATAAGTGTTTTGCCCAACAGATATATACTTTTCGGCATAAAATGATGCGCCGCCTGCTATTGCCGCCAGATGAGAATTCCAACCGTGAGTTTTTGCATATTCAAGACCGCCGATTATCGGATTGGAATCGACCGCGCCGATATTAAAATAGTTAAAATAGCCTTCATAACCGGGATATGCTCCGGAAATAAGCGAGCTTGAGCCCTTTGAGCCTTGTTCTGTTATGATCGTTGCGGCTATAACAAGCTCGGAAACACCGGAAAGTTTTGCCGCTTCTTTTATTATCCCGGGATATGCAGAATTATCAAGAAAAGTATTTTTTATTATCGCTTTTAGTGCCGAATCGCTGCTGATGTTAGGATCATAACACTGATTCATAAACATAAAAACACTTTTTGAATCAAGGAAATTTTCAGGACTTAAAAAATATTGTATGCAACTTCGAGAAGCGTTATCATATCGGCTATCCTTTTGTCCGTCAGACCAAGAAGGATCGGAAATACAGCTTTTTTCAACAACCTTTCTTCCGTATTCAGCTGATACCGCTTCATACCTTGTAAATGGAATATTATCGGCATAAAATCGCCAATTAGGATATAAAGCATGAAGGGCACGAAGCGAATTTCGATAACTTTCGGGGAAATTAAGAAGATTATTCTCAAAGTTTGCATCATAAATATAATCGTTCATTCCCGGCATCGTTTCGCTGATATATTTACTGTAAATATATCCTTCAAGTCCGGAAGGAGTTACAATATGATACCAAACATCGCCGTCAGTATCAAGCTCTGTTCCGTAGGAATAAACCTTACCGCTGCTAATCGTTCCGACCAACGAATTCCATGTGCCCGGATGACTTCTTATATTAACCGAATCGGTTACATAAACCGTCGGCAGATTAGTTGAAGGTGAGTCCGGAACAACGGGGGGAGACGGTGGCTGAGGAGGTGCAGAAGAAACATAACTGCTGTAAACAAAGCCGGAAAGTCCGGATTCTGTTTTAACAAAATACCATAAATCACCGTCGTCATCGGCAAGTGTACCGAAAGATGATGCGTTGCACGGATCAACATAACCAATAAAAGTATTCCATGTTCCGGGAGCAGCAAACATTTTTGCTCTTTTAGATATGTATATTTGCGCTTCGGGCGTTACTCCGTCAGACATATAGACATATTCACCGTAAACATATCCGTTTTTTCCGTCGCCGGTTGAAACATTATACCATGTTGGTCCCCACGAACTGATACTATCGCCTTTTTCAGATTTGTTAACATATACCCAATCATAAGAGAAAGAATACAGTTTATCCGCAGAATTTGAAGGGGCCGAGCGAACATTTACACCGCTGCCGTTTATTCTTCCGATAACCATAGCCGAAGCTTTGGGTGCAAAGTGAACAACAAGTATGCACAGAAAAATCCCAAATAAAACACCAACTGTTTTTTTGATATTTTTCAAGTAACTCTTCCCCCTTTTATCATTTTTTATGATTATATTATACATAATAAAAGCAAAAATGTCAAATTCAAAACTTTTGGAACAATTTCTTACTTTTTCCATTTACATAAATTAAATGATATGTTATAATAAGTTGATTTTTTAAGAAAATATCCATAAAGGTGAAAAAATATGAAGAAGATATTAGCCTTTTCCCTTTGCTTTTGTTTGATTTTTGCTTTATGTGCATGTGGCTCAAACAAAAATGTTTCGGAAAGCAGCAAATATTTAAGTATCGCCAAAACAAGCGATAAAGACAACAAATATAAGTTGAACGAAGAAGATTCAAAAACAATTTCGGAAATGATTTCCTCGCTTAAATGGGATAACGCGATCGGAAACTGCAAAAGTGACATTATTATTTTTTATAATGATATTGAGCTTGAATACCATACTGAATGCGGAACGGCAAACGATATGAAAAACAAGCGTAGTATCGTTTTCGGAAAAGACATTAAAGAAAAAGCAAACGAAATTTTCGCTAAATATATGAAGTAAAAAAGCACGGGTTTTGCCCGTGCTTTTTTATTTTATTTGCTCAGTTCTTCTTCCATTAAATTGCGAACTTCTTCTCCTAAATCTTTACTTTTAAGAGAACATGCATATTCGGCACTGAAAGTTTTTAATATTTTAACAGTTACTTTTGTTCTTTTGAAAGGGGCGTTTTTATGCACCTTTTCAGTGTTTTTAACAACTGCTGCAACAACGGGAACTTTTGCTTTTTGCGCTATTTTGAAAACGCCTGTATGAAACGGAAGCAAAACATCGTCTGTTTTATTTCTTGTTCCCTCAGGATATATTCCAACAGACACTTCGCCGCGTTTCAAAAGATCCGCCGCCTGATTTATTGCGGTTATAGCGTTGCGCGGATTTTCCCTGTCAATGGCAATAGCGCAACATTTTCTTAAAATCCCGTTTGCAATGGGGATCTTAAAATTTTCGGGTTTGCTTACAAATGTCAGCTTATACTTTCGCATTGCTTTCCATGTTACAATGGGATCAAAATTGGAAAGATGATTGGAAACGATAAGAAAGCGACCGTTTTCCGGCAAATTGTTTTCCCCTTCAAAATCAACTTTTACATTAGAGAAAAACATTATTGCATCAACAATAAAATTCAGCAAAATTCTGTAAAAAGGACTATCCTTATCATGAAATTCTTTTTTAACAAAAACACTTGCCAAAAACAAAAATATAAGACATAAAAGCGGAAGTCCGATAATCACAGCCGCTACAATCAGAAAAACAGCCATTTTTTCGCCCCTTTAATTTATTTTAATCTGTTAAAATCTATTTTTTCCTTTGCCATGGTAAAAACCTTTATCATAGGCATTATAAGCAATCCGCAAACAAGGTTTCCAAATCCGTGTATCGCATCAAACGGAAGACCTGCAACGATCCATGCAATCGTTCCTTTTAACGAAAGTCCGAAAGCAATCGCCTGAAACGGAGCATAAAGTGTTCCGAAAAGAAAACCGTGCAATGAGGAAATTGTTACATATATGAATATCCGTTCTTTATATTTTAGTTTTTGCGGGATAAGCATAATCACGCCCCAAAGCAATGTCCAGATATAAAGATACGGGATCCACCACAGATTAAATCCGCCGAAAAGTCCGCAAAGGAAAACAAATGTATATAAAGGATATAATGCCTTTGCCCTGAACACAACTGTGGTTGCAACAATAAAGGTTGCAATTAGATGAACATTCGGGATAAAGGAAAGCAAAACCTTTGAAATATACATCAGCGCACCGATAAACGCAAATAATACTGTTTCTTTAACTGAAATCTTCATTACTTAGAAGCAACGAAAGCATAGGCTTCACCCTGCTTGATTTCAGTTTGATCAACACCGGAAGATGCGAAATCATCATTCACATAAAATGCCCAATAATATCCGTCTTTTTCAAAATCGAGTGTTTCGCCGTTTACGGTTTTAACATATAGGCCGTAATCACCGTTTTCGCCTGCGATAAGTCCGGCGTCAAGCAACGCATCGCCTACTGTTTTTTTGTCGGTATTAACCTTAAACTCGGTTTTTTCACCGTTCTTTGCGGTGCAGGAAAAATCAAACTGTGTTGAACCTGTACCTACTGTTTTAACTTCTTTTGATACTACCTGTGCAGCAGAAGAAGTTTCGTTGTTTTCAGCCGTGCCGCAAGATGAAAGCATAAGTGCCATAGCCGCAATAAGCACAAGAGCAAGACCGAAAGAAATGATTTTTTTACAAGAATTTTTTACCATTTTTTCATTCTCCTATTAATTTTTTCCTTTTATTTACCGGCGCTCGCAGTTTTTTATAAAAAGGTTTTATTGCAAAAGGTATTTCGACTCGGCACATCTTTTTCGCCTTCTCAAGATTATTCTCAATGGCGTTTCTCCCCGATTTGCGGCAAAGGGGATCAGAAAAAGATTTTTTGCACCTCACGGCGACGGGCTCGTACCGGAATTTCACCGGTTTCCGATTTGCAACAAAAGAATAATACCACAGATATTCTATTATTTCAACAAAAAAAAGGCAAACACCCGAGAGTGTTTGCCTTTCAGTTTATTATTTGAAGAATTTGCTCATAAAATCAAGGATGAATTTCATTCCGGGTTTAAGGCTTTCAATTTCAACCCATTCATCAAGACGGTGCGCATCGCCCGCAATGCAGGTTCCCGTGCAGATAGCCGGAATACCCTTTGAAAGCGGATAGTTTGCATCGGTTGAGCCGGAGCCTTCTTTAATATTTGTAAAGCCGACTGCTCTTGCGGAATCAGCCGCCATATTTATAAGTTTTCTGTGTTCTTTCTCGTCAACATCGCCGTTGCAGGGACGCTCACCCAAAAGATCAACCTTAATTTCAACACCGGTTGCACGGTATGCTTCGATAACCTTGCGGAACATATCTTCCATTTTTGCAAGACATTCACGGTCATTTGAACGGTATTCATAAAGCATTTCGCATTCCTGAGCGATAGTGTTTACAGATGTTCCGCCCTTTATTCCGCCAACGTTGTATGTTGTTTTTGAGTCAGTTCCGTTTTCGGGAACCTTTACCGAATAAAGCGTATCGATAATGGAAGCCATAACGCGGATAGCGTTTCTGTTTCCGAATTTGCCGAACGAGTGACCGCCCTCGGTTTTAACGGTTACTTTATATCTGTGAGAACCTACGGCACGGGTAACGATATTTGCAAGTATGCTATCATAAGTTACAAAATACTTAATTCTCTTTCCGTATGTATCAACGATCATACGACTGCCTTTAAGGTTGCCGAGACCCTCCTCGCAGGAGTTTGCAACAAAGAGTATGCCGTAATCGGATTTTGCCTCATTTTGAGTGAAATATTTTGCCGCCATAAGAAGAGTTCCGAGGCGCGCGGTATCATCACCGATACCGGGGCATATCCATCTTCCGTTTTCCTCAACAATTTCAAGCGGTGTTGATTCGGGGAAAA
Source organism: Acutalibacteraceae bacterium (assembly GCA_045642495.1). Lineage (GTDB taxonomy): Bacteria > Bacillota > Clostridia > Oscillospirales > Acutalibacteraceae > UBA737. The sequence continues at coordinate 7,193 of JAZUJA010000044.1, forward strand.
CAAGATCGGTATGAGCCATAAATACTATAACATCGTTATCCTCTTTCACATTGTAGGGCCAAACAACATTAAGCGCATCATCAACATAAACATCCTTTGCGCCCTGATTTATCATCCAGTTTTTAACATATTCAACTCTTTTTTCCTCATGATGTGAGGGAGCCGGAATAACGGCGATTTCGCGGATAAGCTGTTTAAGTTCTTCCTGACATTCCTCAGCATATTTTTCAATCTTTTTTGAAATAGACATAATTAAAAATCTCCTTAAAGTTTAACTTTTCCAAGACCGTTTTCATCGATCGTTATTTCTGTTCCGTATGCCTTGCTCATTTCGGCTAAACGCTCGATAATGCCCTTATCAAAGCAGGGACGCGGCAAACCGCCGATTGATTGCGGCTGACCGAAACCGAGTTCAACGGGAAGAAGTGTTATTTCGGTAAGCTTACCGTCCTTCTCCTCCCAATAGGGCACGATTGCTTCAAACATAACCTTTGAATAGTAAAGACCTTTTTTGCCGCCGTTTGAACGCTTTTCATACATATCGCGCATTTTTTCATTACCGGTCATACCCTGCTTTAAGAACATACCGTCCGGAACAAATTTCATTGTTTCATTTTGCAGAATAAAGTCACCGAGGCAATAGAAAATAGGTTTGCCTTTATATATTTCAATAGGTCTTATAAGATGAGGGCCAGTACCGATTATTACATCAGCGCCGGCATCAATGAGCGCATGGGAAAGTTCTTCAAAAAACTGATCGGGTTCTTCTTTAGAGGTTGCTCTAAGCTGATGCGAATGAACACTAACGGCAACATAATCCGAGAAGAATTTCGCATCTTTAACCGCTTCAACAAGTCTTTCAAGGTCGCTCTTTTTAGGATGGGTTTCCTTTCCGGGTTTTCCTGCCTTAAAGGAAATTGAGCCCATTTGCGCAACGCCCTCGGGAAGAGGCGGCAGATAACCTTCAGCACGGGAAATATCAGCCGCGCCGTTGATACCCGTTTCAAGCGCTATTCTGCGAATGGTATCAATATCCTCGGGATTAACATAAAAGGTTGTATCAACCGAAACACCGTTAACACCGGGTCTGCCGACCATATATTTTGTTTGCTGACCTGCCATACAGTCGGGTGTGAATGATGTTGTGCAGGAAATAAGCGCATATCTGCCATAGGGCTTATCGATATAGCAAGGCGCAGTGGCCTCTGCAAGAGTGTTGCCCGTTCCTGAAACCGCAAAATCTTCCGCTTTAACATATTTGAGCGTCTTTTTAAGACCTTCTATGCCGTAATCAAGTGAATGATTGTTTGCGGTTGTTGTGCAGTTAAATCCGAAATTGTGCATATCGTGAAGCACACGCGGTTCGGCGCAGAACCAACTTCCGCCCGAAAGAGCCGCACCGGGCGTTTCAAAATCATGAACCGTTGTTTCAAGGTTGAAAAATCGCATATCGCCGCGCGCAATAAATTTTTTAAGCTCCGAAAAACCTTCATACTCGCCGGGAAATCTTCTGAAAACCATTGTATCGCCGGCGGCAGTACATTTGAATGTTGCCATAATTTTCTCCTTATACTTATGTATGTAAATTATAGATTTATTCTATAATAAAAACTATATAAAGTCAACCCACAAGATATCCGATATTGATAAAACACTTGAAAAAAGGATTTGCTTATGCAATAATACTTTCAAACAAATTCACAAAGGAGAAAACTATGTTTCAAAAATTCACTGAGTATCTTGATGGATATTTGAAAATGGGCGTTCCGTATTTCGACTGTATAATAATGAAAAACGGAGAATGTATCTATCGCCACTCCAACGGATACAAAGATATGAAAAGCGAGCGTGTAAAAGGCAACGAGCTTTACAATGTTTATTCTTGCTCAAAGCCGATAACCTGCGTTGCGGCTATGCAGCTTTGGGAACAGGGTGCTTTCTCCCTTGAAGACAAATTGAGCGATTATATGCCCGAGTTTACCGAAATGACCGTAAAAACAGAAAACGGTATCAAACCCGCAGAAAAACCGATACTTATAAAGCATCTTTTTGAAATGACGGCGGGATTTAACTATAACATTAACTCCCCCTCGATAAAAAAGCTTAAAAGTGACACAAACGGCGAATGCCCTACCCGCGAGGCGATGAAATACATAGCCGCGGAGCCGCTTGACTTTGAACCGGGCGAAAAATGGCAATACAGTTTATGCCATGATGTTCTGGCGGCATTTATCGAGGTGATTACGGGTATGCGGTTCGGCGAATATGTTAAGAAAAACATTTTTGACCGTTTGGGTATGAATGATACAACATTTTCACTTCCCGAAGAACGCCTAAGTGAAATCGCGCCGCAGTATCTTTACTCCGATTTCACAAGATCTGCTATGCACATAAACAATGAGATCCAGCTTTACAAGCTTGGCTCAAAATATGAAAGCGGCGGTGCCGGATGTATTACAAGTTTGAATGATTACGTTAAATTTACAGAGGCTTTAAGGTCCGGTGAAACGCTCATCAAACGTTCAACCGTTGAACTGATGACGACACCGCGCCTTAATGAAAAGCAAATGGAAAGCTATTGGTGCAAAGAAACCAACAACTACGGTTTGGGAATTCGCTGCCCCAAGCCGGGCGATTTTTACCGAGATTTCGGTTGGGGCGGTGCCGCAGGTGCTTTTTTGGCAATCGATACCGATAACGATTTTTCGCTTTTTTATGTTCAGCATATACTTAAAGCGCCAAACAACGATTTACGCCACCAAATTTACGAGCATGCACTTGAAGTTCTAAAGAAATAAAAAACATCTTGCAACAGAGCAATTTATAAAAAACTTCGCTTCTATTTTAGGGAGCGAAGTTTTTTATTTTTATAAGAAATGATTTTTTGGTTATTGTCATATTCTATTCTTTATATAAAATATAATTGTTATAGTTTTATTCTATAATTATAAAAAAACGATAACAAAAAATAAAAAAGGACGGTATAAACCGCCCTTTGTAAAAAACTTTTTTCTTATATGCCCTGTGCAAGCATTGCATCGCAAACCTTTAAGAAGCCGGCAACATTCGCGCCCAAAACAAGGTCGCCTTTTTCGCCGTATTTTTCCGAGGTTTTATAGCAATTATCGAAAATATTTTCCATAATATTTTTAAGCTTTCCGTCAACCTCTTCAAAGCTCCAACCGTAGCGCATGGAATTCTGGCACATCTCAAGTCCGCTTGTTGCAACACCGCCCGCGTTTGCCGCCTTTGCGGGGCCAAACGCAACGCCTGCCTTTTTGAACACGGCGATTGCCTCGGGTGTTGAGGGCATATTTGCGCCCTCAGCCACAAGCTTAACACCGTTTTTAACAAGCATTTCGGCGCTTTCTTTTGAAAGTTCGTTCTGTGTTGCGCAAGGCAGAGCAATATCGCATTTAATGCTCCAAATACCATTGCTTCCCTCAAAATATTTTCCGCCTGCGCGGGAAACATATTCTTTAATTCTTCCGCGTTCAACCTCTTTTATCTGCTTGATAACCTCAACATTTATGCCGTTTTCATCATAGATATATCCGTTTGAATCCGAAAGAGCAACAACATTTGCGCCAAGCTCGATCGCCTTTTGCGCAGCATAGATAGCAACATTACCTGAGCCCGAAATAACAACGGTTTTGCCTTCAAAAGAATCGTTTTGCATTTCTTTGAGCATTTTACCGACAAAATAGCAAAGCCCGTAACCCGTTGCCTCGGTTCTTGCAAGAGAGCCGCCGTAAGAAAGACCTTTTCCGGTCAAAACACCTGCGGATTCATTGCGCATTCGCTTATACTGACCGAACATATAGCCGATTTCACGCGCGCCAACACCGATATCACCCGCGGGAACATCGGTATCCGATCCGATATGACGCGAAAGCTCGGTCATAAAGCTTTGGCAGAAGTGCATTATTTCAACATCGGACTTGCCCTTAGGATCAAAGTCCGAGCCGCCCTTTGCACCACCCATCGGAAGACCGGTAAGGGAGTTTTTGAAAATCTGCTCAAAGCCCAAAAATTTCATAACAGATGAATTTACGGACGGATGAAAGCGAAGACCGCCCTTAAAAGGGCCGATTGCCGAGTTAAACTGAATTCTGTATCCGCGGTTAACGCGAACTGTGCCTGTATCATCAACCCAAGGAACACGGAAAAAGATTTGTCTTTCCGGCTCAACAAGCCTTTCAAGCACACCGTTTTTTTCGATAAGCGGATTATTATCAACAATAGGTTCTAAAGATTCGAAAACCTCTTTAACTGCCTGTAAAAATTCTTTTTCGGAAGGGCTTCTGCGCTCAACCGTTTCATATACTCTGTTTAGGTATTCTGAATTAAACATAATTACTATTCCTCCAAAAATTTGTTTGTTTGTATTGCAATAAAAACATTGACATCATTCTAAACCCGTGTTATTATATAGTCAAATACTTTATTTTGATACTTTTCATAGAAAATGACTATTACAGGAGGAGAAAAATGTTCAGCAAATACAGATATGTTTGTGCGCTTGATGAGGAGCGCAATTTCACCCGCGCCGCAAAAAAACTTTTTATTTCGCAGCCATCTTTAAGCGCCGCGATCAAAAATCTTGAAACCGATTTAGGCGCTCCGCTTTTTGAACGAATGGGCGCTTCTATTGAGCCGACGGATGTTGGCAAAGCATACATTGAAGCCGCAAAAAAAATGAAGCAGGCAGAAGAAGATTTTCAAGAGAAATTAAACGATATTCACGGTCTTGAAACGGGTGTTATAAATATAGGCGGAACCAATTATCTTTCTTCCTCTTATATTATGCCCGCAATAATTGAAAGGTTCTTATCTGTTTATCCGAAAATAAAAATAAATCTTGTTGAAGCAAGTTCAAGCAAGCTTAACGAATATGTTGCAGATGACCGCATTGATATTGTTATGGATAGTATTGATGAATATATCGGCAGTTATAAGGGTTATCCGATAACCGAGGAAAAAATCCTTCTTGCCGTTCCGAAATCTAATCCGATAAACAAAAAACTGAAGGATTGCCAGATATCCCCTGATGATATTTATCACGATACGGTTGATCTAAACCGGGCAAAGCGCGTTTCACTTAAAGAGTTTGCAAATGAAAGTTTCATTCTGCTTTCAAACGGAAACGATATGTATAACCGCGCCATCAATATGTTTAAGGAAGCGGATATTTCCCCGGAAATCAAATTCAGCGTTGATCAGCTTTCGGTTTCTTATGCGTTGGCTTCATCGGGCTCGGGAATATGCTTTACATCGGATATGATGTTCAAATACACGAAGTATAAAAACAAGGTTGTGCTTTATGCTATTGACACATCGGACGACCGCCGAACCCTCTATATAGCCCACAAAAAAACAAGATACTGCAACCGAGCTATGGCAAAATTTATTGAAACGGCAAGAGAAATAGTAAAATAACTTGACAAAAGCTTATAATAAGAATAAAATATTCATATAAAACGATGATAAGGACATTAGCCCCTCTATTCCTTTTAAGAGAGCGCCGTGTTTTGGTGTGAACGGTGTACTGTGATTTTGGGGTGAGACCACCTTTGAGTGTCGCGGGGTTAAAAAACCGCAGCCGTATTAACTGCGTTAAGGTTATTGAGTGCCGCTTTATGCGGAAGTCGGGTGGAACCGCGGAGTTATAAGTTATGCTTCGTCCCTTTTTTAGGGACGAAGTTTTTTGTTTTATTTAAGGAGGACAAAATATATGAAGATCATTTACAAAGACGGTACTGTTGCTGAAGCGGCACCGGAACAGGAAGCGGAAGTTCTTCGCCATACTGCCGCTCATGTTATGGCGCAGGCAATCAAGCGCCTTTTCCCTGAAGCTGATTTCGGCTATGGCCCTGCAACCGAAAAAGGTTTTTATTATGATGTTGATTTAGGCGATCGCAAGCTTACCGATGAGGATCTTGCCGCCATTGAAAAGGAAATGAAGAAAATCGTTAAGGAAAATCTTCCGATAAAGCCCTTTATTCTTCCCCGTGAAGAAGCAGTTAAGCTTATGCAGGAAAGAAACGAAAATTATAAGGTTGAGCATATCGGCGATTTGCCCGAAGATGCTGAAATCAGTTTTTACCAACAGGGTGAATACATTGATATGTGCATAGGACCTCACCTTTGCTATACAAAAGCGCTCAAAGCGTTTAAGATCACCCAGCAGTCCGGCGCATATTGGAAAAACGATAAAAACAATAAGATGCTTACCCGTATTAACGGTATCGCTTTCAAGACTCAGGAAGAGCTTGACGATTATCTTAAACTTATGGAGGAGGCAGAGCGCCGCGATCACCGCAAGATAGGCAAGGAAATGGATCTTTTCATGCTTTGCGATGAAGGCCCCGGTTTCCCCTTCTTCCTGCCGAAGGGTATGGTGCTTAAAAACACACTTATTGATTATTGGCGCGAAATTCACAGAAAAGCCGGTTATGTTGAAGTTTCAACCCCTATGATAATGAACCGTCACCTTTGGGAAACAAGCGGACACTGGGATCATTATAAAGATAATATGTATTCAACCATCATTGATGATGAAACATATTGCATCAAGCCGATGAACTGCCCCGGCGGCGTTATGGTTTACGGCTCAAAACCCCACAGCTATAAGGAACTTCCTCTTCGTGTCGGCGAACTCGGTCTTGTTCACCGCCATGAGTTAAAAGGTGCGCTTCACGGGCTCTTCCGTGTTCGTTGCTTCACGCAGGACGATGCGCACATCTTTATGACAAGACAGCAAATAACTGATGAAATCATCGGCGTTGTTAACCTTATCAACAGCGTTTACACAAAGTTTGGTTTCGAATATTTTGTTGAGCTTTCCACCCGCCCCGAAGACAGTATGGGCAGCGATGAAGATTGGGAAGCAGCAACAAAGGGTCTTGAAAACGCGCTTAAACAAATCGGCCTTGATTATATTATCAACGAGGGTGACGGCGCATTCTACGGCCCGAAGATCGACTTCCACCTTCGTGACAGTTTGGGCAGAACATGGCAGTGCGGCACGATTCAGCTTGACTTCCAGATGCCCCAAAACTTTGATCTTACCTATGTTGATGAAAACAACGAAAAGCAAAGACCGATTATGATTCACCGCGTTTGCTATGGCTCAATCGAAAGATTTATCGGTATTTTAACCGAGCATTTTGCCGGCAAGTTCCCGACATGGCTCTCCCCCGTTCAGGCAAAGGTTATGACACTTCCCGGAACAGACGACAGTTTTGCAAAGCAGGTTTATGAAACACTCTGTGATGCAGGTGTCAGAGCTGATCTTGATAACAGAAATGAAACTATCGGATATAAGATCCGCGAGGCTCGTTCCATCGACCGTTGCCCCTATATGATCATTATCGGCGCTAAGGAAATCGAAAACAAAGAAATTTCCGTTAGAAGCAGAGATACAGGCGAAACAACTGTTTATAAGCTTGAAGAATTTGTTGAGAAAATCGCTAAGGAAATCAAGGAAAGAGTTTAATACAAGTCAAATAAAAAAGCACTTAGTTTTTTACGCTAAGTGCTTTTTGCTATATTTGGGTTTTTATTTTTCTTTAAGCTCGTAACCGCCAACGGGTCTTATTCTTATGGGAATGCAGGAATTATCGCCGAAAACGGCTTCAATCATCTGCTTATAAGCGGGAAGCTTTTTGTTATCAACATAACACTGAACCGTTCCGGCAAAGCCGCCGCCGTGAACACGGCAAGCACCAAAACCGCCTAAAAATTCCTCTGTGAGTGCAAGGCAAAGGCAAAGGCCCTGCCGGTTTGCATTTGATGTTGAAAACAAATTTTGCAAATATTTATAAGATGAATTTCCCGATTCGTTAACAAGGCGGAAAAATTCACCGAAATCGCCGCATAGCAAAGCCTTTTTCTGCGCATTTGCCCTATCGTTTTCATTAAAGAAATGGAACGCGCGGAGAATAGCGCGATCGCCGCATTTATCTCTTAATTCTTTAAGGCTTGCGTAAAATTTTTCTTTGTCGGCATCTCTTAAATAATCGACATCAAGCGCATTGCTGACCGCCTTACATTCCTTTGTTATATCGGCATAATCGTCCGTAAGTCCCGCGTGGCTTCCGCCCGTATCGACAACGCAAAGAGTATAACCGGACTTATTAAAATCGGCATCAATTTTTTCAATGATCGGGTTTTGCGGATCATTAAAATCAGCATAGGAAAATCCACCGACAGAGCTTGCCATTTGGTCAAGCAAACCGCAGGGTTTTCCGAAGAAATCGCGCTCTGCCATCTGCGAGATTTTGGCAATCTCAACCGGGTCAACTTCACCGCCGCAATAAACACCGTTTACAATATTTGAAACAAGCACTTCAAACGCGGCTGAAGAGGAAAGACCGGAACCTTTAAGAACATCCGATGTAGTATAAGCATCAAAACCGCTTAACTTATATCCTTTTTGCGAAAATCCCCAAAGAACGCCCATAATAAGAGCATTAGACTTATCTTTCTTGCAATTTTCTGGGGATAGATTGTTAAGATCAACACTATCCATCTCATAGCCTTTTGATTTTATATTAACTATATCGGAACTATTTTCGCTTACAACCGCTATAACATCAAGATGAACGGCGGCAGCAAGAACGCAACCGTGCTGATGATCGGTGTGATTTCCGCCGATTTCGGTTCTGCCGGGAGCTGAAAAAAGTCTTAAATTATCCCTTTCTCCGTAAATTTTTACAAACTCGCAAACAGCATCGGCATATCTTTTTCGGGCGTTTTGTGTTTCACCGTAAAGAAACATAAAATCGTTATCAAACGCGCCGCTTGTGATTTTATCAATAAGTTGTTTTGAATTCATTATAACACCGCCAAAAAATAATTGAAGATATTAAACTTTTGTGATACAATATCTAAAAACAATGATAATAGATTTATTGCATTTTTTCAAGATTTTTTTGAAGGGGGATTTTTTTGAAAGCCATTGGAATAATTGCTGAGTTTAATCCCCTGCATAACGGACACAAATATCTTATAAGCGAAGCGAGAAAATATGCCGAAACGGTTATTTGTTCGCTAAGCGGAAATTTTGTTCAGCGCGGTGACACGGCGATAGCAGAAAAGGAACATCGAACCGCCGCCGCACTTAAAGCCGGTGTGGATATTGTGCTTGAAATGCCTTGTATTTACAGTTGCTCCGCGGCACCGAATTTTGCGCTTTGCGGAGTTTGGCAGTTATATAGCGCCGGATGTGAAGCGATAATATTCGGCTCTGAATGCGGCGATATTGAATTGCTTTATAATGCGGCGGATATTATTTTAAGTGATAAATTTCATAAAACGGTTTCCGAGATTATGAAAAGCGGTGTCACCTTTGCGGCGGCACGGCAAAAAGCGGCGGAAGAACTTGGCGTTCAAAAAGATTTGCTTTCTTCCCCTAACAACAATTTAGGAATTGAATACATTCTTGCGGCAAAGCAGTTAAAGCTTTCGATAAATTTTTTAACGGTCAAGCGATTAGGCGTTGATCACGATTGCGCCACCGCGCAAAACGGCTTTTGCAGTGCATCGTTTATAAGAGAATGCTGGGCAAAGGGCGATGAACAAACTGCCGCTTTATATACCGATATGAAGCCCGAAAACATTTCGGATATAAAGGCACTTGAAAAAGCGATTTTATGCAATTTGAGAACAAAAACGGCAGAGGATTTCAAAAATTTACCCGATATAAGCGAGGGCATTGAAAACCGACTTTTTGAAGCGGCAAGAAAAGCCGCCAACTTAGATGAACTTTACGCCCTTATTAAAACAAAGCGCTACACATTGGCGAGAGTAAGGCGACTTATTATTTCCGCTTTTTTAGGTTTTGATAAGCGCTTCTTTATGGTGCCTGCGCCTTATGCCAGGATTTTAGGCATCGGGAAGCGAGGCAGAGAGCATCTTAAATCATGCGTTTCGCTTATTCCGTTTTTTTCATCCGCAAAAGAAATTGCGGCTTTAGGTGAGATTGAAAAAAATCTGTTTTTAAGCGAATGCAGGGCAACGGATATTTATGCTCTTTCAACCGAAAATCCGTTTGAATGCGGAAAAGAATACACAAGAAAACTTATAAAGGCAGAAGATTTATAAATTTAAGGGGTTTTGGAGAAAATTATGATTTATTTTAAGGAAATTGAAAACTATAAAAATTTCGGCAGAGTGCTTTGCGTTTCAAATGAATCGATTGAAGCGTTTATGACGCTTGACATAGGCCCGCGCATTATCCGTTTCGGTTACATCGGCGGACAGAATATCCTTTCAACCGATAAAGAAAACTTTATGAAGCGGGACGACGGCGATTATCAGGATTTTTGGGGCAAAGGCAGACATTGGGAGAACTTCGGCGGTCACAGAATATGGAAAACGCCCGAGGTTTATCCTTATTGCTATGCACCGGATGATGAGCCCGTTCAGGTTAAAAAAACAGCGGTGGGCGCAATTTTCACAAAACCTGCCGAAAAAAATACCGGTGTTCAGCGTCAGCTTGAAATAAGAATGGACGCGCAGGATGCATCAATGCAGGTTATAAACCGCATCAAAAATATTAAAGATACACCGCAGGAATTTTCCGTTTGGTCGATAACAATTTGTGATGAGGGCGGCTCGCTTATCATTCCGATG
>JAZUJA010000045.1:0-8377 GCA_045642495.1 Acutalibacteraceae bacterium
GTTATTCCGCATCGATTTTTCGATATATTCACCGATAATCTCTGCCGCCTTTTCGCTTGCGATTTTTCCGCCGGACGCACCGCCCATACCATCACAAACAACGGCGATTGCAGTTTCATTGTTCAAAAGCTTTGTATAGATTGAATCTTCATTGCATTTTCGAACTTTTCCGATATCGGTTTTAGAATAAATCTGCATTCTTCTTATCCTCCTTTACTCTTTTTCGAAGTTGACCGCATGAAGCATCTATATCTGCTCCAAGAGTTCTTCTTACGGTTGCATTAAGCCCTAAATTTTCAATTTTTTTGCAAAAATCTTTTATTTTAGCCCCATCGGGCTTTTTGAACGAATTTTCCTTAACCGGATTTGCCGGAATAAGGTTTATATGGCACATAACGCCTTTTGTTATTTTCGATAGTTCTTTTGCACATTCCGCCGAATCGTTAAACCCGTCAATAAGTGCATATTCAAATGAAATTCGCCTTGTTGTTTTCTTTTGATAATCCTTGCAAGCACTTATAAGCTCTGCAATTTTCCATTTTTTATTAATGGGCATTATAGATTCGCGCATATCATCAAACGGAGCATGAAGCGAAATTGAAAGGGTTATCGGCAAATTAAGCTCAGCTAATTTATATATTCCCGTAACGACACCCGATGTTGAAAGAGTTATATGGCGAAGGCCGATATTAAGCCCTTTTTCATCCGAAACAAGTTCTAAGAAACGGCTTACATTATCAAAATTATCAAGCGGTTCACCCATACCCATTAAAACGACATTTGAAATCCTGATACCGTTATCTTTTTGGGCCGTTAGTATCTGTGCCAACATTTCGCCGGCCGTAAGGCTTCTTATCAATCCGCCTATACCGGAAGCGCAAAATTTGCATCCCATAAGGCAACCGATTTGTGTTGAAATGCAAATTGTGTAACCGTGCTCATATTTCATCACAACCGATTCGATATATTCGCCGTCAAAAAGACGAAAAACATATTTTATCGTTCCGTCTATCTTCGAAACAAACTTTTTTTCGATTTCACAAGCGCAAAGATAACCGCAATCGTTTAGCTTGTCACGAAGGGATTTGGAAACATCGGTCATTTCGTCAAAAGAATCAACCCCCGACAAAAGCCATTTATATATCTGCTTTGCTCTGAAAGATTTTTCACCAAGCGATAAAACAAGATCAGAAACCTCATCAAACGAAAGCGATTTAAGATCAATTTTATTATGTATGGATAATCACCTGCGCTTTAATAGTGCGTAATAAAAGCCGTCCGATAAATCGGAGAAAGGCATAAAAGTATATTGAGATGAAAGTTCAAAATCCGGATTTTTATCCAAAAATTTGCTTATGATTTTTTCATTTTCATCTTTTCTGAGTGTGCAGGTTGAATACATTATCCTGCCATCTGACTTAACATAATTTGATGCATTTGAAAGTATTGAAAGCTGTGTTTCACAAAGACTTTCAAGATTATCACTTTTTGAATATTTTATATCCGGTTTTCTTCTGATGACGCCAAGTCCCGAACAAGGAACATCACACAAAACCGCATCAAAAAGCCCTAAATCCTTATTAAAAACCGTTGCATCACAAACTTTTGGGTCAATACAGGTAAGTCCCAACCGTTTAACACCTCTTTTAATAAGGGATACGCGATTTTCACTTACATCACAAGCAACTATTTTGCCGTTGTTTTTCATAATTTCAGCCATTGAAAACGCTTTTCCGCCAGGCGAAGAACACATATCAAGAATTGTTTCACCGGGTTTGGGCGATAACTGCAAAACGGCTTTTTGACAAGAAATATCTTCAATATGATATAAGCCCATTTTATAAAACGGATCGGATTTAACAGATATTCCGCCTTTTATTTCAATGGCGTTCTCGCAAGATGCTTCTAAAGCGCAAACACCGTTTTTGGAAAAATCATCAATAAGTTTTTGTTGGGTTATTTTTGTTGTGTTAACTCTTAAAGTTACAGGAGGAGTTAAAAGGGAGTCTTCGAGTAGCTTTTCGGCGCATTCTGCACCGTAATCGCAAACGAAAGATTTCACGATCCATTCGGGGCAAGAATAACGAATGCTTAGTGATTTAACGGAATTATCCTGCGGAAGCTTAATTTCATTTCTTAAAATATTTCTTAAAACTCCGTTAACAAAATTTGCACTGAATTTATCTTTCGAAGCTTTTATCAGTTTAACGGATTCATTAACCGCCGCACTTGACGGAACCTTATCCATATACATAATCTGGTAAAGAGCCATTCTAAGCGCGTTTACCGTTACGAGAGGAGTTTTTTTGAGACCTTTTTTTACAAACTGTGAAAGAATATAATCAAGCGTTATTTTTCTATCTAAAACTCCGTAAAAAAGCGCAGTTATAAACGCTTTATCGGTTTTATCGTAATTTGACTCGGCCAAAACGGCATCAAGCGTTAAATTTGAATAGGAATTATCACCCAAAACGCGACCGAGGGCTGTTAAAACAGCTTTTCTTGCATTCATATCAATTAACCTTTGTTCCGACCTTTATCGATTTTCCTCTTAACATATCGCATACATCCATAGCCTGCTTGCCTTCGGGTTGAACTCTTAAAAGTTCAAGCGATGAACCGTTATTGCAGGCAATAACAAGTGAATTGTCGCTTTTAACAACAGTTCCGCATTCGGCGGTAACTTTGCTGCCTATCTTTGCTTTTATAACCTTGACTCTTTTTCCGTCAAGGAAGAAAAATGCACAAGGCCAAGAATAATATCCTTTAACAGCGCAGAAAAGCGTTTCGGCATCAAGCGAAAAATCAAGCTTAGCCATTTCCTTTTTAATTATAGGAGCATAGTTTGCTTTATCGGAATCTTGTTTTTTAGGAACGATTTTACCGCTTTCAAGTTTTTCAAGTGTTTCGCACATTAAATCAGCGGAAATATAAGATAGTCTTTCAAACAATTCTTCTGCCGTTTCTTCCTCACCGATAGGAGTTTCACTTTGCAAAAGAATATCTCCGGTATCCATTCCCTCGTCCATAAGCATCGTTGTGATACCGGTTGTTTTTTTGCCGGATACGATTGCCCATTGTATAGGTGATGCACCGCGAAGTTCGGGAAGAAGTGAAGCGTGACCGTTAACGCAACCGTATTTCGGAATTGAAAGAATATCAGACGGAAGAATTTTTCCGTAAGCCACAACAACAATTATATCGGGATTTATATTTTCAAGAATAATCTTTGCTTCACCGTCTTTTAAAGTTGAGGGCTGATAAAGCGGAATTTCGTTTTCTTTTGCAAAATTTGCTACGGGCGGCGGAGTTAAAATTTGTTTTCTGCCAACCGGTTTATCCGGTTGAGCAAAAACCGCCTCGATTTTATGCCCTGCTTCGCAAAGCTTCCTAAGGGTTACGACCGAATAATCGGGCGTTCCCATAAATACTACTCGCATTATTATCTCCTTATATCATCAGCGGATTTTTCGGCGCGATCGATAAACATAATTCCGTCAAGGTGATCAATTTCATGGCAAAGCGCACGGGCTTTAAGTCCCTCAGCTTCAAGCGAAAAAGTTTTACCGAATCTATCCTGCGCATGAACCTTAACCTTCATCGGTCTTTTAACAACCTCATATCTGCCGGGAACGGAAAGGCATCCTTCGTTATCAACCTGTTCCCCTTCTTTTGCATCAATAACGGGATTAACAAGCTCAATCGGACCGTCACCTACATCAATAACACAGTATCTTCTTAAAATACCGACCTGCGGAGCGGCAAGACCGACACCGTTAGCTTCATACATAGTTTCTTTCATATCATCAAGCGTTGCCGCCAGTTTTTCATCAAACTTCAACTGACTGCGACAAATTTTTCTTAAAACATCATCACCGAGTTTAACTATATTTCTTAAAGCCACTTTTTTCACCTTACATTAGATTTTCCGGGTTTATATCGATGCCGATATAAGTATCACCCGTTTTTTTAATATCCGTAGATTTATTTATAAGTTCTCTAAAACGAGAATTGTTTTTGCATTTAATAATCATTCTGAAACGATATCTTCCGCCGACTTTCGGAACAGCCGCGGCGCAAGGGCCCAAAACGATTATCTTAACATCAGCATATTCATCAGAAATAAGAGATTTCATTTTATCAAAAACCGCAAACATCGTGTTTTTAGCATCTTCTGCAACAGATGAATAAACAAAAACCATACAAATATCGCAAAAAGGCGGAAAAATCATAAGTTTTCGGTTTTCAATTTCAGTTTTATAAAAAGCGTCATAATCCTGCTTTTTCGCAAGTTTTATAACATTACTTTCGGTATCGTTTGTTTGAATAACGGCAATTCCGTTGCTATCCGCTCTGCCGGCACGACCGACAACCTGCGTAAGCAGCGAAAAAGTTCTTTCATAGCCGCGGTAATCGTCGCTGTAAAGCGCTCTATCCGCGCCGATAACACCAACAAGCGAAACATTCGGAAAATCAAGACCTTTTGCAACCATTTGTGTTCCTAACATAATATCATATTCACCGTTTGCAAAAGCGGAAAGGTTAACCGAATAGGAATCACGGGTCATCGTACTGTCTGCATCAAGCCTTAAAATTCGAGCAGACGGGAAAAGCAAATGCAATTCTTCTTCAAGTTTTTGTGTTCCAACTCCCGAAAAAGACAAATTTTCGCTTTGACACTCAGGGCAAACATGCGGTTTACTGATTGATTTTCCGCAATAATGACACATAAGTCTATCATTCGCCGAGTGATAAGTGAGTGAAATACTGCAATCATCACAATCAAAAACATAACCGCAATCTCTACATGAAACATAGGTGTTTTTTCCCCTTCGGTTCAAAAGAATAATTGCCTGTTTTCCCTTTTGAAGTTGAGTTTCTATTTGTTCTGCAAGCGTCACGCTGATATTAGATGAGTTGCCGTTTGCAAGCTCATTTTTCATATCAACAAGAATAACCTGCGGCAAAGCCGCGTTTCCGTATCTTTGAGTTAATGTGCAAAGTTGATATTTACCGTTTTTTGCAAAATTATAAGATTCAATACTCGGCGTTGCAGATGCAAGACACAAAAGGCATTTATGATATGCACTTCTGAATTTTGCAACATTATGAGTATGGAAGCGCGGGGATTTTTCGGATTTATAAGTATGCTCCTGCTCCTCATCAACAACGATGAGTCCCAAATTATCAAAGGGAGCAAAAACAGCACTGCGAGTACCTATTGCGATAAGCGCCCTGCCCTGCTTTATTCGATTATATTCGTCCATACGCTGTCCCAAAGACATTGCACTGTGAAAAACCGCGATTTTATCACCGTATCTATCGGTAAAAATCTTTATCATTTGCGGGGTCAGCGCAATTTCAGGCACCATATATATAACGCCTTTTTTATCAGCGATCATATCATCGATAAGCCTTAAAAAAACCTGCGTTTTTCCACTGCCGGTCACGCCGTATAAAAGCGCTGTTTTACCCTTATTATCATGGGCGGAATTTAACAAATCCGAATAAGCCTTTTCTTGCTCGGGTGATAAAATTATTTCCTTTTTTCGGGCAATAATCCCGGCACGGTACGGCATACGAAACTCTTGTTTTTCAAAATATTCCGCCACGCCTTTTTTAACAAGCTGATCGATAACCGAAACGGTAGCACCCGTGAAATACTGAAGCTCTTTTACGCTAACGGCACCAACAGATTCAATAACCTGCTCCACCTCAAGCTGACGGGGAGTAAGATCGGGGGTAAATTCGCCGTTTTCGCAAAGACGCACCCATTTTCGCATAAGATCGTTCATTTTGCGAACGGGTGTATAATCGTGAACAACGGCATTTTTATCACAAAGTGAAATCAAATTATCCTGCGCGTCATCGCCGAATTTTTTTATTATGATCTCTTTATTTGTTTTTCCTTTTTCTTTAAGATAATCAAAGATAACCTTTTCGACATCCGTAAACTCCGCATCTTCATTTGCGGCGGTATTCACATAATAATAATCTTTAAGCGAAAGGTTTAGTCCCGATGGCAACAAAATATGAACAGCATCATAATACGTGCAAAAAACAGTATCATGCAAATATATGCACAACTTCACCATTTCATCGGTTAAAACCGGTTCACTATCATCAACCGAATAGATTTCTTTAAGTTTTGAGTTATCGCTTTTTGAATTGGATTTTAAGATTATCCCCTGCCTTTTTCGGTTACTTCTTCCGAAAGGAACGGTAACGCGGCAACCGGGAACTGCCAAGCTGAACAATTCATCGGGCACGAGATATGAGTATAACTTATCAAAAGAGCCGACAGCCCCATCAATAGCAACACATACCACCTTGCCCATAAAAGCACCACCCAAAAAATATCAAATCAAAGACCTTTTTTCTCAGCAAGCTTATTTATCGCAATGCTTACTGATTTTTCCTGCAAAAGTTCGCCTCTGTCCTGAGCATCGGCAGAAACCTTGCGAGCGGTTTTTGCGATATCTGTTACAAGGCGGTAACGGTTTTCATAATTTTCAATAAGTTTTCCGATTTTGGGATTCAACATAATTTTTAGTCCTTTCTTATTTAAGGGAATTTTCCCTGATTATTTTAACAACTTCATCAACAGCATCTTGAAGTTCGCCATTGATTATTACATAGTCATATTCTTTTGCTCTTTCCATTTCGCCGGCGGCTTCATTTAGTCTTTTTTCAACTATTTCAGCCGAATCGGTGCCCCTGCCACTTAAACGCTTTCTTAAAACTTCGAGTGAAGGCGGCATAACGAAAAAGCTTTTGGCCTCGGGCATCTTTTTTCTTATTTGATCAGCGCCGTTAACATCAACCTCTATCATCATATCTTTTCCGCTTTCAAGCGTTTCGATAACGGGTTTTATCGGTGTGCCGTAATAGTTGCCGACAAAAACGTTATGTTCAAGAAGTTCATCGTTTTTAAGCATTGTTTCAAATTCTTCGCGTGAAATAAAATGATATTTTTCTCCTTCTTTTTCACCTTTTCTCATAGGTCTTGTTATTGAAGAAATCGAAAATGCGAGTTCGGGAATTGCGGCAAAAACGCCGGCAAGAACCGAATCTTTTCCTGAGCCTGAAGGGCCCGAAATAATATAAAGTTTTCCCCTATTCATCCATATCCTCCTCGGAAATTTCTTCGGAATCATCCGAAAATCTTGCCTTAACCTTCTCCAAAGACAGATAGGTGAGAATGATATGGTCACTGTCAGAAAAAAGAACGGCCTTTGTTTTTCTGCCCATAGATGCATCAATAAGATTACCCTTTTCCTTTGCATCCTGGATTATCCTTTTTATAGGTGCCGAATCGGGACTGACTACGGCAATAATACGGTCAGCGGAAATCATATTTCCGAATCCGATATTAACAAGTTTCATATTCCCTCTCCGATTATTCAAGATTTTGAATCTGTTCGCGGATTTTTTCAATCTCCGCTTTTATATCGACAACTATATGCGCAATTTCGATATCCTGCGCTTTTGAGCCGATCGTATTTGTTTCACGATTCATTTCCTGAACAATAAAATCAAGTTTTCTGCCTATTGCACCGCCGTTTTTGAACAGTTCATTCAATGCGGCAATATGACTGCGAAGTCTTACCGTTTCCTCGGCAACAGCGATTTTATCGGCAAAAATTGCAGTTTCGGTAAGCAGGCGCTGTTCATCAACAGAAGTATCGCCAAGAAGTTCCTTGATTTTTGTTTCAAGTTTTTCACGATATTCTTTAACCGTTTGCGGAGAACGTTCCTCAACAACGGCAACTTTGGTTAAAATAAAGTCGGCTCTGCCTATAACATCGGCTTTAAGGCGCTCACCTTCAACTGCGCGCATTGAAACAAAGTTTTCGATAGCTTCGTCAAGAGTTTTTAGAACAAGCTCTGTGATAATTTTATCATCAGCTTCTCTGCGTTTAATCGTAAAAACATCGGGATTTCCGACAAGAGAAGAAACCTTGAAATCGTCTTTAAGCTTATATTCTTTTGCAAGACGATGCATAGCCGCAACATAAGCATCGGTATATGTTTTATTTATTTCAAGCGAAACGGAATTTTCGCCAACGTCATCTATTTGAACGCTTACCTCTGCTTTACCTCTTGCTATTTTGGAAGAACAAAAGGATTTGATTTTTTCATCTAAAAATTGATATGCTCTCGGCAGCCTCGTATTAACTTCAAGATAGCGGTGATTAACCGATTTGATTTCAACCGTTATTTCATAATCCTGCTCACGAAGTTTTGCTCTGCCGAAGCCGGTCATACTTGCAACCGTATGCCAACACTCCCGTCTATATATATAATAAATCTAATATATCTTAACAAAAACAGCAATAAAAGTCAAGAATTTATATCGTTCTGCCTTGATTTAATA
>JAZUJA010000046.1:0-10303 GCA_045642495.1 Acutalibacteraceae bacterium
CAGGAAAAATGCCTTAAATATTACATAGAAAAACTAAAACCCGGTGATATTATTGATGTAACCGTAACTCATCTTGAAACCTTTGGCGCATTTTGCGATATCGGTTGCGGCAATGCCGCGCTTTTGCCTATTGATTCAATATCCGTTTCAAGAATTTCTCACCCGCGTGACAGATTTTCGGTTGGCGACAGAATAAAGGCGGCGGTCCGCCTTAACGAGCCGCGCGGAAGAATACCTCAATCCCTTAAACAACTGCTTGGCACATGGAGCCAAAATGCAGACCTGTTTTCAAGAGGGCAGACCGTTTCCGGTGTTGTCAGAAGTATTGAGGATTACGGCATTTTTGTTGAGCTTACTCCTAACCTTGCAGGACTTGCCGAGCCGCGCCCCGATGTTTTTATCGGGCAAAAAGCAAGTGTTTTTATTAAAAGCATTAACCCCGAAAAAATGAAAATAAAACTTGTTATTATTGATAATTTTGAAAGCAATGAAAAATCGCCTGTTAAATATTTTTGTCTTGATAAGCATATAAACAGATTTGATTATTCTCCCCAAAACGCAAATAAGCAGATTTTTACAAAATTTAATTGATTTTATCGCTTGTTTGGGGTATAATATTTCGCGGTGATGTAAAATGTCAAATAATTGTTCAGGCGATTGCTCAAATTGCAGCAGTCATTGCGAAGAAAAAAAAGAAAGTTTTATTGTTCCAACCGGTGAATTTAATTCAATTAAGCATACGGTTGCCGTTGTAAGCGGCAAGGGCGGCGTTGGTAAATCTATGGTAACCTCAATGCTTGCCGTTTTGTTGCGCAGAAAGGGCTATAATGTCGGTATTCTTGATGCCGATATAACCGGCCCCTCAATTCCTAAGTCTTTCGGTATCAGAAAGCAGGCAATGCAGAATGAAATCGGCATTCTTCCTGCCGAAACCGAAACGGGAATTAAGGTTATTTCGGTTAATATGATGCTTCCTTCAAGCGATGCTCCGGTTATTTGGCGCGGTCCCGTTATTGCGGGTGCCGTTAAACAGTTCTGGACCGATGTTGTTTGGGGCGATCTTGATTATCTGCTTATCGACTGTCCTCCCGGAACGGGCGATGTTCCGCTTACCGTTTTCCAAACAATTCCGCTTGACGGCGCGGTTATCGTAACCTCTCCGCAGGACTTGGTTTCCCTTATTGTTAAAAAGGCTTACAATATGGCGGAAATGATGAACATTAACGTTTTGGGCCTTGTTGAAAATATGAGCTATGCTATTTGCCCGGATTGCGGAAAGAAAATCCATATTTTCGGCACCGGCAGTGACGCCATAGCTGAGGAAACCGGACTTAAAATGCTCGGCAAAATGCCTATTGATCCTTCTTTTGCGCAAATGGTTGATAACGGCGCTATTGAGCATTTTGAAGGCGACTTTTTGAAGGATGCCGCCGAAGCTATTGAAAAATTATAATTGCTTTAGGTAGGGACGGTTTTTCCGTCCCTTTTTGGTGATTTTTATGAGAATGAGAAGAAAAAAACATCTTGAAGAAAGACTATCATCCGTAACGGATTATCTTTTTTCAAGTGAAAACGATGATAGAAATTTTTTAACCGCTATTGAGGAAAAGGAATATATCGATCTCGATGAATGGTTTGGCGCAAGCCGTCCTATATATCTTGAAATCGGATGCGGTAAGGGAAAATTCGCAATCGAATATGCGTTATCCCATCCCGATATAAACCTGCTTGCCGTTGAAAAAGATTCAAATGTTATTGTTTCTGCCTGCGAAGCGGCGCTGGAAAAGGGCGTTTCGAATGTAAGATTTATTAAGGGTGGCGCTGAATATCTGCCTAAATATCTTAAAGAAAACAGCATATCCCGAATATTTCTTAATTTTTCCTGCCCTTATCCGAAAAATAAGTATGAAACACACCGCCTTACATCTCCGTTTTTTCTTTCAATTTATAAAAAACTGATGGTTGAAGGTGCTGAGATTCATCAAAAAACCGATAATAAAGATTTCTTTGATTATTCGGTTGAACAGTTTGAGGCAAACGGATACAAGCTTAAAAATGTTTGTCTTGACCTGCATAATTCCGATTTTAAGGATAATATCGTAACGGAATATGAGCAGAGATTTGTTTCTATGGGACTGCCTATTTACCGTCTTGAAGCATATCTCTGATAAATTAAAGATGCTCTCAGGTGAGAGCATCTTTTTTATGCCCCTAAGCGAAAATTTCGGGGGCGCTTTTTAGTTTTTAATAAGGGAAAGCGGCGATATTTTTTCTCCGTTTTTAATGATTTCAATGTGAATGTGCGGCTCGTCTTCACATTCGCCGGGAACACTTCCGCTTTTAGCGATGATATATCCGGCAACAACCGCCTCGCCAACCTTAACATTTATGCTTTTAAGACCGCAATACTTAGCGGTTATTCCGTTTCCGTGATCAATGGCAACGATTCTGCCGAGAGTTGCCGTTTCGGTCACTTCGCTTACTGTTCCGTCAAGCGCCGCATATACCTCGCTCCCTTCAGCGCAGGCAAGATCCACGCCCTCGTGAAGCCGCATATCGCCGAAAGTTTTTGAATATTGCAGATCACTGTTACTGAAATTTTTGATAATATTTCCGTTTACCGGCATAACAAAATCCGAAGGTGCCGCCTCGATAACATTCGATTCGGTGTAAGGCACGGCAGATTCCGGCTTTTCGGTCAAAACTTCCGATGATGTAACGCTTGGGGTCACATCGTCAATGGCTTCTTCTATATCATCATTATATGATGAGATGAATGAAGAATATTCGCTTTCAATCTTTTTTGCTTCCTTTTTTGCGGTAGGGGTGCTTCTTGTCAATAAAATCGCGATAACCGCACCGATGCCTAAAACCGCGCAGGCAATAATAAGATAAAGCGATATGTTAGGGCTATTGTCTTTTTTCTCAAAATCCATAATATTTCTCCTTCAAAACTACTTTCATATTTATTATCGCCGCAAATGTTAACAATTATTCTTTTATTTTTTTATAAAATGTTCATATTGTATTAAAATATATGCTCTAATATAAGGATGTACCGCGAGGGAGCCGCACCCTCAAAGGTATAGTTTGCGGTTTTCGCAAATTTTCTCCTCAAACCCCTTAAAAAGAAAACGGACCGTGGAAACATGGTCCGTTTTCTTTTGTTCAAATTGAATTATTGTAATAATTAAATAAATATGTTATTATATGAAAGGTGATTTATTATGAAAATAGTTTTTGTTCGGCATGGCGATCCCGATTATGTGAATGATACCTTAACCGAAAAAGGTGAAAGGGAAGCGCAAATCCTTGCCGATAGAATGAAAAATTATAAAGATGCTGAGTTTTTTGTATCTCCGCTTGGCAGGGCAAGAAAAACAGCGCAATACACAGAGGAAAAAATCGGAGTTAAATGTGAAGTGCTTGATTTTCTTGAAGAATTTTCGGGCTTTGTTCTTGACCCTAAAACAAACAAACCGCGTATTCCTTGGGATCAAATGCCTTCTTATTGGACGGCGGACGAGCGATTTTATGATAAAAATGAATGGCTTAAAACCGATCTTATGAAAAGCGGAAATGTTGAAGAAATTTATAAAGATGTTTGCGCAAAATTCGATAAGCTTTTAGCTGATCACGGCTATTGCCGAGAGGGAAATTACTATAAAGCCGTAAAGCCGAATGAGGATACACTTGTTTTCTTTTGCCATTTCGGCATAACAAGCGTTTTGATGTCGCACCTTTTGGGTGTTTCGCCTTATATTTTGTGGCAAGGATTTGTTGCCCTAACAACTTCCGTAACAACTCTTGCGACTGAGGAACGCGAAAAGGGAATTGCTTATTTCAGATGCAACGGGTTCGGCGATATTTCCCATCTAAACGGTGCAGGTGAGCAGCCGTCCTTTTCCGCAAGGTATTGTGAAGTTTTTAAGGAGAATGAATGATGAACAGAAAATATGATGTTGTTATAATCGGCGGCGGTGCGGCAGGACTTTGCGAGGCGGTTGTTCTTAAAATGCACTGTCGGGATATTTCTGTTTGCATTCTCGAAAAGCTTCCGCGCGTGGGCAAAAAACTTATAACAACCGGAAACGGCAGATGCAATATCACAAACCGTAAACCGGCACTTTCCCGTTATCACGGCGAGGATGTTAACTTTGCGGATTATGCTCTTAAAAATTACGATAACTTTGTAACCGAAGTTTTCTTTAATGAACTCGGTATCGTTTTCACTTATGAAGAGGAAAAGGCGTTCCCTTATTCCTTGCAGGCTTCAAGCGTTGTTGATGCATTGCGCTTTGCCGCAGAGGATATGGGCGTTGATGTTTATTGCGAAACCGGGGTCAGCGAAATTCAAAAGACGGCTACCGGATATAAAGCGGTAGCAAACGGCGATACATTCGAGGCGAAGGTAATTGTTTGCGCCGCAGGTCTTTATTCAGGCGGAAAAGCTCTCGGATGCAACGGCGGTATGCTTTCCGTTTTGCAAAATATGGGCTATGAAAAGGTTAAATGCACCCCTGCTATCGTTCAGATAAAAACCGATAACTCGGTCACAAAATCGCTTAAAGGAATAAAGATTAACGGCAAAGCCGCACTCTTTAAGGGCGATAAAGCCATAAGAGAAGAATCGGGCGAAATCCTTTTCTGTGATTACGGTCTTTCAGGTCCTCCGATTTTGCAGATATCCCGTGCGGTTGAGCGTGAAAAAGGTGAGCTTTTTGTATCGCTTGATATGATGCCCGAATATTCATATCAAAATGTTTATGATATGATAAGGTATAGAAGAAGTGTTCTTTCCGCGCGCAAGCTTGAAGACTTTTTCACAGGTCTTTTGAATAAAAGGGTCGGCCAGCAGGTAATCAAGTCGGCAGGTCTTTCCCTCTCGGATAGAGCCGATGAAATCACACTTGATGATATCAAGAAAATGACCTCGATCATCAAAGCGTTTTCATTTAAGGTTATTTCAACTACCGGCTTTGAAAATTCTCAGGTTACTGCCGGCGGACTTTCAACCAGACAGTTTGATAAAACCACGATGATGTCCAAAAAGGATAAAGGCCTTTTCGCAATAGGTGAAATCCTTGATATTGACGGTGATTGCGGCGGCTTTAATCTTCAATGGGCATGGTCAAGCGCAATGTGCGCGGCTGACGCGATTTGCGATTATCTTGAAATATAAAATAAAACCCACCCAAAAAAGAGTTATGCTTGCAGTTCTACTGTGAGTTACGCCTTTTCAGGGTGCGGTTTTATTTACTTTTTTAACGGTTTATTATAAATATCTATTGTTTTAATGCTTCTATTGAAAATGGTATTATAAAAATATAAAATATTCTAAAAACGGCGGTGCGAATATGCAAAACAATCTTTCTTTTGCAAACGGTGAATATAAATCAGGCGGATTTAAGCGAAAAACACTTGAAGGCACTTTGTTGCTTACAAAGTATTTGCAAAGCGGATTTTCGGTTAATAAATCAAAAACGCGTTGTGTGTTTGGAGATAGCGTTGTTTCATATTTCGTTTCAAAGGGACTTGCCGATAATGAAACGGCAGAAAAATATTATTCCGCCGTTCGTAATGCGGTTTTTTGCGGAAAAATTCTTGAAAGCGGATCGGATAATGATCTTTTTAACTCTTTACATCGCTTTCGTTTGGGCTTTTTTGAAAAATCGCTTTTCTTTGATAAATCAAAATCTTTTGTTCACAAGATAAACGGTATCAACCAAGCGGAACTTTGCGAAAAAGCTTTAGGGAAGGGAAGTTATCTTGTTTATCTTTCAGAGGATGAATATATCGGCGATGTTTTGTCTTTGTTAAAAATCGCAAAACAAAACGGAAAAAAGATATATTTCCTTGTTTCAAACGGCGAAAACGGACTTGTTCCCGATGAGAAAACCGTTCGAGAAATAACAAAAGATAATTTTGATATAACCTATGTTTTGCTTAAAAAATGCTTTGGTTGTGCCGATTTCACAGAGATTGAATTCAATAAATACCTGCAGCAAAGTATCTATGACGATGATCTTTGTTTTGTCGGTTTTGGTAATGATGCGCTCCTTCAAACGTATGATCTTAAATGTGATGCCGTTATAACCGTTGTTCCCAACGGTATGCCGTCAAAGGCAATGTGCGGAACATTCTCAAAAACGCTTTGCAACCGCGTTTTTGTTCCGAAAAACTATAATATAATTAAATATGTGCCTTTAAGCGATGTTTCGGCACTTTCTTATTATCATCTTGCGGCTCTATGCGAAAAGTTCGGCGATGGTGTTTATGAAAAGGATTTAGAAACACTCAGAGTTATGTATCCTCAGTTGTTCTTTAATATATATGATGACCATTTGCCTGTAAATCTTAAAAACAATTTTGTATATACTGGCGGAGATTTTAAGAAATCACGCGAACAGTATATTGAAAAAATGTTTGATAAAACGGCTAATGTTAAATATATTCACACCTGCCTTAACACGGAAAATTTCCAAAAAAGGGATATTGATTGGCATTGCACCGAAAAACAAAAAGCAATTGTTGTTGACGGCGTCTTGGCAGATGCCAATACAAACGTTTCGGCATATATCTGCGAAAGTGCCGTTTCTCCGCGCGAATTTTATTTTGATACAACGGAAAAAGGAACTTTTTTTGTAAGCAACTTTTCCTTTTTCGTAACCGATAAGATTCTCTCTGTTTATAATCTTTTAAGAAAAGACCGCCCGCAAGAACAGTTAAGCGATAAGGTCGGTTATCTTGATTATTACAGATATTTTGATAATTCGGGCAAAAAACACGAAACAATTCCGCTTTATAATAAATCCTGCATAGCCTTTTTGAAAAACGGCGGATTTGCGGCAATGAATTTTTCGCTCTCTGCGGGCGAGATCATATTGTCTTCCGGCAGGAAAATATCATTTGACGAAAATGATGTAAACCCCGATGCTCCGTCTTCCGTTGCGGTTTACACACCGCTTTATTCAAGAAGAGATAACGAAAGCGATTCTTTTGATTATGTAAAATCTGTCGGAGAAAACAGATTAAATATTATCATTATCGGCGAAAAGATTACCGCCGTTCGAAAAGGGGATGTTTATTTATCTCCTCTCGGAACGGTTGTGTCACTCTCGCTTTCAAAAGCCGAGGAATATTTTGCTGACTTTTGCTCATTTGATAATGCCGGATATTGCATGGATTTTTGCCGTGATATATCCGTTAATATCAAACCCCCAAAGGGTGTAAGAGAAGAAATATGGAATAACATTTCCTGTGCTTACGGCGGCGGTCTCGGTCTTATAAACGGCGGTAATAATATCACTTTGCAAAACCATACCGAATGGCTTGATAATGAGGGTTGGCTATGCCCGCTTTCCCGTCAAACGCAGGAAAGTGCGCTTCACGAAATAACAAGGCATCCGCGAACTGCGATAGGTGTCACAAAGCAGGGTAAACTGTTTGTTCTCGTTATTTCAGGCAGAACAAAGCTTTCAGCCGGAGCAGATTATTTTGAAATCTGCCGTGCTGCTTCAATGCTTGTTGAGGATATTGAGTGCCTTATAAATTATGATGGCGGCGGATCTTCGGTTTTGGGACTTTTGCAGGATAATATTTTCACGGAGTTAAGCCTTGCTGCACCTTCAAACGAAAGTCTTGTCGGTATGGCAAGACCTGTTAATTCAATATTAAAAATAGAGGTTAAACAATGAAAAGAAACTCAGTTAAATTCGGAACAGGCGGATGGCGTGCCATTATCGGTGATGAGTTCACCAAGAGCAATATAAGACTTGTTTCCCGTGCTATCTCTGTTAAAATCAAACGCGAAAAAGCCGATGACACTCCGGTTGTTATCGGATATGATCGCCGTTTTCTTTCAAAGGAAGCTATGATATGGGCGGCTGAGGTTTTGGCAAGTAACGGAATAAAGGTTATGCTTATTGATTCGTCTTCGCCTACACCTCTTGTAATGTTTTATACCATGGTTCATAACCTTAATTACGGTATAATGATAACCGCAAGTCATAACCCTTCACTTTATAACGGAATAAAGGTTTTCACAAAGGGCGGCAGAGATGCTAATGAGGTTGTAACAGCAGAAATCGAAAGCATTATAAATGAAATTGCCGATGATTTTTGCGAGGATAATATCAGCGATATCGAAACGCTTATCAAAGAGGGAAAAGCGCAATTTTTCAATCCCCTTAATGAGTATCTTGATGCAATTCTTGATAAGATAGATGTTTCGGCAATTAAAAATGCACATCTTAAAATTGCCATTGATGCGCTTTATGGCGTTTCTATTCGCTCGCTTAACACAATCTTTTCAACCGCAAGATGCGATGTTGAAATGCTTCATAGCGAACATGATACTCTTTTTGCCGGCAAAATGCCCGCGCCCGATAAGGATACGGTTAAAATGCTTCAAAATCATGTAACAGATTATCTTTTTGATTTGGGCATAGCAACTGATGGCGATGCCGACCGTATTGGTCTTGTTGACGATACCGGAAAGTATATCGCCGCAAACGAAATGCTTTGTATCCTTTATTATTATTTCCTTGAATATAAGAATATGAAAACCGATGTTGTTAAAAACCTTGCAACAACGCAGGTGCTTGATAAAATCGCCAAGGCATACGGTCAAACCTGCTATGAAGTGCCGGTTGGATTTAAGCATATTTCTTCAAAAATGGCAGAAACCGGTGCGTATATCGGTGGTGAAAGCTCAGGCGGACTAACCGTTGCTGACCATATAAACGGCAAGGATGCAATTTATTCAGCGGCCCTTCTTGTTGAAACTGTTGCTAAAACCGGCAAAAAATTATCAGTTCTTGCAAAAGAAGTTTTTGATAAATTCGGATATTATCATCTTGAAGAACAAAATGTTGTTTTCAAAGCTTCAAGAAAGAGTGAACTTGTTGATCAAATTTATAATCATCATATCGTTCCTCAGTTTGAAGAAGAGGTTGATCGTATTTCTTTCCTTGACGGTTGCAAAATCTTTTTCAAAAACGGTGACTGGCTTCTTATCCGCTTTTCGGGAACAGAACCGCTTTTGCGAATATTTGCCGAGGTTCCCGAAGAAAATTATGATAGGGCAGTAAAATATTGCGAAACAGTTAAAAAATTCTATAATATATGATAAATTATGCTCTTGTT
Organism: Acutalibacteraceae bacterium; assembly: GCA_045642495.1. GTDB lineage: Bacteria > Bacillota > Clostridia > Oscillospirales > Acutalibacteraceae > UBA737. Next base: position 9,148 of record JAZUJA010000046.1, read on the forward strand.
TAGTTTATAATCAATAAATTTTATCTTTTCTGTTAATTTTTTATCAATAACACTTGAAAAATTTTTCCATTTGGGGTAGAATAAACATTAGAAAAAAATATTGGAGGTTTACTATTATGGTAAAAGTAGCTATCAATGGTTTTGGCCGTATCGGCCGTCTCGCTTTCCGTCAGATGTTCGGCGCAGAAGGTTATGAGGTTGTTGCAATCAACGATCTTACAAGCCCTGCAATGCTCGCTCATCTTCTCAAGTACGATTCTGCTCAGGGCAGATATGCTCTTGGCGACACTGTTGTTGCCGGTGAAGACAGTATCACTGTTGACGGTAAGACAATCAAAATCTATGCTGAAAAAGACGCTAACGATCTTCCTTGGGGCGAAATCGGTGTTGATGTTGTTCTCGAATGCACCGGCTTCTATACTTCAAAGGAAAAGGCAGCTGCTCACATTAACGCAGGTGCTAAAAAGGTTGTTATTTCTGCTCCCGCAGGTAAAGACCTTCCCACAATCGTTTACAGCGTAAACGAAAAGACTCTTACAAAGGAAGACAACATCATTTCTGCTGCTTCCTGCACAACAAACTGCCTCGCTCCTATGGCTGATACTCTTAACAAGTATGCTCCCATCCAGAGCGGTATCATGACCACCGTTCATGCTTACACCGGTGATCAGATGGTTCTTGACGGTCCTCACAGAAAGGGCGATCTTCGCCGCGCTCGTGCAGCTGCCGTTAACATCGTTCCTAACTCAACAGGTGCTGCTAAGGCAATCGGTCTTGTAATTCCCGAACTCAACGGCAAGCTCATCGGTTCTGCTCAGCGTGTTCCGGTTCCCACCGGTTCTACAACTATCCTTGTTGCTGTTGTTAAGGGCAAGGATGTAACTGTTGAAGGCATCAATGCTGCAATGAAGGCTGCTTCCAGCGCTTCCTTCGGCTATACTGAAGAACAGCTCGTATCTTCTGATATCGTTGGTATCACATACGGTTCTCTCTTCGATGCAACTCAGACAATGGTTACTAAGATTGATGATGACACCTATCAGGTACAGGTTGTTTCTTGGTATGATAACGAGAACTCCTACACCAGCCAGATGGTTCGTACCATTAAGTATTTTGCTGAAATCTGATTTTAACAAAACGCTAAAAGCAAATAAAA
>JAZUJA010000047.1:0-6304 GCA_045642495.1 Acutalibacteraceae bacterium
ATCGTATTATGATTTTGAGGATTTCTTGATTTTATGTAGGAAAATTTAAAGAATTACACTTATAAAGAATATATCGAAGTCTTTCAAACCATTGTTCATAGTAATAGATATGAATAAATTAGAATTTGTCGGGAGGTTAACTATATGGAAAAGAATAAAAAAGATAATACAAATAATTTAATATCAAGAATAAAAGCAAGAGCTAATGCAGACAAAAACACGAAAGAAAAGAAAAGTCCTGATAGTTTAGTATTAAGGATAAAAAGAAGAGCAAATGCTGATAAAAAAGCAGAACAGAAGAAGTAGACAGATTCCAGTTTGTCTGGATCAATATATAGAAGGGAGATAATATGACCTATACAAAACACGTTCGTGAATACTGCGAAAATCATAAGGGTGCAATTATTGATGTTTCAAAAGTTAAAGACGAAGAATTTGCCGAAATACCATATAAGACTCTTTTGAAAATTCTTAATCGTTTGGAAGAAGAGAAAATTGTGGCATCGGTTTCAAAAGGCGTTTATTCTATCGGCAAGCTGAAATCCGGCAGTCAGCCGAATGTCTTAAAGCAGTATGTTGGTAACGGCAGGGGTATGGTTGTCGGCTATATGCTTTACAACAGTATGGGTATTTCAAATTATCATCCGCTTATAACCGAGATATATACCCACGCTATGTCATCAGCCCACAAGAACATCGAAAATTATCATTTAACAAGAGTTTGTTTGGATTTTACAGATGATGTTATTGAAATGATTGCTTTGCTTGAATTATTATACTGTTAAAAATTTTATTAAGAATAGTTGATGTGAAATTCTGTTTTTGATATAGTTGGTATGTCAAATGACTGACGATTTTTTACAATGATCAATAAGGAGAATTAATTATGCAATTATTTGTTGTGTACGGAAGAGATTATACATGGCATGGTGGGGTTTATGATGACTTTTTTGTCCGCTTTCCTGAGTCGCCGCTTTTAGAAGTCTTTTCTGATTTCGAAAGTGCTTATGCTTTCTTTGAAAAAGCTGTTAAAAACGCCTATGCCGATTTGTGCGAAAATGAAAATGATATTGATAATAAGTTTGTAAACGAAGCAACAGAAGATGATTTGTTTTCAAATTATAATGGTGAAGAAGAACTTGAAGAAAATGAAGTATATTGGGAGTTTTGGAAAAAAGACGGAGAGAATGCATTCTGGTGTGCTTATGCTCCGGTGCCGAGTTATCCTGATAGAACTCCGATACTTCCGTGTATTGAAATTAAAAAAATAGAAGTAAAATAAAGCTTCAAAAATACATTTTAGACAGTTTAACGCAAACAAAAAAGAACTCTGTTTTGAGTTCTTTTTTTATGCTTATTTTTTGAAGGATTTTCGGTATTTCAAAGGGGAGATTTTCATTTCTCTTTTGAAAACCTTGCTGAAATAAAATTCATCGGAAAAGCCGCATTGATTTGAAATGGAACGGATAGATGAATTAGTGTTTTCAAGTAGAGTTTTTGCGCGTTCCAACCGAAAAGAAAATAAAAATTCTGTCGGAGAAACTCCGATTGCGTTTTTGAATCTTCTGAAAAACTGTGAATAAGATAGATGGTATTTTTTTGCAACTTCTTCAAGGGATATTTTATTATCAAAGAATTCCTCAAGATATTTTTGTGTTTCAAAAATAATCGGGTCTTTCGCCATCAAATCAAAATCTTTGCTGTTTTCTGTAATATAAAGTATATAAATGTTCCATAAAAGCGCCTTTTTGAAGGAATACTTATCAATTTTTTTAAGGTTATCGACTTGGTTTAACTTATCAATGATTTTTTCAATATAATCTTTATCCTTAAAAACCACTTTACCTTCGGGAAATAGGCGATAATCTGAACTGTATATGAAATAATGTATTTTTACTTTGCCCTCGTTTATTATGCGCTCGTAATCCTTATCAGGCAAAAATGCAATTCCGTCACCCGGCGACAAATTATAAACGGTATCATTCGATTTGAAAGAAATGTTGCCGCTTTCAACTATTGCAAAAACATAATTATCAGGTCTTAACGGAACGTTTGATTTCCATTGAATAAGGTTTTCAAAGTGGTATAAATTTATTTCCATTTTGTTCCTCCATGCAATAATTTTACAAATAATATTATATATATATCCATTCAAAATGTCAATGAGCTATGTTAAAATAATCTTAATCTAACAAAAACTGTATTTGAAAGGGGATTCGTCTATGAAAAATATTATTTTGAAAACAGTTTCGCTGATTCTTACGGTTGTTATGATTATGAGCTTTGTTTCCTGCAAGGAAACCGGGGATAATAAATCATCTGCAATAAAAATCAAGGATGATTTCAAAGGGAACTTCCGTGTAGGTTACGGAAGAGTTGATGTAACGCCGGAGGAACCTTGCGCACTCGCAGGATACGGCAATACATCTAACCGAATAAGTGACGGATTTTTAGATAATTTGTATGCTTCGTGCATTGCCATAAGTAATGAAAAGAATGAAACAATTATGTTGGTGTCGCTGGATATCATCAGAGTAACCGATGAAAAATGTGAAGCATTTGCATCTATGATAGCTAACTCAACGGGTGTTAAGGCTGAAAATGTTTTTATAAATGCTTCTCATACTCATTCTGCTCCTGATCTTATTTCGAATTTAGGACCCAATAAATTATATAACTCGATACTTTCAGCCGGCATAAATGAGGCGGCTATTGAAGCTATGAATGATCGCTCAAAAGCAAAAATGTTTTATGGCAGCACTTTAACGCCTGCCTTAAACTTTGTTCGCCATTATTTCGGTGATGACGGAACCTGCGTTGGTGATAACCATAACGCAGTAGGATATAACGGAACGATAGTTCGTCACACAACCGAATCGGACCGCACTCTTCATGTTTTGAAATTTGAGCGTGAAGGGAAAAAGGACGTTTTGCTGACAAGCTACCGTGCTCACGGCACAATGACCGGCGGTACTGCTAAAACCGATGTTTCTGCCGACTGGATCGGTGCTTTCAGAAAAGAGGCTGAAAGCTCAAATGACTGTTACCTTTCTTATTTTCAAGGCGCCGCGGGAAATCAAAATCCAACAAGCCGTATAACCTCCGAGGTTTTAACTAAGGATTATAATCAGTATGGCAAGTTGCTTAACGAGTCTTTAAGCAATGTTCTCCCGAATATGGTTTCGATAAATGGTTCGGATATAAAGGTTACAAGCACAACCGTGCCGCTTGATATAAATCACACCGAGGATTCAAAAGCAGGTTATGCTTCAATGATTTCGGCTTATTGGTCAACAAAGTATGACTCTGTCGGATGTGCCGAAATGGGTAAGCCTTACGGCATTTACAGTCAGTATCATGCTAACGGTATTTTATCAAAAGCCAAACTCGGCAAGACAAAAAAGGTTAAACTCGGTGCATTTTCAATCGGTGATATTGCCTTTTCGTGCGCTTCTTATGAACAGTTTGATACAAACGGTTGTCAGGTTATCGATGCTTCTCCTTTTAAGCATACCGTTGCTGTCGGCTATACAAACGGATTTAACAGTTATATTCCGTCAGCTTATGCTTATGAATACGGTTGTTACGAAGTTGATATCGGCACTTTTGCATCGGGCAGCGGTGAAAAAGCAAGTGAGCATCTTATAGCCCTTCTTAAAGAGCTTCATAAATGATTTTTCAGTGGGGTGAAAAAATGAAAAAAGGTATAATTGGTTTTTTGAAGAATAAATGGACGATCATCATAGCCTCTGTTTTATTAGTGGCGGCCATCGGAACTGTGTTTGCCCTTAATTTTAATAATTGGTTCGGTAAAGAAGAGTTTGAAGGTCTTTCAAATAATATCTTTTGGAATGTTGATCGCGCAAAGTATGCTTATCAGTCGGATGCGGTAACATCAAGCCGTTCCCGCGATAAAGATGATTCTTATTATCATATAAAATTTTCAAATATTTCTCAGGCAGGGCGTGAGGTTGTCCGTCGTGTTAAAGAAAAAGATGTTGTTGATAAGATTGATACATATTATTGTATGCTTCTTGAATTTGATGAAGACGGTATTGTTATCGATGCCCATCCTATAACCGATATCGGTAAGGATTTAATGGCAAAAAAGGTTTATGTTAAAGAAGTTTCGGAAGATGGAACTAATATCACTGCCAATACATCATCTTCACTCGGCGGTCAGGATATTGCTATCACTATTCCGCAGGGAACTATAATATATGATGTTTCGGGCGTTACGGGCAATATCGGTAATCAGATTAACGAACCCTTGATGGAAGACGATGTTATATATGTCTTGAAAGATGTAAAAACCGATAGAATTCAATATGTATTCTTAACAAACCGTTCGGTTCCTCCGCTCCTTTATTATAATGTTAAGCGTATGTGGGATTCAAAAGGCGGTTTTTCCACAAGACCCAAGGAAGAAGACGGATATTTCTATTTCGTCCTTTCTGCGAACGGTGAACAGGCGACATATAAAACAAAAGATGCAAAAATAGTTAAGCAAATGGACAGTGCTGCGGCAAAATGCTTCGGCTTGGTTGTTATTGAAGATAATGAAATCATCGGTTTTACCTCTGCTTCAAGATTGATGCCCGGCGGAGTATTCGCATCTTGGTGGCGTTGCACTGATATTAAAGAAAATGAAAGCGGCTTGCTTGAAATATTTGCAGCATCAAAAGATAAAAGCGATTCGGCTATTATAAGCAAAAAATGTAAAATATATGATGTTACCGGTGTAAAAGATACCGTTATCGGTCAGCCTACTGATGTTCGTGTTGAAGACTATATTCATTGCTATAAAAACAAAAAAGGTGAACTGGCATATATCTATGTTGTTGCGAACAGAACCGTTAATTCGGATATGTACTGGAATGTTAAGCGTATGTATAATTCCGATACAAAAACCACCACAAGAGTTCCTGTTGGCGGAAAATATCAGTTTGAATTAGGCGTTGCAAGTAAAGGAAAAATCGAAACATTTTATACAACCGATAAAGAATTAGCAACCATGCTTGATTCTCTTGCAGGAAGATGCTTCGGCTTAAAACTTAACGGAAATCAAATTATCGGTTATTATCCCGCAACAAATGTTGCAGGCGGCTCGGTTACCGCTTCATGGTATACCGTAAAATCCATAAACGGAAAGACAGTTTTGTCGGCTGCAGGTGATAAGAGTGATACGCATGAACTTGATGAAAAAGCTTTTATAGTTAATACAAAGCAGGACTGCAAACACGATAAACTTCATGTTGGTGATGTTATCCATTGTTATGTAAACTATAGAAAGTATTTGAAGTATGTGTTCATCGTAGGCGAAGCACCAAAGCTTGAAAAAACGGCTTATTGTCCGCATTGTAATAAAACCGTTGATTGGTTTGCCTATACCGGCGGAACGCCTTCGGGTAATGTGAATGATAGACATTATGTTTTAACAAAGGATATTTTTGATAATGCGCAGTATAATGTAGGTGCAACAACCAACACAGCTTCAAGCTTTAAGGCAATATCTAATGTTCTTGATCTTAACGGACACACAATTTCAGCCGAAAAGCGAGCAATAGCTATTCAAGCAGGATGTGAACTTACTGTTCTTGACAGCGTAGGCGGCGGTAAGATAACAACCGAAGAAAAGCAGGCAAAAGCTCAAGGGCTCGGTGTTTGGGTTCGAGATAAAGCAACCTTTAATTTCTTAGGCGGCACAATCGATATGAACGGCGTTTCTTCAACAGGTTATGGCGGTATAGGTGTTGCGGCAGAGGCAAACTCGGTTGTAAATATGTATGACGGCGCGGTAATAATCGGCGCAACATCTGTTGAGGATTACAGAAACGAAGCAGATAAGAACAACAATAAAGAAAACGGCGGCGACGGTGCAAATGTTTACGTTGCAAATAAAGCCGTGTTCAATATGTTCGGCGGTGAAATCAAGGACGGACGCACAATTTCGAATATCGGCGGAAAGAGCTGCACAGGCGGTAATGTAAATGTATTGCAGGGCGGTATATTCAATATGTCCGGCGGTAAGATATTGGGCGGCGCTTCTTATGGCACGGCAGGTAATGTCTCTGTTGGCGGAACGCTTAATTTAAGCGGAAATGCCGAGATTTCAGGCGGTGTGGCAAATGTCACCGCAAACAATGGCGGCGGTCACGGCGGAAACATCTATCTTAGCGGAAAGCTTAATATAAGCGGCGGTACGATAAAAGACGGTGACGCAGGTAAGCAGGGCGGAAACATTTCAATGAACTCTGCAAACTCTGCCGTTAATATGACCGGCGGTCAGATTTTGGGCGGTACT
>JAZUJA010000048.1:0-12107 GCA_045642495.1 Acutalibacteraceae bacterium
TTTCAAAACAAAGTGTTAAAATACCAAATGTGTAATTGTCTGTTCGTGTATATTTGCGTCCGGACAAATCATAAGTTAAGTATTCATATTTAAGGAGGAAAAAATATGAAAAAGTTTTTAGCAATTTTACTTGCCCTTGCAATGATTGCTTCCCTTGCAGTAAGTGCGGTAACCGCTTCTGCAGCAGGCTCTCCCGGTTTCTTGCTCGTTTGCGATGCAGAGGAAGTTGCTGAAGGTATTTTCGAAGTAGAAGCAGAACAGGAAGTTTGGGTTGATGTTCAGCTTGAAAATGCCGGCAAATCTAATCCTATTAAGTCAATGGCTATCGCTCCTGATCAAACAGGCGGCCTTGAGCTTGAAGATCTTGACTGGATTGGTTCTACCGACTGGAAAAAGATAACTGTAACTCACGGCACATCCACTAAGGTTGCTCCCGCAACCGCTAGCGGTTGGGTTGCTGAGGGTGCTACTCGTGCCACTCAGGCTGTTTGCACTTTCAATAAGGATGTTGATATTCAAGCAAACAAAAAGATTGCTGAATTCTGCTTTATAGTACCTGCTGATGCAAAGCCCGGTGACACTTATACATTGTCGCTCGGTATCAGCAAGATTACTTCTAAATTGTCCGGCAGCGAAGTTTTCTATGAAGGTGTTACCGCTGATGTTCTTACATTCAAGGTTCCCGGCGGTTCTGAAACTCCGGAACTTGCTTTCTATGGTTCAAACCTTACACTCACAAACACAATCGCTTACAACTTCTATGTTGAAAAGAGCGTAATTGATGCTTATGATGAAGATTCAGCTTATGTTGAATTTGCTCTTGAAGACGGTTTTGAAGCTACTGAAACAGTAACTGATTATACTGTTGACGGTGACTACTATGTATTCTCTTATAAGAATATCGGTCCTGACAGAGCAGGCAATGATTTAACTGCAGTTCTTAAGGCAGAACTTGATGGCGAAGCTAAGGAAAGCGATGCTGTTACCGTAAGCGTTAAGGATCACTGCTATGATATTCTCGGCACATCATCCGATGCTAAGTTGAAGACACTTGCTGTTGATCTTCTTAACTATTGCGCAGCATTCCAGGAATATAAGAGCTACAAGACTGATGCTCTTGTAAATGCTGAACTTACCGCTGAACAGCAGGCACTCGCAACTGCTAAGCGTGAATATAACAGCGCAATCGCATTTGAAGGCTCTGCAACTGATTATAACTTCACCGGTGCTCAGCTCCACATTTATGATGGTATCGCTATGGAAATCGGCTTCGACGGTGATGCTTCCGATGTAACTGTTAAGGTTTCACAGAACGGCACTCCCGTTGCTACAATAAATGAGTTTGCTACTCTTGAATTCTATGGTGACTATTATAACCTTGCTCACTTCGGTAACTTCGGTCCTACTCAGTATGGCGAAGTTTACAAGTTCACTGTTGAAAAAGCAGGCACCGCTGTAAGCAAAACACTTTCATATTCAGTAGAATCTTATGCATATCAGGTAATGAACTCCACAAGATCAACCGATGAACTCAAGAACCTTGTTCAGACTATGATCGCTTATGGTGATTCAGCTTCCGCTTATGCGAAGTAATTAACGATACAACGAGAAAGAGAGGATCAATTCTATGAAATTTGTTAAACCTGAAATAGAAATCAAAGAGCTCGAGATCGATGTTATCGTAACAAGCCCTATTCTCGAAGGCGGAGATAACGGCGGTACTCATTCACCGTTTATGCCTTTCTGATTTCGAAAAATCAAAAAAACCGATGGAGAAATCCATCGGTTTTTTCTATATATATGTATAATTTTTAATTAGGAATACATATATAGTTAGGCTTAAAAGTTTTATAAATATTTATGCTTTTTTACAAAAATTTCTATTGATTTTTAATTCGTTTGATGTTATTATACTAAATGTATAAGTGTCTATGTGTCTTATACTTGTTATTCTGCTCATCAGAGTGTTTAAAAAGGAGATGATAATAAAATGCAATGCAAAGCAAAAAAACTTATCGGTATTTTAGTTTCATTGCTCATTATCACCGGGATTTTCTCTGTCCTTGCTGTATCGGCTGATGCGGCACCGGTTTACTCCGTATCTCTTGCGGAAGGTGCGCCGGGTGAAAATGTAACGGTTGATGTTTCTCTCGGTAACGGTCAGAATGTTGCCGGCGGAAGTTTCGTTATTACATTTGACAGTGAAAAACTTTCTGCTGTTTCCTATTCGTTTGCGGATGGCATATCCAATCCGGATAATTCATTCTGCAATTTGAATTATGAAAAAACGGGAAACAAGGTCAAAGTAACATATTTCTCTGACAGTGCGCTTCAAAGCGGAAAAATTGTTTCAATAACATTTTTGGTTAATGCTGAAGCCGCTCCCGGCTCGGCTGCACTTGAATTTTCCGCCACAAATGCGTTTGATGAGCAATCGGCTGCTTTAAGTTGTTCGGGCACAAATGGTTCCGTAACTATAGGCAACGCCTTTATACTAGGCGATGTGAACGGTGACGGAATGGTTGACAGTGATGACGCAATTTATCTGCTTAACTATGCAATGGCAGATGTAGAAACGCGTGATCGGGATTTCCCGATGAATCAAAGCGGCGATAAGAACGGCGACGGAATGGTTGATAGTGACGATGCGATCTACCTGCTTAACTATGCAATGGCAGATCCCGAAACACGCGACAATGACTATCCGTTGCATTAAGGCACAAGTTTACTTTTATAGGATAATTTAAGGAGGAAATAAAAAAATGAAAAAGATTCTTTCGATTTTTCTTGCAATTACCATGATTGCTTCTCTCTTTGTCGGAACTCTTTCTGTAACTTCTTCCGCAAAAGCTCAAGGTTTTACCTTTGAATGTGATGCGGATGAAGCAGAAGAAACCGGCGTAGATTTCGAAGTAGAAGCTGAACAGGAAGTTACCGTTGAAGTTATTATGAACTGGTCTCAGCCTGTTAAGTCTGCATCCATTAGACCTACTCAGACAGGCGGTCTTGAGCTTGAAGATCTTGACTGGATAGGCGCCAACGATTGGAAAAAAATCGCAGTAGTTTCAGGAACATCAACTAAGGCTGCTCCTGCAATCGCTAACGGTTGGTCTGCTGCTGATCCGGATCCGGCTTCTTCTGCAGTTCTTACATTTAACAAGGATGTTGATATCACGTCCGGTAAAAAGGTTGCTGAGTTCTACTTCACAGTTCCTACTGATGCAGAACCCGGCGATACTTACACAATAACTTTAAGCATAAAGAAAATCAGTTCTAAAGCATCCGGAACAGAAACATTCTATGAAGGTGTTAGTGCTCAGACCATTACTTTCAAGGTTCCTGCCGCAGTTCATACCTGCGCTGCTGACACATCAAAATGGTCAAGTGACGGAACAAATCACTGGAATCCCTGCACAACCTCAGGATGCACCACCAAGTTTAACGAAGCAGCTCACGCAGGTGGAACTGCTACCTGCCAGGCAAAAGCTAAATGCGCTACCTGCCAGGCTGAATACGGAAACTTAGGTTCACATAACTGGGATACCGCTTGGACAACCGATGCTACAAATCACTGGCATAAGTGCTTGACCGCAGGTTGCACCGAAAAGAACGGTTCTGCAGCTCACATCGGCGGATCTGCTACTTGCCAGACTAAGCCTGCCTGCTCCGTTTGCTCACAGAGCTACGGCGAATTCGGCGCTCATGTTTATGATCAGGAAACAAAGACTTATCAAAAGTCTGTTGCTGATTGTCAGCATTATGCAACTTATTGGATGACTTGTACCTGCGGCGCAGTAAGCTCCGAAAATTACTGGACTGATACTGCTTCCGGCTATGGTGCACATAACTGGGATACCGCTTGGACAACCGACGGTACAAACCACTGGCATAAGTGCTTGACCGCAGGCTGCACCGAAAAGAACGGTTCTGCAGCTCACTCCGGTGGAACTGCTACCTGCCAGGCAAAGGCTAAGTGCGCTACCTGCCAGGCTGAATACGGCGAACTTGGTTCACATAACTGGGATACCGCTTGGACAACCGATGCTACAAATCACTGGCATAAGTGCTTGACCGCAGGCTGCACCGAAAAGAACGGTTCTGCAGCTCACACCGGCGGTTCAGCTACATGCTCTGCTAAGGCAGTATGCTCCGTTTGCTCACAGAGCTACGGTGAGTTCGGCTCACATAGCTTTACTCAGGAAACAAAGACAAATCTCAGAAGTGCTGCTGATTGCAAGAACTACGCAACTTACTATAAGACCTGCGCTTGCGGCGCTGCAAGCACCACTGAATATTGGACCGATTCTGCTTCCGGCTACGGTTCACATAACTGGGATACCGCTTGGACAACCGATGGTACAAACCACTGGCATAAGTGCTTGACCGCAGGTTGCACCGAAAAGAACGGTTCTGCAGCTCACTCCGGTGGTACTGCAACATGCCAGGCAAAGGCTAAGTGCGCTACCTGCCAGGCTGAATACGGAAACTTAGGTTCTCATAACTGGGATACCGCTTGGACAACCGACGGTGCAAATCACTGGCATAAGTGCTTGACCGCAGGCTGCACCGAAAAGAACGGTTCTGCAGCTCACTCCGGTGGTACTGCAACATGTCAGGCAAAGGCAGTATGCTCTGCTTGCGCTCAGGAATACGGAAACTTAGGTTCACACAACTGGGATACCGCTTGGACAACCGACGCTACAAATCACTGGCATAAGTGCTTGACCGCAGGTTGCACAGAAAAGAATGACAATGCAGCTCACTCCGGTGGTACTGCCACCTGCCAGGCAAAGGCAGTATGCTCTGCTTGCGCTCAGGAATACGGCGAACTTGGTTCTCACAACTTTGATACCGCTTGGACAACCGACGATGCAAACCACTGGCATAAGTGCTTAACCGCAGGTTGCACTGAAAAGAACGGTTCTGCAGCTCATACAGTTGCTTCTTGGGAAGTAACAAAGCAGCCCACCGCTACTGAAACAGGCGAAATGAAGGGCGTTTGCACAGTTTGTGAAAAATCAATCGTTAAGAGCATCCCGACTCTTACTGATCTCGCAACATTAGCTACAACAAAGGCAGCAGCTAATATGACCGCTGCTGAAAAAGCTGCTCTTGATAATGCACTTGCAGCCCTCAAGTCTAAGCTCGGCGATGTAACTGTTGAAGCTCTTGATTTGGCAGAACTCCCCGCTATTGAAATGGGAGCTAAAGTTCCGGTTGAAGGCACAATTACTGTTCCTGTTCCTGCAAATGCAGCAGGCAAAACCGGCCTTAAACTCATCATGGTTGACGCAGCAGGCAATAGCCAGCTCGTTGAATTTACAAATGCAAACGGCAACCTTACCTTTGCTGCAAAAGCAAATGTATCTTACTATCTTGTAAATACAACTGCTAAGGCAAACGGTAATGATGCTGAAAGTGGCAAAACCTCTCCGAAGACCGGCGAAAACAACTTCGCTCTTTGGATTGCTCTTATCCTCGTATCCTGCCTTGGTGTTCTTTCAAGCGTAGCATACGGCAGAAAGAGAAGCCGCAGATAATTAAACATCTGATTTACGGCAGCGTGATTTTCGCGCTGCCGTATTTTTATGCTTATTTTAATTTTAGGTTTCTTGACATAATATGATATAAGATATATAATATACAAAACAAATCGGAGGGATAACATATATGCAGTCATTCTTTTTTGCCGCGGGAATTGGTGTTGTTGAGGTGTTTTTAACCAAATACTTGGTTTATTCTGTTTCTGCAAGAAAAAAATTATCGATTTTAATTGCCGTTTTATCAAAAATTGCAATTTATGCTGTCACCATTTTTTCACTTATGCAAAATCATATACGTTTATTCCTTAACTGTGTTTATGGATTTGTTTGCGGTGCCGCTTTGATGACGGCTGTTTTGTTCTCTGTCGGCGCATTTCTTAAAAGGAAATAACATTATTTACGGCTTCTTGCGAAGCCGTATTTTTTTTCAAAACTTATTTGACTTTAATGCAGTTATACTGTAAAATATAATAAATATAATATAAAAGGGGAAAAGAAAATGGGAATAGCTTATAATAGAATACTTCTTAAACTTTCCGGTGAAGTTCTTGCCGGTGAAAAGGGAAGCGGAATAGATTTTGATAAGGTTACCGATGTTTGCCGTCGCATTAAGACCTGTGTGGATATGGGTGCGCAGATCGCCATTGTTGTCGGCGGCGGAAATTTCTGGCGCGGCAGATCAAGCGGTAAGATGGACAGAACAAGAGCAGACCACATGGGTATGCTTGCAACAACCATAAATTCTCTCGCGCTTTGTGACGCGCTTGAACAGTTGGGTGTAACCGCCCGTGTTCAAACAGCCATTGAAATGCGCCAGTTTGCAGAACCTTATATTCGCAATAAGGCAGTTCGTCATCTTGAAAAGGGCAGAGTTGTTATTTTTGGCTGCGGAACGGGTAACCCCTTCTTCTCAACCGATACTGCCGCCGCTCTTCGTGCGGCTGAAATAGGCGCAGATGTAATCTTTAAGGCAACCAATGTTGACGGTGTTTATGATAGCGATCCTAAGCTTAACCCGAATGCCGTTAAATTTGATAAACTTTCTCATCACGAGGTGCTTGCCCGTGAGCTTCATGTTATGGACTCAACAGCGGCTTCGCTTTGTATGGATAACGGTATTAAAATTCTTGTTTTCAACCTCAATGATCCTGACAATATAGTTGCCGCAGCTCAGGGCGAAATGGTTGGAACACTTGTTGAATAAACGGAGGATAAATTTATGAACGAACTTTTGAAATTAACCGAAGAAAAAATGCAGAAAACAATTGATGCGCTCACAAAGGAATATAAATCAATGCGCGCAGGCAGAGCAAACGCAAGTGTGCTTGATAAAATTACTGTTGAGTATTACGGCGTACCTACCCCCGTTCAGCAGATCGCAAGTGTATCCAATCCGGATGCAAGAACACTTGTTATTTCTCCTTATGATGCTTCTGTTCTTAAAGAACTTGAAAAGGCAATTTTGGTGTCTGAAATCGGTATAAATCCGCAGAACGACGGTAAGGTAATCCGCCTTAACTTCCCTCCGCTTACTGAGGAACGCAGAAAAGAAATAGTTAAAGATGTAAAGAAAAAAGCGGAAGAAAGCAAGGTTTCGGTTAGAAACATTCGTCGTGATGCGATTGATAAGCTTAAAAAGCTTAAAAAAGATAACACAATCACCGAGGATGATGAATCAAACGGTGAGAAGAAAATCCAGACTCTTACAGATAAATATTGCAAAGAACTCGATACTGTTTCAGTTGCAAAAGAAAAAGAGATAATGGAAATCTGATTTTTGAAAAAAAGCGGTGCGTGTTGTGGCTTGCAATACGCTCCTTTTTTAACGAAAGGCGGGATATGTTTGTTCGGAAAAAAGAAAACTGAAAATCGCGTTTTACCGACCCATATCGGAATTATTATGGACGGCAACGGAAGGTGGGCAAAAAAACACCATCTGCCGAGAACGGCCGGTCATGTTTCGGGCAGCAGTAACTTCAAAACCATTGCAAGATATTGCAATAAAATAGGTCTTAAATATTTAACTGTTTATGCTTTTTCAACGGAAAACTGGAAAAGACCCGATGAAGAGGTTAAAAACCTTATGAACATTTTAAGGGATTACCTTAAAGATGCCAAAAATTTCAAGGATGAAAATATAAAGGTTAAGTTTATCGGTAATCTTTCGGCGCTTGATAAGGATATTCAGGATCTTATTGAATATAATGAGCGCGAATCGGCAAACGCAACGGGAATGCAGCTTAATATTGCGCTTAATTACGGCGGCAGAGATGAAATTGCAAACGCCGTTAAACAGATCATAAGTGAGGGTATTCCGGCGGATATGATAACCGAGCAAACGGTTTCCGATCATCTTTATACAAAGGGTATTCCGGATCCTGATTTTATTATTAGACCCTCAGGCGAATATCGTCTTTCAAATTTTATGATATGGCAGTCTGCTTATGCGGAATATTGGTTTTCCGATATTCTTTGGCCGGATTTCAGCCCAAAACACTTAGAGCAGGCAATTGATGATTATAATCATCGAAATCGCAGATTCGGAGGGGTATAAATGAAAACTCGTATTATTTCGGGTGCGGTTTTTGTTGCCGTTATCGCAGGGGTTTTGTTTTTAGGACTTACCGTAAACAGTCTTTTCTTAACCGGTTTTTTAAGTGTTTGTGCCGCTATCGCTGTTTATGAACTGCTTTACACCGCCGCCGGTATTAAATCTAAGGCGGCAATCGCCCTGTCAGGCGTTGCAGCAGTTGCTCTTATCGCTCTTAAAAGCGGAGAACTTTCAAAATATTGCTCTTGCTTAGAAGGTGCCGATAGAGTGGTATTAACGGTGTTTTTTGTTTTCGCCGCACTAATAATTCTTGTAAAACACAATGAATTTGATTTCGGAAAAATTGTATGCTTTGCCGCAATGCCTTACTTTTTGGCGGCTGCTTTTTCCTGCCTTGCGGGGATATTATCGCATAAGGACGGCGTTTATTATCTTTTGTTGCTTATGAATTTTTCCGCCGTTTGCGATACCGGTGCTTATTTTACGGGTGTTACCTGCGGAAAACATAAATTATGCCCGAATATCAGCCCCAAAAAGACATGGGAAGGCGCGATAGGCGGTGTTGTTTCATCGGTTTTGGTATCTCTTGTTTTGCTTTTCTGCTTTGGCAAGACTTCCAATCTGCCCGCAACACTTATTTTAACCGTTCCGCTTTGTGTTGTCGGAATGATGGGTGATCTTTTCGCTTCAATAATAAAAAGAAAAGTCGGCATAAAGGATTACGGAAAACTTATACCGGGTCACGGCGGAATACTTGACCGTTTTGATTCCATACTTATGTTGGCTCCGGTTGTTTATATTTTTGTAAAATACGGTGTTATTTGATGAAAGAAATAATAATTTTAGGCTCTACCGGTTCTATCGGCAGACAAACGCTTGAAGTTGTAAGGCGATATCCCGAAAAATATCGCGTTACATCCCTTTGTGCCAACACCTCTGTTAACGAGGTTGAGGCTCAGGCGCGTGAATTTAAGCCGCAAACCGTTGCGCTTTTTGATCAGAAATCCGCAAAGGAACTGAAAGAAAGATTAAAGGATACCGATATCCGAGTTCTCGCAGGAAAAGAGGGCGTTTGCGCCGCGGCTTCCGGCAAGGGTGATATTGCCGTTTGCGCCATTGTGGGTATTGCGGGACTAAGACCCACGATCGAGGCGATAAAAGCAAAAAAGACCATTGCCCTTGCAAATAAGGAAACAATGGTTACGGCAGGGGATATCGTAAACGACTTAGCACGGGAAAACAATGTTAAAATTCTTCCCGTTGATAGCGAACATTCGGCGATTTTTCAGTCACTTCAAGGTGTTCCTGCCGGAAATCTGCATAAGATAATACTGACCTGCTCCGGCGGTCCGTTCTTCGGCAAAACCGCCGAACAGTTAAAGGATGTTTCGGTTGCGGATACTCTCGCTCACCCAAACTGGTCAATGGGCAGAAAGATAACGGTTGACAGCGCAACCCTTATGAATAAGGGACTTGAGGTTATTGAGGCGGTTCATCTTTTCGGTGTAAAGCCCTCTGACATTCAGGTTGTTGTTCATAGGCAAAGTATTCTTCACTCCGCCGTTGAGTTAAACGACGGCGCGGTTATTGCCGAAATGGGAACTCCCGATATGCGACTTCCCATTCAGTATGCATTGTCTTTCCCCAATCGCGAGCCGGCTTTTGAAAGACTTGATCTTATAACTGCCGGTAAGCTTGAATTTGCCGCACCCGATACAAAAACATTCCGCTGCTTGCCGCTTTGCATTGAGGCAATAGAACGCGGCGGACTTTATCCCGCGGCAATTAACGGTGCAAATGAAGAATCCGTTGCACTGTTTTTGGATAATAAAATTAAATTTAACGATATTGCAACTCTTAACGAAATGGCAATGAACAACTGTGAAAATAAGCAGAAATTCGAGCTTTCTGATATTTTCGATGCCGATGCAAATGCGCGAAAATTTGTGCGCGAAACCGTGAAAGGATAAGTGATAGTTATTTCTTCTGTTTCTGTTATATGGGGTAACGTGTGGCCGTATCTTATTGCAATTCTTCTTTTTATCGTTGTTATAATAATTCATGAGTTCGGCCATTTTATAGCGGCAAAGGCAATGGGCGTTAGGGTAAACGAGTTTGCCGTTGGCTTCGGGCCTAAGCTTTTTTCAAAAAAACTCGGTGAAACAAATTATGCCGTAAACCTTATTCCCTTAGGCGGATACTGTGCCATGGAGGGCGAGGACGAAAACAGTACAGACCAAAAAGCTTTTTGCAACAAAAAGCCCTGGCGGCGCTTTATTATCGTTGTTATGGGCGCCACATTCAATTTGCTTTTGGGACTTATTATCGTCGCTGTTGTTTTGGCACCGAGTGACCGTTTCACAACAACTAAAATCGCAAGCTTCCATGAAGATGCCGTCAGCGTTAATACGGGACTTGCAAAGGATGACGAGATAGTTGAAATTGACGGCAGAAGAATTTACACAACCTATGATTTAAGTTATGCCTTCACAAATGTTAATGACGGCAAGGTTGATATAACCGTTTTAAGAAACGGTGAAAAAAAGCTGCTTAAAGATGTAACCTTCAAAAGTGAAACATTTAAGGATATAAATTATCTTAATGTTGATTTTTATGTTTATCCCGAAGCAAAAACAGTTGGTAGTTTTATTAAAATGACCTTTAAGACAACCGTTTCATATTGCGCGGTGGTTTGGCGGTCACTTATCGATTTAATAAGCGGAAAATACGGCATAAGCGCTATGTCGGGCCCCGTCGGTGTTACGGCGGCTATCGGCTCGGTAGCAAAGCAGAGCTTAAAGGATATTTTGCCCATTATGGCTCTTATAACGGTTAATCTGGGGCTTTTCAATCTTCTTCCGCTTCCGGCTCTTGACGGAGGCAGACTTATGTTTATCCTTTTTGAAATGATTATGAGAAAGCCCGTTCCGCAAAAATACGAATCTTATGTTCATACGGCAGGATTTATTCTGCTTATGGGACTGATGTTGCTTATAACGGCAAAGGATATTTGGGCGCTGATAGCAGGGTGATTATATGAAAACACAAAAATTAACAAAGCAACTGAGCGTCGGCGGCGTTTTGATAGGCGGCGGCGCAAAGGTTACGGTGCAATCAATGTTGTGTGCTCCGGCACATGATATTGAGGGTAATGTTGCGCAGGCAAAGGCGCTTGAAAACGCAGGCTGCGAAATAATAAGGGTTTCGGTGCCCGATAAGCAAACGCTTAAAACGGTTGAAGAACTTAAAAATAATATCAGTGTGCCGCTTGTTGCCGATATCCATTTTGATTGGCGGTTGGCGATTGAAAGTGCTAACGCCGGCGTTGATAAAATCCGCATAAATCCGGGAAATATCGGGGATAGTGACAGAATAAAGGCGGTTGCCGATATATGTCGGCTTAAAAACATTCCTATAAGAATAGGGGTGAACGGCGGCTCGCTTGAAAAGGAAATTCTTGCGAAATACGGCAAGGTTACCGCTGAGGCGCTTGTTGAAAGCGGACTTTATCACGCAAGACTGCTTAATAAATTTGATTTTGATGATATTGTTCTTTCCCTTAAATCATCCGATGTTAAGGTTATGTATGATGCCTATACTCTTGCAAGCGAAAAAACCGATTATCCCTTGCATTTGGGCGTTACCGAGGCGGGAACCGAGAGCATGGGAACGATCAAATCGGCGGCAGGCATCGGCGGACTTCTTTTAAGAGGAATAGGTGATACGATCAGAGTATCGCTTACGGATGATCCCGTGCTTGAAGTTAAGGCAGGCAAAAATTTGCTTAAAGCCATAGGACTTGATAACAGCGGCGTTAAGTTTGTTTCCTGCCCGACCTGCGGCAGAACGGCGATAGATCTTATCGGCATTGCCAAGCAGGCAGAGAAAAGATTTGAAAATATAAATAAAAATATAACCGTTGCGGTTATGGGTTGCGTTGTAAACGGCCCGGGTGAAGCCGCGGCGGCGGATATAGGAATTGCCGGCGGAAAAAACTGCGGTGTGCTTTTTAA
>JAZUJA010000049.1:0-4566 GCA_045642495.1 Acutalibacteraceae bacterium
TGTTGGTATATGGTCCGTTATTAACACCGTGTACCGGTTTCATAGCGGCAATTTTTTTATTAAAATCAATTTTTACGGTTGACATAAATTTCAGTCTCCTGTTTGAATTTTTCTTAAATTATTCGATCTCAACAAAGATAAAGCTATACGGATCAAGCTCAAAAGTGAAAGAGCAGTTATCAAATGTAATAACCTTACTAAATGTATTTTGTTCGTTTGTAAGATATACAGTAGCTTTTTTACCCTCAAGACCCTTGATGTTGATTTCAATAGATTTTCTTTCAAGCGTTTCATCAATATCCGTAAAGGAAGAAATCATAAATCCGCCTTTTTCACCGTTTGAAGCTGCAACACCGTAAATTCGTTTATCATCGCTTGTAAATGCAACTTGATTTTCAAGTTGATAAAGTTTATTGAAAGAATAGAAAGCATAATACGGTTTTTTAGGAACACAAAGTGTTGCACCGCCGTTTCTTCTGCCGTGTTCATCAACACCGAAAAGACCGCACCAAACTGATTCAAATTTCATCTGTGAATCATAATAGTTGGCAATTGCAACATTAGAATATTGAATGGAAGATAAGAACGCGGCATCAAATGCGGCACCTTTATAGCCTTGAATTACCTCAACATTTGCGGCCATTCTATCCCATGATTTAACATAGTTCCATTCATCATAAATGCTTTCAGTTTCGGGATAACCGTATTTATCAAGAAGTTCCTGAGCTTTATTTGCTCTGTAAAACGCCTCATCAATATCATGAATATATCCATGCCAAGAGAAAAAGTCCATCGGAGGATGTTTACCATCCGCAGTAAGCGCATCAAAGAAATCATCAACAAAAACACTGTCAGGATTAGAGAATGCAGGACCACCGATATGAAGCTCGGGAAATTTTGATTTAAGATGAGTTGCGGCAACAGTATAGAACTTTGCAAATTCCTGCGCAGTTCCGATCCACATTAACTGGTCAACAGAATGGTTAGGTTCGGTCCAAATTTCCCAATGGGTAATGCCAAAATGGAAGCCGTCTGCCCAACCGTAGTTATAGTGCATTATAACATGTTCACAGATTTGAGCCCATTTATTATAATCCTTCGGCGGATAAACATAACGCTTAACAGCCGGATGCTCGATTGAAACACCGAGACGGTAAATAGGCATTGTGCCAACTTCAATAATCGCTTTAATATATTCATCAGTTAAAGCAAAGTTATATGAAGCCGGATCATTAACATCTGCATCAAAGTTTTTGAAAATACACGGAATATCAACAAATTCACCGCTACCGTAAGGGTATTCGGTATCGTGAAGTCTTGAATAAGGAATTCCGGCTTTTTTGAAAAGTTCACGCGCATCACGGGAAAAATTATAGGTCAAAGGGCCGCTGTTAACACCATGAACAGGTCTCATTTTAGCAATTTTATTGTTAAAATCAATTGTTACTGTGGACATGAAAATAACTCCTTTTTTATAATTTGCTATACTAATTATAAACTAATTTTAATAAATTTCAATAGTAAAAATAATATAAATCAAATGAATTATTGCTATAATACACCCTGCCCGTTAAATTGCGGAATATAGTCGGTTACCGCTGAAGAAAGCTCTTGAACAAAACAATTCTGAAAGGCGGAAGAAATAATATAATCGCACACTTTTTCATATTCGCGTTTAGTTATTTTTCTGTTTATTTCGGGGAATTTTTGAGCGCCGTAAAGCGGCACATATTGCCCCATCAAACTTAAATAAGCATCAGATGCGTTATCTTTAACAAAATCAAATATTTTTATTGCATCGCGAGTTGATGAAGGCAATAAAAGATGCCTTACAATAACGCCGCTTTTCATAATACCGTTTTGAATTACCGCGCTTCCCTTTTGGTTTATGCACTCGATAACCGCTTTTTCGGCAATTTGAGGATAATCAGGCGCAAAGGAATAGTCAGCGGCTTTTTTTGAATCGATATACTTAAAATCGATCAAATATACATCAACATAATCTTTAAGTAATCTAAGAGTTTCTACCGATTCATATCCGCTTGAATTATAAACGATCGGAATATTAGGTCTATATATATCAAGCGCTTTTATTATTGCATTAACATAATGCGTTGGACTTACTAAATTGATATTATTTGCGCCTTTTTCTTCAAGTTCTTTAAAGATTTGCGCCAAACGCTCATAGCTTATCTCAATTCCCTGCCCGCCATGGCTTATAACCTCATTTTGGCAGAAGACACACTTAAGAGAGCAACCGCTGAAAAATACAGTTCCTGATCCGTTTTCGCCGCTTATTATCGGTTCTTCTCCAAAATGCAAAGCAGCCCTTGCAACTTTTGGTAACAAGGGCATTTTACAAAATCCGTTTATATTCTCTTTTTCAGTTCGTATTGCGCCGCATTTACGAGGACACAGATTGCAAATCATTGTTTTTTTCCTTTTTCGGTTTTTTTATCATCAGCTTTTGTTTAACAACAACACTATCATAAGTCTTTCGAGCAGATACTCTGCCGATATATTTTTTATCGCATTTATCACAATAAAACTCATTTGTGAAATTTCTGTTATAAAAACGCCAATTATGAATAGGTTTTAATTTTTTATTGCAAGTTTCACAACGAAAAGCAAAGTTTTTGCGTTTTAAGTATTTCGATTCTATATCGGAAATATAATACGGCTTAAACGAAAGGCGTGCATAAAATTCAGGCTTTGAAGCATCGATAAGACACTTATTAAACCGAGATTTGTTATAGCAAGTTTTGAAGATTTGCGCCGTTACAACACTATCATCCTTTGCGGTATGAAGTGTAAATTCATCCGTTTCTATTCCTAAATGCTTTGCGGCATCATTAAGGGAAATTTGTGAAACACATTCAAATCCAGATAACTTAAATTCATTTTGAACATATTTCTGCAAATCACAATATTTGCCTATTTCAAATTTAACACCCTTTAACAGAGCGTTTTGGTTTTGAATAATTGTGTATAAATCGGAATTACTCCACGTCATAAGCAAAGGAGATTTTCCGGCAAAGCTATTGAATTTCAAAACAGCCTCTTCAAGCGGAACACCCGCAAGCATCATCTGTTTTGTTATACCCGTAAGCTCAGTAAACCTGCGACTGACACGTTTTGAAACAGAAGAACGAACATTTATTTCAAAAGTTTCACAAACCGATAAATCATCATCTAATTTAACCGCACCGATTTGCAATATTTGATTTATAAATCTTTTTTCGGGTGAAAAATAAACACTGTCCCACTCCATATCAAGAATAATATAATTCATCAACGGTTCTTTGCCTCAAACTTCATTCTTTGCTCCTTATTAAGTATTCTCTTACGAATACGAATATTTGTAGGAGTTATTTCAACAAGTTCATCAGATTTAATAAAGTCAAGTGACTGTTCAAGACTTAAATTTGTGGGCGGAATAAGCTTTAAAGCATCATCAGAACCTGAAGCACGAGTGTTGGTTAAATGCTTTTCTTTGCAAACATTGCAAACGATATCTTCATTTTTTGGATTTTCACCAACGATCATACCTTCATAAACGGGAACGCCTGCACCGATGAAAAGTCTGCCGCGGCTCTGTGTATTAAAGAGACCGTAAGCCGTTGTAGTGCCCGTTTCGTGAACAACTATTGATCCTGTGTTACGCTGATCAATATCACCCTTATAAGGCTCATAATCATAAAATACATGGCTTAAAATTCCGTTTCCGTTAGTATCGGTCATAAACTGTGAACGGTATCCGAGCAAGCCTCTTGCGGGAATTAAAAACTCAAGATGCGACATTCCGCCTTCTCTTGTTCCCATATTGCGAATTTCGGCATGCCTTGTTCCAAGACGCTCCATAACAGCACCAACATAAGAATCGGGAACTTCGATCATAAGAAGTTCAATCGGTTCTAAAAGCTTGCCGTCTTCATCCTTTTTATATATAACCTCGGGAGGAGAAACCTGAAATTCATATCCCTGACGGCGCATTGTTTCAATAAGAATTGAAAGATGCAACTCACCGCGGCCGGAAACCTTAAAGGTATCGGCACTGTCGGTTTCTTCAACACGAAGACTGACATTTGTCATAACCTCTTTGAAAAGACGGTCACGAAGATTTCTGGATGTAACAAACTTACCTTCTCTGCCCGCAAACGGAGAGTTATTAACAATAAAGTTCATAGAAAGAGTAGGTTCATCAATTTTTACAAAAGGAAGCGGCTCAATACAGTTAACATCGCAAGCCGTCTCACCTATTTCAAGATCGGCAATACCTGCAACTTGAATTATATCGCCAACAGCGGCTTCTGTATATTCAGTTCTTTTAAGACCTTCATACATAAAGAGTTTGGCAATTTTAACATTGGTTGATGTGCCGTCCTTATAGCAAAGAGCAAGTGTTTCACCTGTTTTAACTTTACCGCGAATAACTCTGCCAACGCCAATTCTGCCCAAATACTCATCATATTCAACATTGGTGAACAAAATCTGTGCCGGTGCTTCAATATCGCCCTTCGGCGGTTCGATTTCCTTTACGATTTCTTCAAAAAGCGGCTGCATATT
>JAZUJA010000050.1:0-16235 GCA_045642495.1 Acutalibacteraceae bacterium
ATACGGAAAGTATTCACTGCGTTTTTGCCTTGTCTGACGAAAAATCCGAATTTCTTAAACTCTACGACCTGAAAAGGATGAATTTTGGAGGAGATTTTTGTTTTGAGGTTGCAGACGTGCTGGCGCCCGTCAAAACCGAAAAGCAAAAATAAACCCAAAAATCGCATTTTCAGGCAGGTTCGGATTATTTTCGTCAGGCTATCCCTATTCTAACATTTTTTTAATAATTTAGCAACCATTTATTTAATTGTGATAGTAATTATAGATGTTTTGTGCTATATTTTGCGGAATACCGGGGCATTTGCAAAGTTCTTCAACGCTTGCCGTTTTAATGGCTTTAAGCGTTTTGAAGGTTTTAAGCAGAAGTTTTCGGCGGTTTTCCCCAACGCCCTCTATCAGCAAAAGTTCGGAAGCCAACATCTTTTTTGAATGGGTCGATTTATGATATGTTATTGCAAAACGGTGAACTTCGTCTTGAATTTTAGTAACAAGTGTGAACGCCGCGCGGTTTGCTTTTATGCCGATATCGGCGCCGCCTGCCGTTACGGCACGAGTTCGATGTTTTGAATCTTTTACCATACCGAACATCGGAACATTCACGCCGTGTTTCCTTAGTATCGGCTCAACTGCAGAAAGTTGACCCCTGCCGCCGTCAAGCAAAATAAGATCGGGCAGAGTTGAAAAACCCTCGTCCTGCGCTTTTTCATACTCTGAAAATCTTCTGTCAAGCACCTCGGCAAGTGAACGGTAATCATCTGCCCCGACAAAAGATTTTATCTTAAATCGTTTATAATAAGGCTTATAAGGTTTGCCGTCACGAAACACAATCATTCCCGCAACATTACTGTCGCCCGCCGTGTGTGAAATATCATAAGACTCGATAATTCGGGGAACCTCAGGCAGTCCCAAAAGCACGGATAATTCGTTAAGTGCCGCCATTTCGTGACCGGTGCGGTCATTTATTCCGCCAAGCTGATCATCGGCATTTTTGCGGCACATACGAACAATTTCATTCTGTTCGCCCTTTTGCGGTTTGATAACGCTGACTTTTTTGCCCTTTTCCCTGCTTAGATAAGCGGCAAGAATAGTATCATCCGATGTGCTTATATCAAGCAAAATCCTTGACGGGATATCGCCGCACAAAGAATAATATTGCATTAAAAACTGAGAATACATTTCAGCCTTATCGCCGGTGTTATCAACAAAAAAGTGTTTTTTATCGGACAATCGATAGTTTCTGAAAACAAAAACGCTTATGCAAACCTTTTCGCCGAGGGTTGAAGAAGCAAAAACATCTTGCTCCTTATAAGTTGTGGATACAACCTTTTGCTTTTCGCCCGTTTTGGTTATTGCCCTTATTCTGTCACGAAGCTTTGCGGCATATTCAAAATCAAGGTTATCGGATGCTTTTTGCATACGCTCTTCAAGGCTTTCGATCATTGACTCGCCGCCGTCTTTAATAAATTTAACGGCACTTGCCAGCGTTTCATTATACTCTTGCAATGTGATTTTTCCGCGGCAGGGCGCATCGCATCTGCCGATATGATAATTAAGGCATGGCTTTGAGGGTTTATCAAATGATCGGTTGCAATCGGGCAGCATAAAAATTTTTCGCAATTCATCAACCGTATCTTTAACAACATAACCGGAATAGTAGGGGCCTATATACTCTGCCCCGTCACTCTCAATTTGCATGGCAGTTTTGATTTTACGCCATTTTTCTTTTGTTATCTTAATATAATGATAACCCTTATCATCTTTAAGAAGAATATTATATTTCGGCTTGTTCTGTTTTATAAGGGAACTTTCGAGGATAAGTGCTTCAAACTCGCTGTCACATATAATATATTCAAAATGATCAACATTATCGACCATTCTTCTGACCTTATCCGTATGCTGATTACCTGCGCCGAAATACTGCGTTACGCGGTTTTTAAGCGCTTTTGCCTTGCCGATATATATTATGGTTTCGTTTTTATCTTTCATAATATAAACGCCGGGTGAAAGAGGCAGGCGGTTTGCCGCTTTTTTAAGTTCAGCCAGTTTTTCATTCATCAAAGTTCCCCTCCTTTTTTAATTATGTGTATATTTTACTTTATAGAGCAAAATAAATCAATAAAAAAAGAAATGCACCGATCGATAAAATCGGTGCATTAAATTCAAAAAAGCTAAATTACTTTGCAAGCTTCTTTTCAAGAGCAGATTTTTTTCTTGCGGCATTATTCTTATGAATAAGACCCTTACCTGCTGCCTGATCAATCTTGGAAACTGCAACCTTTACGGTTTCTGCTGCATTGGCATCTTTAGCATCAATAGCAACCTGAGCTTTCTTTATTACGGTTTTAAGTTCGGAACGGCAAGCCTTATTGCGTTCAGCACGAACCTCGCTTACCTTAACACGCTTTTTTGCAGATTTAATATTGGGCATAATTGCACCTCCTAACTACATAGTTCACATCATCGACTATGATACCACAAAGAAAGAAAAAATGCAAGTAATATTTTAATTTTTTATTATCAGTCGGCAAGAGTATAGATTTCAGCTTCCCAGGGGAGCCATTCTTTTCTGCCGTCAACAGAAGGTTTAGTGTCCTTATAGTTTGTTAAAATTCTGTTCCAATTATAATCTGTTATCTCCTTCGGAAGCTCAACTGCCACCTTATCATCGGAGAAATTTGTTACGATAAGCATTGTTTCTCTTGCACATTTGCGCAGATAAACAACCATCTTCGGATGATCAAACAAAAGGAACTGGAATTTACCGTCAACAATAGCCGGATGGGTTTTACGCATTGCGATAAGTTCCTTATAATAATCAAATATGGAATCTCCGCTTTCTCTGTCTGCCTTAAAGTTTACCTCGGTATAACGGGGGTTAACTCTGATCCACGGCTTACCGCTTGTAAATCCGGCATTTTCGGAATCATCCCACTGATAAGGAGTTCTTGCGTTATCGCGGCTTGTGTCACGAAGCTTTGAGAGAGCCTCTTCAGGCTCAACGCCTGCTTCGATCATTGTGTTGTACTTACCAACTGTATAACGCTCATTATAATCATCAATGGTTTCAAAGAAAACATTGGTCATACCGATTTCTTCGCCCTGATAAACAAAGGGTGTACCGGGCATCGTGTGAATAAGGGTTGCAAGCATTTTAGCGGAGGGAACGCGATATTCGCGGTCATTACCGAAGCGAGAAACCTGACGGGCGGAATCGTGGTTTGTCATAAACTGAGAAATCCACGCGTTATGCTCCATAAGGTCAATCCAGCGCTGCTGTGTTTCCTTATATTCGTTAACTGTGATTATATTCGGGTTTTTGCCTATTTCGAAATGGAAAACCATATCGATTTCGTTATAATCCTGGCAGATATAATCAAGTGCGCCGTCAGATGAAAGGTTACCCGTTTCACCCACTGTCATACAGTCATACTGTGACCAAACATTTTTATTGATATCACGAAGAAGATCGTGGATACCCTCAACATTTGTGCAGATAGCGCGGTCAACAACATAACCGTAAATTCCAACCGGAGGAGCAGGCGGCATTTTAGAATCGGGCAAACCTGCCGGCTTTTTAAGGCGATTGATAGCGTCAAGACGGAAACCGTCAACGCCCAAATCAAGCCACCAACGCATCATCTTATACATTTCTTCACGCAAAGCAGGGCATTCCCAGTTAACATCGGGCATGTGCCATGAATAGTTATGAAGATAATACTGACCTGTTAATTCATCAAACTGCCAAGCAGAACCGCGACCCTCATAGAAATAGTTGCCCCAGTTATTAGGCTCTTTACCGTTCGGCTTAGGATCACGCCATACATAATAATCGCGATACGGATTATCCTTTGATTTTCTTGATTCCTGGAACCACTTATGCTGGTCACTTGTATGGTTAAGAACAAGGTCCATAACAACGCGAATTCCCATTGAATGCGCTTTATCGAGAAGCTCTTTGAAATCTTCCATTGTGCCGTAGGAAGGCTCAATATCCTGATAATCGGAAATATCGTAACCGTTATCAACCTGCGGTGATTTATAAAGCGGGTTAAACCAAATGCAGTTAACGCCGAGTTCCTTGATTTCGGGCAACTTTGAGATAACACCGCGCAAATCGCCTACACCGTCACCATTGCTATCACAAAAGCTTTTGCAGTATATCTGATATACAACGGCTTCCTGCCACCATTTTTTCTCCATAAAAAAATCCTCCTGAAAAGTTTCTTTTCAAGAGAATTATACACTAACAGTTTTGATTATGTAAAAAAATCGGTTTAATTGTTAAATCAAAAATATAAAATTATGCTTTGATATCCCTGACAATTCCAATAACCATAATGGCAATAACACCCGCAAGCAAGACGATGATTGCCCCGATTTTAACCTTTTGCCACGGGCTGTACGGAACGGCATCGTTTATTTTAAGACTTAAAACGATTTTTTCGGTTTGATTATCAACCGTTCCGCCGGAGTTATAACAGGAAAATTGATAAATATATTCATTTTTAACCGTTATCATCTGATATGCGGTATATTCGCCGCCGCTATCGGAAAGCGTTTCGGTGAAAGTTATATACTTTATTCCGCTTACAGTACGCATTTGCGGAGACTGATCGGAAAGTGATTTTGCAAATTCGCCGATGGCGTTTTCGTCTAACGCAGAAATATCTTTAACTTTTTTTGAAAAAGCATTTTGCGATTTTGAAAGGCGGAACTGTGAAGAATTATCAGAGTTTACGGCAATAAACATAATTCCGTTTTGCTCGGCATAACTTTCAAGTGCTTTTTCATCCATACCGGTTTTCTTTGCAACAGATGAAAAACCGTTTTCGGCATAGTTCACCGTGAAATCCTCTGGAATTTCAATCGATATTTCGCTATCGGCGCAAACGGATATAACGGAAAAACATAAAAAAACGGAAACAAAAGCAGAAATAATAACCGCCGCTTTTTTCATAAAATTTTCACTCCAAATTAAATAAGATCGTTTTGCTGTTTTGCCGCAGTAAGCGTATTTTTCATAAGCATTGCAATAGTCATAGGGCCAACGCCGCCGGGAACGGGTGTAATAAAGGATGCTTTTTTTGCAACATTTTCAAAATCAACATCGCCGCAAAGCTTGCCGTTTTCGCGATTCATACCAACATCGATAACAACGGCATCCTGCTTTACCATATCGGCTGTAACAAAATTGGCTTTTCCGACCGCCGCAACCAAAATATCGGCATTTTTAGTAAACGCTTCAAGATTTTCGGTTTTTGAGTGGCAGGTTGTTACCGTTCCGTTTTTATGAAGAAGCAGCATAGACATCGGCTTGCCGACTATATTCGATCTGCCTATCACAACGCAGTTTTTACCTGCGGGATCAATATTATAATATTTGAGCATTTCCATAATGCCTGCCGGTGTGCAGGGAACAAAGGTATAATCCCCTACCATAATTTTGCCGACATTCTGCGGATGAAAAGCATCAACATCCTTAGCGGGATCAATGGCGTTTATAACCGCTTTTTCGTTTATATGGGAAGGAAGCGGCAACTGACATAATATGCCGTTTACCGCACTGTCCCCGTTAAGTTCTGAAATCAAATCAAGCAATTCATGCTCGGAAGTTTCCTGCGGTAAAATATATTCAAATGATTTAATACCGAGCGCCTCGCAGGTTTTTTTCTTATTTGCAACATAAATTGCCGAGGCGGGATCGTTGCCGACAAGGATAACGGCAAGACCGACAGAAACGCCCTTTTTGCCGAGTTCTTCGACCTGCTCTTTTATATTATCCTTAACAAAAGAGGATACTTCTTTTCCGTCAATCAGTTTCATCTTTATTCTCCTTTTTATCGGCAAAAACCGGAGTGTATTCTTCAGCAGTAACTTCCCTTTTTGCCTTTATATATTTGATTGCAAGAATTGCCGTGCAGGCAACACACAAAATGATTGATAACAGGCCTGAAACGCGAATATTGCCGAGCATAAGACTATCGGTGCGAATGGTTTCTAAGATCGCTCTTTCAAATCCATACCAAACACCGTAAAACAAAATAATTTGACCGCTGTATTTACGCTTTTTCAGCAGGTAATTAAGCAGGAAAAATCCCGCAATACACCAGATTGATTCATAAAGAAAGCAGGGGTGAACAAGGCCTTCGCCCATTTCGCTTATTGTTCTGTTTGATTGCATACCGAAAAATGTGCTTCCGGTGAAGGTTCCGTATGCCTCTTGATTCATAAAATTGCCCCATCGGCCTATACCCTGCGCCAACAGAAATCCAATGGCGGTTATATCAAACATATCAAGGATATTAACCTTTCTTACTTTGCACATAACTGCGCCGCAAACAAAAGCGCCGATAACTCCGCCGTATATCGCAAGGCCCGAAAAACCGGACGATGTGCCGAGGCCGAAAAACTGCTTAAAGCTTGTTATTCCCTTATCAAAAAAAATAAGGTAATAAGATCTCGCGCAAAGGATTGCAACGGGTGTTGTAACAAGGATAACATCGGTCATTCTATCGGTGTTAATGCCAAGCTTCGGCGCTGTTTTGAAAGCATAAAGCAAGGCACCGAGAAAGCCTGCTGCTATTATCACACCATACCAATATATTTTCCAGCCGTCACCTATCGGCAAGGTGAAAGCAATAGGGTTGATATTAAAATGAATGCCGAAAATTGTTCCGCTGTATATCATAACTGCTGCTCCTTTGGTTTTATTACCGAAAGAACGGTGTTTTCGGGATCAAACACTTCAAGGCGGCGGTAAACCTCCTCCGTTGTAACGGATTTAAGATATTTAAGGCTATCAAAAAAGTCTTCGCCCGATATTGCGCAATCGGTAAGATCCGAAACGATGGAGCTTACCGTATTGTAATTGCGAATAGTTTGTCCGTAAAGTCCGCATTTTGCGGCTGAGAACATCTTTTTATCAATTCCCTCTGCTTTAACACGGGCGAATTCTTCCTTTATCGCCTCGCCTACGGCGGCAGGATCCTTTGATTCACCCGAGAAAATAACAACGCCGTAATCCCTGCCGGTTGAATATTCAAAATCGAAAGAATCATTTATAAGTCCGTCTTTTACAAGTTTTTCATAAAGCGGTGAAAAATCGCCGGCGATCATTTCAAGAAGCAGGTTTATACAGATAATATCCTTTAATTTTGTACCTGTTTTCTTCAAATTCTGCTTATAGCCAAAGTTGAAAAGCGGGATCATAACCTCTCCCTCTTTTTCAACATAATGCTCTATAACGCCATCCGGCTCATCAATCGGAACACGCTCAACCTCAAAAGATTTTTTGGGGATCAGGCGTTTTTCAATTTCGCTTAAAACCTTTTCCGCGTCAAGATTACCCGCAATGCAGATAAACATATTTGCCGGATTATAGAATTTTTCATAGCACTTATAAAGAAGATCGGCATCAATCTTTGCTATTGAATCGGTTGTTCCCGCAATATCGATTTTAACGGGATGCTCATAATACATAGCGCCGAGCATATTAAGAAGAATGCTCCAGACGGGTGAATCGTCATACATTCTTATTTCCTGACCGATAATTCCCATTTCTTTTTGAACGGTTTCCTGCGTGAAATAAGGATTTTGAACAAGGCGCATTAAAATATCAAGATTTTCAAAAAACTTATCGGCGCATGAGAAAAGATAGCAGGTGCGGTCAAACGATGTATAAGCGTTTGCCATAGCGCCGGTTTTTGCATATTCACTGAAGGCATCGCCCTCTTCACTTTCAAAAAGCTTATGCTCAAGAAAATGAGCAATACCCTCGGGAAGATTTACCGCCTTTCCCTGCTCATCATATATCTTCGTATCAATAGAGCCGTACCTTGTGCCGAAAACAGCATAACTTGAGCTTGACTCCGGCTTTTCGAAAACAAATATTTGAAGACCGTTTTCGCAAACGGCTTTAACATATCTGCCGACACGGTTTTCAAAGTAAGATTTTTTCATTTTTTTCTTCCTTTCCCGGAACAAGTTTATAAACTGTGTTGAGATGCAGACTGTTTGCCGCTTTTATAACATCCTCTTTTGTAACCGAACTGTACTGACTGATCAAATCTTCCGGTGTTAAAATTTCCGGGTTTTCTTTATTTATGCTGTAAAAAGTATCAAGCGCCGTTGCAGAATCGTTCATTGCCGCAAGGCTATCACAAATGCTTCTCACGGAATTTGCAACAAGCTCATCGGGAATTTCACCGTTTTTAAGCGTTTCAAGCTGATTTAATATCTCTTTTTCCGCTTTTTCGATATTCTGCGGTTCAACGCCGCTTGAAACACTTAAATAACTCTTTCGCTTATTTGCGCCGCAGGCACAGTAATAACAAAGACTCATTTTTTCGCGAACATTGGTAAAAAGCAGCGAATAAGGTCCGCCGCCGAAAACATCAGCCGCAACGGAAAGCGCCGCCATATTCTTGCCGAAACCGCTGTAATCACTTGAAAAACCGATACAAAGCTTGCCCTGCGCAATATCCATTTTTTCAGTTATCGTTTTAACTTCATCACGCTTTTTAAGCGGTGCTGAAGCGGGAAGCGCAATAACATTTTCGCGGTTTATTTTTGCAAGATTTTGTTTTATCAGTTCAAAAAGTCCTTCGGGAACCTGTTCACCCACAACGCAAACACGAAGCGGCGCGGTTGACACCATATTTCCCCAAGCTTTAAAAAGATTGCTGACGCTTATCGCCTCAACCTGCTCAACTGTTCCGCACTTTGCCGCACCGTAAGGCTCATTTTCAAACATTTCGGCAATAAGGCGACTGTTGGCATAGGTTTTCTTATCCGCCATTTCACCCTTTATACACTCGGCGGCCTTGCGTTTTTCTCTTTCAACATCATCGGCGCTGAATTTGCCGTTTTCCGCTTTTGGCTCAAAAATAAGGCTCATTAAAAGATCGGCGGACATTGATGCGATTTTCTCATCATCAAGTGCAAAAGCATCATTTATAAACGATATACCCATTTTAAGAAGCTGATAATCGCCGCATTTTTCGGAAGAAGCGGTAAGAGATGCGCCGTAAAGTTTTGCAAGGCTGAAATTAAGGCGCGAAAAATCGGGATATTTTTTTCCGCAAGTGGTTAGCACAAACGGCAAAAGAGCGTTTTCAGCAATGGTTTCACGGTTTAGCGGAAGATAAAAATTAAAGCTGATCCCTGTTGTGTTGAAATGATTGTTCTTAGCAAAAATGCCTTCGGCACCATGGCCTAAACTGACTGAATTAAGCGGCATTTTTTAACCTCCCTCAAAATGATTTCTTAATTTCTTCAAGCATAAGGTGAGTTTCGCAAACCGGAAGTCCTACCGTTGCGAAATAATCGCCCTCGATTCTGCTGACAAATTTCGCCGCGCCTGCTTGAATGCCGTAAGCTCCGGCTTTGTCCATCGGCTCGCCCGTTAAAACATATTCGGAGATTTCGCTTTTTGAAAGTTCTCTGAATGTTATGTTTGTTTTAACAGCGCGGGTTATTGATTTTTCACCCTTTAAGACCGTTACGGCGGTTATTACCGTATGTGTTTTACCCGAAAGTGATAAAAGCATTTTTTCAGCATCAATTTCGGATTTTGGTTTACCCAAAATTTCATTCCCCGAAACAACGGCGGTATCGGCGGAAATAACAATATCCTCCGCACTGACAAGCCCCTTTGCCGCTTCGGCTTTTTTTCGACTTATCTGTTTTATCTGATCCTCCGGAGAAAGAAAATCATCCGCCGTTTCATCAACCGAAACATCAAGGATTTGAAACTCTTTTTCAATAAGTGTCAAAAGTTCTTTCCTGCGGGGTGATTTTGATGCAAGATATATCGTCATGGCACACTTTTCCCTTTTATAATATACTTATCCAATATTCTATCACATCAGAGCGCGTTTTTCAACCGATTGTGCCTTTATTTTTTATTATAACTATTTATTGTATATTTTTCTTGTATTAAATAGGCGTTTGTGATATAATTGATACGATTATAAAGAAATGGTGGTGCGCATTATGAAATGCCCGTTTTGTTACTTTGAAGAAAGCAAAGTTATCGATTCACGCCCTACTGACGAGGGTGAACGAATCAGAAGAAGAAGAGAATGCCTTAATTGCGGCAAACGCTTCACAACTTATGAAATGATTGAAAATTTGCCGATAATCGTTATTAAAAAGGACGGTTCACGCGAAAGTTTTGACCGCACAAAGCTTATGACCGGTATGCTTCGCGCTTGTGAGAAGCGCCCCGTAGGCATTGAAACACTTGACCGGATAATCGACGATATTGAAATCGTTATCCAGAACACGCTTGACCGAGAGGTTAAAAGCGATAAAATCGGTGAGCTTGTTATGGAACATCTTAAAGATATTGACGAGGTGGCTTATGTCCGCTTCGCATCTGTTTACCGCCAATTTAAGGATATAAACACCTTTATGTCGGAACTGAACAAATTACTTGCAAAGGACTAATGAAAATGACACTTACCGAAAGAGAAGCTATGGCTGAACTTTTGTTGCCCGCCATAGATAAAACACCTGATTATTATGAAAATCTTTATCCCGAAAGAAATCTGCCGGAAGGCGCAAGGGTAACACGCGTTGCCCCGAGCCCGACGGGATATCTGCACTTGGGAACATTGTTCACGGCACTTGTTAACCGCATTACCGCAACCTCAACAGGCGGAATATTCTTCACAAGAATTGAAGATACCGATAAAAAGCGTGAGGTCGAAGGCGGAATTGAAGATATAATCGGCGGACTTAAAAACTTTAACATCGCTATTGATGAAGGCTTTATAAGCGGAAGCGAAGAGTCCGGAATTTACGGACCTTATCAGCAAAGCCACCGTGCCGAAATTTATCAAACCTATGCAAAACAGCTTATCCGTGAGGGCCTTGCATACCCATGCTTCTGCACCGCAGAGGAGCTGGACGCCGTTAGAAAAATCCAGGAAGAAAACAAGGTCAGAACAGGTTATCACGGCGAATACGCAAAGCACAGAGATATAACACTTCAAGAGGCGAAAGCACTTATTGAAGAGGGCAGAACTTATGTTATAAGACTTCGTTCCGGCGGAAGCGAGGATAAAAGAATAACCTTTGAGGATACTATAAAGGGCAAAATCGAAATGCCCGAAAACGATGAAGATTTCGTTCTTCTTAAATCGGACGGTATCCCGACCTATCACTTTGCTCATGCTATTGACGATCACCTTATGCACACCACACATGTTTTAAGAGGTGATGAATGGATCTCCTCCGTTCCGAAGCATATTGAATTGTTTAAGATTTTAGGATTTAAGGTGCCGAAATTCGGCCATATTTCCCCGATTATGAAACTTGACAACGGCGCTAAACGCAAAATTTCAAAGCGCAAGGATCCTGAGGCCGCAGTTCATTTCTTTATTGAAGAAGGTTACGAGCCGGATTGCGTTATTGAATATCTTATGACCGTTGCCGCTTCGGATTTTGAAGACTGGCGCAAGGCAAATCCCACCGAGGATTACAGAAAGTTTAAGTTCAATCTTAAAAAGATGAGCGTTTCGGGCGCACTTTTCGATCAAAACAAGTTAAACGATGTCAGCAAAACAAAAATCGCTCAGTTAAACTCAAAGCAGGTTTATGAAAAGCTTACCGACTGGGCAAAAGAATTTGATCCCGAGTTTTATAATTTGCTTTGCGAAAATCCCGAATTTTCCGTTAATATGCTTGCCATTGACCGTGACGGTGCAAAAAAGCCCCGCAAGGATATTGCGAAATGGAACGAGGCAAAGGAATATTATTCATATTTCTTCAATGCACTTTTTGTTCCCGATAACACGATGCCCGAAAATATTCAAAATGCCGACGCTAAGGCATTTCTTGAAGCTTACAAAACGGTTTACAACGAAAAGGACGAGCGAAACGATTGGTTTGAGCGTATAAAATCGGTTTGCGCACCGCTCGGCTTTGCGGCTGAAACAAAAGAATATAAAGCAAATCCCGATCAGTATAAGGGCAGCGCAGGTGACCTTTCAACCGTTCTTCGAATTGCGATAACGGGCCGCAGAAACACGCCTGATCTTTGCAGTATTATGCAGGTGTTAGGCAAAGAAGAATGTTTCAGAAGAATTGATAACACCATAAATTCACTTTAAGAGGTTTTATAAATGGAAGAAAAAACAGTTAATGAAAATGAACTTAAACCATCCAACTTTATTCATGATTTTATTGATGAAGATTTAAGCGAAGGCGTTTACAAAAAAATTCAAACCCGTTTTCCGCCCGAACCGAACGGTTATCTGCACATCGGTCACGCAAAGGCGATCTGCATTGATTTCGGAACGGCAGAAAAATACGGCGGAAAATGCAATTTAAGATTTGATGATACAAACCCGACAAAAGAGGACACCGAATACTGCGATGCCATCAAGGAAGATATCGCTTGGCTCGGCTTTAAGTGGGACAACATATATTATGCTTCCGATTATTTTGATTTCATCTATGAATGCGCGTTAAAGCTTATTGATAAGGGCCTTGCTTATGTTGACGAGAGCAGTCCGGAAGAAATCAAAAATATGCGCGGAACTCTTACGGAAGCCGGCGTTGACAGTCCTTACAGAAATCGCCCGATTGAAGAAACAAAGGCGCTTTTTGAAAGAATGACAAAGGGTGAATTTGAAGAGGGCAAAATGGTTCTTCGCGCAAAAATAGATATGACTTCCTCTAACCTTAATATGCGCGACCCGATTATATATCGAATTCTTAAAGCAACTCATCACAGAACGGGTGATAAATGGTGCGTTTATCCGATGTATGACTTCGCGCATCCTCTTTCTGATGCGAAAGAAGGCGTTACACATTCGCTCTGCTCTCTTGAATTCGAAAACCACCGCCCGCTTTATAACTGGGTGCTTGATGCCTGCGATATAAAGAACGAGCCTCCCCGCCAGATAGAGTTTGCAAGAATGAACTTAAACTATACCCTTACAAGCAAAAGAAAATGCTTAAAGCTTGTAAATGACGGTTTGGTTTCGGGTTGGGATGACCCCCGTATGGCAACAATATGTGGTATGAGAAGAAGAGGTTTTCCGTCAAAGGCGGTAAGAGCTTTTGTTGATAAAATCGGCGTTTCAAAGGCAAACAGTGTTATTGATTACGCGCTGCTTGAAGCTTGTGTTCGCGAATATCTTAACGAAAATGCCGACCGCGCAATGGCGGTATTAAATCCGCTTAAAATAGTTGTTGATAACTACCCGGAAGGTGCGGCCGAAAAAATTGAGGTTGACGTTAACCCCAACAAGCCCGAAAAAGGCAAAACAACCGTTTCCTTCTCGAAAGAACTTTTCATCGAAAAAGAAGACTTTATGCTTAATCCTCCCGGAAAATATTTCCGTTTATGCCCCGGCAAAGAGGTTCGCTTAAAGGGTGCTTACTATGTTCAGTATGCTTCCCACGAAGAGGATGAAAACGGCAATATCACCTGTGTTCACGTAACTTATGATCCGCAGTCAAAGGGCGGCGAAACGGCAGACGGCAGAAAGGTTAAAGGCACTATCCACTTTGTTGATGCTAATAATTGTTTGACCTGCGAAGCAAGACTTTACGAGCGCCTTTTCAATGTTCCCAATCCTTCTGATGAGGAGGGTGTTTCATCCTTTGCGGATAACCTTAACCCCGAATCACTTACCGTTCTTGACAACGTTAAAATCGATAAGGCGTTAGCAGATGTTAAGCCCGGCGAAACCTTCCAGTTTATGCGTGAGGGTTATTTCTGCTGTGATCCCGATTCAACACCCGAAAAGCCTGTGTTTAACCGCACGGTTGCCCTTAAAGATTCTTTTTCAAAGAAGGGATAAAATGAAAGCAAAGGAAATATTTGATTTTTTGTGCGAAAAATACCCGCTCTCCACTGCCTGCGATTTTGATAATCCGGGATTTTTGGTGGGTGATAAAAATACAGAAGTCACAAAGGCGATAATCTGCCTTGACTGTGACGATGAAGCCGTTAAAAAGGCAAAAGATATCGGCGCACAGCTTATTATATCCCATCATCCCGTAATATTTTCGGGAATCAAGTCGGTTGTTAGTGAAAATGTGGTATATAAACTTATAAAAAATGATATTTCCGTTATCTCTATGCACACCAATCTTGATGTCGGCGAAGGCGGAGTTAATGATTGCCTTTGCGAAGCACTTGAACTGCATAATATTTCCCCCTGCGAAATGTCGGACGGCTTTTTGATCAGATCTTGCGAAACACCGCAGGAGATTAGCACCGATGATTTTGCCGACTTTATTAAAGAAAAACTCGGTTTTTCCGTAAGATATGTCGGAAACGGGGATATTAAAAAGGTTCTTGTTTGTTCAGGAGCAGGCGGAGATTATTTTGAAGAAGCCGTAAATCGCGGTTTTGATGCGCTTGTAACCGCTGATGTTAAACATCATCAGTTTGTTGCGGCAAATAATTCTAAAATTGCTCTGTTTGATTGCGGTCATTATGCAAGCGAGAACATTTTTGCAAAAAATCTCGCAAAAATGTTAACGTGCCGATTTGCAAATGTTGATTTTACGGTTTTTTCACCCGATTATATTAAATTTAACTAAGGCGTGAATTATTTGAAAAAAACATTAAAATATATTGTTATTTCCGCTATTATCGCACTTTTTGCGGTTTGCATATCCGTTTCGGCTTCTGCCGTTTCTTTCGGCGATGTTAACGGCTCAGGCGCATGCGACAGTGACGATGCGATTTTTCTTTTGCGTTATTCACTTGATCCCGAAAATCATCTTATCAATCAATGCGATGATTTTGATAACAACGGTATTTGCGACAGCGACGATGCGATTTTTCTTCTGCGTTATTCAATAGATCCCCAAAGTGTCGGATTTAAGCTTTTCGCACTTGATGCCGGTCACGGAGGAAACGATCCGGGCGCTATCGGACGACTTGATCGCCATGAAGCAGATGATACCGGAAAGGTTACCGATGAGGTTGAAAGAATACTGTTAGAGCAAGGTCAGCTCGTTTTCCTCATTGACCGCAATCTCGCAGTTTCTCAGCGACCCTTGCAGGCAAACAGCGCGGGTGCCGATTTTCTTATTTCACTTCACCGCGATTCAAGTACAAACGGCAACATGAACGGTTTTACGATCTATACACATAATCCAACCCACGAGGAACAGTGGAGAGAACCAAATAAACAATTTGCCCCGGCGGAGCAGCCCGATAAGCATACGCTTGATGATGCATTGATATATAATATCGAAGCGGAGCTTGCAGCAACCGGAACGCTTAAAGACAGAGGGGTAAGATACGGTTCGGCAGGTACTCCGACATATCAGGATTATTATATAAACCGCATTTCAAATATGCCCAGCTGCATTGTTGAGATCGGCTTTGTTTCAAATTGGGACGATAATTACCTTTTTGATACATACTATAAGTTATATGCAAAATGTATTGCAAAAGCGCTTATAAAAACCGCCGGCGGAGTATTTAACGAAAACAGATACACTCAATAATAAAGCATAAATCAAAACCCTCTTTCATAACCTAATAACGGGATGAAAGAGGGTTATTTTTATATGAATTTTTTAATCATTACAAAAAAGCAGATCATTTGTGCGGCGTGTGCCGTTGTTGCGGCGGCAATAGTCACCGTGGGGTCATTGAAAATCTTTGCGCAAACCGAAAAAAAGCTGCCCGTTTACTGTGTTGAAACCGATAAAAAGCAGATCGCCATTTCATTTGATGCCGCTTGGGGCAACGATGATACCAAAACTCTTATTGATATTTTGGGTGAATATAATGTTCCCGCAACTTTTTTCGTTGTTGGCGCTTGGGTGGATAAATACCCCGAATCAGTAAAGCAGTTAAGTGATGCCGGCCATCAGGTGCAAAACCATTCTAACACACACCCTTATATGACAAAGCTTTCCGCGGAACAGATGAAGGATGAAATCATCAGCTGCAACGAGAAAATCAAAGCGATAACCGGCAGCACTCCAACACTTTTGCGTCCGCCTTACGGAGATTACGATACTCCGCTTGTAAACACTGTTTCTTCGCTTAATATGCAAACGATACAGTGGTCGGTGGACTCCCTTGATTGGAAAGAAAACGCCACCGCGCAAAGCATTTGCAAGCGCGTTTGCAGTAAGGTTTGCCCCGGATCTATTATACTTTGCCATAACGATGCCGAGCATACGCCCGAGGCATTGCCGACTATACTTAAAACGCTAAAAGATGAAGGATATGAATTTGTTTTTATAAG
>JAZUJA010000051.1:0-14715 GCA_045642495.1 Acutalibacteraceae bacterium
TATTATATATTGCACCTTGAAATTTGAAGAGAGATATGGTATCATTGCATTGTTGCTATGCAAACATATTCGGAGTTTTGGGGGACAATAAATTGATTT
This sequence comes from Acutalibacteraceae bacterium, assembly GCA_045642495.1. Lineage (GTDB taxonomy): Bacteria > Bacillota > Clostridia > Oscillospirales > Acutalibacteraceae > UBA737. The sequence goes on from JAZUJA010000051.1 coordinate 100, forward strand.
ACAGAAAATATGTTAAAAGATTTTTAGACATTTGCTGTGCACTTGCGGCTATTATTGTGTTCAGCTGGCTTTACATAATCGTTGCTGTTTTGGTTCGGATAAAAATCGGCTCACCGATTATTTTCAAGCAGATCCGTCCGGGAATGAAAGATAAAAACGGCGAAGAAAAGATATTCAATCTTTATAAATTCAGAACTATGACGAACGAAAGGGACGAAAACGGAGAGTTTCTTCCCGACAGATTGCGTCTTAAAAAATTCGGTAAAATTCTTCGTGCCACTTCGCTTGATGAATTGCCCGAAGCATTCAACATATTAAAAGGCGATATGTCGGTTATCGGTCCGCGTCCGCTTCTTAAAAGATATTTGCCGCGTTATACGGAAGAACAGCGCCGCAGGCATGAGGTTCGTCCGGGTCTTTCCGGTCTTGCGCAGGTAAACGGCAGAAATGCACTTACCTGGGAAGAAAGATTCAAATATGATGTTGAATATGTTGACAACATTTCTTTCAAAATGGATATGAAAATTATTTTCCAAACCGTAAAGCAGGTTTTTGTTTCGAGAGATCAAACCGGAATTACCGGCGAAGGATCGGTTACAATGAAAGAATTTATGGGCACCGGCGTTACCGCCGATACTGCGGTTGCCGCTTCAACTTCCGCTGCGCAGAATACCGGGAATGGGGAAAATAAATGAACATATTGTTTTTAAGTCTTAACAGAATACTTGATATTGAAAGACACGAAATATATACAGATCTTTTGCGTGAATTTATCAAAAAAGGTGACAATGTTTATATCGTTTCACCGAGCGAAAGAAAATTCAAAGAAAAAACCGAGCTTATAAAGCAGGGCGACACAAGCATATTAAAGGTTAAAACCCTTAACATTCAAAAAACAAATATTATCGAAAAGGGACTAGGCACCGTTCTTATTGAATGGCAGTTTTATTCGGCAATAAAAAAATATTTTAAGGATATTAAGTTCGATCTTGTTCTTTACGCAACACCGCCCATAACGCTTATTAAACCGATTTCATATATCAAAAAGCGTGACGGCGCAAAATCTTATCTTTTGCTTAAAGATATTTTTCCGCAAAACGCGGTTGATATCGGTATGATGCCCAAAACCGGACTTAAAGGAATTCTTTACAAGGTTTTTCGCAGCAAGGAAAAGAAATTATATGCCGTTTCGGATTATATCGGTTGTATGTCGCAGGCAAATGTTGACTATGTTAAAGCGCATAACCCTGAAATCAACCCCGATATCGTTGAAATTTGCCCGAATTCCATAGAAATTCTCGATATCGCAAAAACATCTCTTGAAGATAGAAATGCAATTCGTGAAAAGCTCGGAATACCGACCGATAAAAAGGTGTTTGTTTACGGCGGAAATTTGGGTAAACCGCAAGGAATACCATTTATAATAGATTGTCTTAAATCACAGCTTGATAATAAAGATGTGTTTTTCCTTATCGTCGGTGCCGGAACCGAATATAAAAAGCTTGAGGAATTTTTCAATTCCGCAAAGCCCGATAATATGATGCTGCTCAGCAGAATGCCAAAGGATGATTATGACAGAATGATCCCCGCTTGTGATGTTGGAATGATTTTTCTTGATCACCGCTTCACAATACCTAATTTCCCGAGCAGATTGTTGGCTTATATGCAGGCGGGTCTTCCCGTTTTTGCCTGCACTGATAAAAACACGGATGTTGGAAAGGTTGTCACCGAGGGTGAATTCGGCTGGTGGTGCGAAAGCAATGATGTTAATGCTTTTTGCGCTATCGTTAATGAAATAATGAATAAAGAAACGCTTAAAGATAAAAGCGAAAACGCGTTTACATATCTCAACAATAATTACAGCGCAAAACACTCTTTTGAAATTATTTCAAAACGAATCAAATAAAAAGGAGTTATTTTTATGAACATTCTTATTTTAACCCTTTACCCTGCTCCTTACAGAATAGAATTATTTGAAAAATTATCAGAAAACCATAATATAACCGTATTCTTTGAAAAGGATAACGACAACCGCAATCCCTTATATTGCCAGACTTCCGATAAATTCAAATATTATATTTTGGGAAACGAAAAAGCAGATGCCGTTTTCGGTGATGCCGTTAAAAATCTTAAATCTTATGACCTTGTTATGTTTTATGAGTTTTCAACCAAGTTATCAGGTAAGCTTATATTAAAGTGCATAACAAAGGGTGTTAAATATGCCATCAACTGCGATGGCGCGGTTTCTATCTCAACCGAATTTCCGAAAAAGCAAATCAAAACGTTTTTTATCAAGCATGCGGCTTATTGCTTTGCGGGTGGAGAAAAAGCAAAAGAATATTTCAAAACCTACGGTGCGCGTGACGAAAGAATCACAATACATAACTTCACTTCCATTCACGATTACGAAATTATTTCTCCTTTAAGTGATAATGATAAGCAAGAGCTTCGCCAAACCCTCGGGCTTGAAGGAAAAACCGTTTCCGTTTCGGTTGGACAGTTTATAAAAAGAAAAAGATTTGATCTTTTGATTGATGTTTGGAAAAACATACCCGAGGATAATATGCTTTATATTATCGGCGACGGTCCGCTTAAAGCGAAGTTACTTGATCAAATCAATGCAAACGGCATCAAAAATATTAAAATTCTTGATTTTATGGTGCGTGAAAAACTGTTTGAGTATTATAAAGCCGCAGATTTATTTGTTTTCACAACTATTGAGGATATTTGGGGCCTTGTTATCAACGAAGCGCTTGCAAAGGGATTACCCGTTGTTTCGATAGACAGATGCACCTGCGCCGCTGAGATCATTAAGGACGGATTTAACGGATATATCGTTAATGAGGAGGAAAGGGAAAAAATGATTTCCGATTTCACTGAAAAGATTTCTGCCGTTCTTGAAAATGATGATTTCAGAAAACAATTGTCCGAAAATGCAAGTGAAAGCGCCAAACCTTATTGCTATGAAAAGATGGCACAGATAGTTAAAGATAAAATAGAAGGTAAATAAATGTACAGAAACACTTTAAACTCTAGAATGCCCCAACAAAGCAACATGGCTTTGTTGGGATATATCACGGCATTTGCGATTCTGCTCACAAATCTATCGCAGCTCCCTTACTTTGTTGATTCCGGGATAACAAAGTATTTATCCTATCCCACATGGATAGTGGCTGCCGGATTAACATTGATTTTTGTTGTTATCAAGGGCACATTAAGGATACCGCGTCAGGTCTTTTTCTTATTGGGATTGCTTGCCATGGCATTTTTGTTTGTTACCTTTCTTTCGGCGGCAACTGATAATGTTTATTTTTCATCTGATTTTTTGCTTTACAGCGCGATTTCGGTAGCGGTTTTCCTTATGGGTACTGTTGTTGCAGATTATTCAAGCAAAAAAACAATAATGCTTACGCTTTTGTTTTATGTTATTTCAAGCATTATCGTTGAAGTAAATGTTTATACATCAGTTCTTTCAAAATCAAATGTTTTTGAAGACCAAATATATGCTTATGAAAGCAAAAACTCAATTTCGTTATTGATAACAACAACCATAATTTTGCTTTTCTTATATATAAAAAATAACAAGCTGATAATAAAAATAATCGCCTCGGTTATTGCGCTGGGCAGCTCTGTTATCTTAATAATGCTTAAATCAAGAGCATGTATTTTAGGACTTTTGCTTGCACTTATAGTAACCTTGCTTTCAAAGGTGACTTCCAAAAAAATGCGCAGACTGTTATGGGTGATCGTTGTTGTTTTTGTTATTGTTCTCTTCACAAACAGAGAGCTTTACGATACGCTTGTCAACAACGTTATGTTTATCAATAAGGATTCTTCCGACTTAAACGCGATTTCCTCAGGAAGAGTTAACTTGATAAGCGATTTTCCCCGACTTTTTAACGGCAAATATATAACCGGTATCGGTTCATATTACTTTGAATGTGCTCCCCTTTCCGCGATACTTCAATTCGGTGTTTTCGGCGGTTTCTTCTTTATTTGGATGATGTTTTATCCGCTTTATGATACATTTAAGTATCGCCAAAAATCTCAACTTAACTTTGTTCTCTATCTTATCACGATAACCTATGTGTTTAATGCGTTTTTTGAAGGTCTTGCACCTTTCGGTCCCGGCGCGAAATGCTTTTTCCTTTGGTTCTTTTGGGGACTTATGTGTGAATACCGACAGAAATCAGACGAAAACGATTGCTTGGAGATTGATGAATAATGGCATCATTAAAAAAGAATATATTTTATCAAACGGCGTACCGTCTGACGATTTCGGCCGCTCCGCTTTTAACAACACCTTATTTAAGCCGTGTGCTCGGTGTTTCAAATCTCGGTTTGTTTTCTTACAGACAGTCAATAATAAATTTCTTTATGCTTTTTGCAATGCTCGGAATAACGAATTACGGACTCCGATCTATTGCAGGGGCAAGAACAACCGGACAGGATATAGGCAAAACCTTTTCTGAGATTTATTCCATTCAATTTGTTTCGGCAAGCATTGTTACAGTGGCTTATGTAATTTATATGCTGTTTTTTGTTAAAACAGATATTTTACTTTCCTGGATATTCATTTTCTATCTTATAGGCGACCTTTTTGACGGAACATGGTTTTTCTACGGAATGGAAGAAATACATATCACTTCAAAGATCGGTATGTTTATAAAACTTTTATCCGTAATTTCCGTTTTCACTCTTGTTAAAACAAGTGCGGATCTTTGGAAATACGCGATAATCGTTTCGTTTGGAACTGCGCTCGGTCAAATTGCAGTTTGGCCCTCCATATTCAAAAAAATTAAACTTAAAAAGCCCGACTTCAATGAAGTTAAAAAACACATAAAGCCCGTTTTTATCCTTTTTGTGCCGCTTCTCGCAGTAAGCGTTTATCACACAATGGATAAGGTTATGCTCGGCATTATGAGCGATTCTTTTAACAGCGGTTATTATTATAATGCCGATAAGGTTGTTAACATTCCGATAGTTATCATAACCGGAATATTCTCTGTTTTTTATCCGAGATTAAGCAATATTTATGCCAGCGACGGTGACTGTCCTCAAATGAGAAAAGTTCAAAATGAGGCTATGCTCGGCTCATCCGTTCTTATCTCTGCGATGGCATTTGGTATTGCCGCGGTTTCGGATGAATTTGTTCCCGTTTTCTTCGGAAAAGGATATGAGCCCTGCAGCAGTCTTATAAAATATTTTGCCGTTATTATGATAATTAAATCACTTTCATCTGCCGTTAGAAATCTTTATATAATGCCGACAAAGCATGATAAAATTTATGTTTTCTCGGTGGCATCGGGCGCCGTGATCAACTTTATTGCAAACTTTATTTTTCTTTATGTTTTCCGCATGGGTGCGCTTGGAGCAACGCTCGGAACGCTTATTGCCGAACTTGCGGTTGCCGTTGTCGAAATAATAATGTTCCGCAAAGCAATGCCTTCTTTGAATCCCGTTAAGGCAATTTCAAGCAGCTGGTTTTTATATCTTGAGGGTATCGCAATGTTTATCCTCGTCAGAGTGTTAAGATATTTTGTTACATTCACTAACAGCAACTTTATTTTACTTGGTATTGAAATTTGCACGGGTGGAATATTCTTCCTCGGAGCACTGCTCATTTATTCAAAGATTTCCAAAAAAGATTTATTATCCTTGGCATTAAAAAGCAGAAAGTAAGAGCTTTTATCAGAGCCGCTTCAATACGGCGATTCAAAGCCTTTTTATACTTACAGTCGCCATTTCTTTGAGGGCAGTGAAAGCATTAAATTTGAAGAATCAATGTTTCCGGCGCCTCTTGATTATATTACCTATCTTGTTGAGCAATACGGCGACTGGCAAACACCGCCCCCTGTTGATAAAAGAACCACAGGCCATATATTTGAGCAGGTTGAAATTCTGCCTTGAGAGGTGAAAAAGTTGCTTCCCTTTTTGGATGAATGCAATACAGAACTGTTAAAAATACTTAAAGCATCGTTGTTTTCCACGGAAGAATCTTTCCGCAAAGATGCCGATTATAATCTGATTTATGAAGAAATGACGGCTCAAACGGTTTTGCCGATAACGGCAAATATTTATGCTTCGCTTCCCCTTTCGCCCGAGTTAAAGGCAAAATGGGGCAAATGTATTTTTGATCATGTTGCGATAGGTGCGCAGGTGCAAAATATTGAATGCAAGCTGACGGCACTTTTTGAAAAAAACAATATAAAATGCGCGATACTTAAAGGTTCTGCCGCGTTTATGTATTATCCTGCGGGGATTTACCGCAGTTTCGGCGATGTTGATATTTTCGTTTCAAATGAAGATTATCCGGTTGCCGCGGAACTGATGGTGAATTCCGGATACAAACAATTAAGTCCGCTTTATGAAAATCCGAGAAATGTTACATTTGAGAAGGGCAATGTTAAAATAGAACTGCACCGTCACTTTTTTTCAAATGTTTTGGAAAAATATGATGAGATTTTATATCGTTCATTAAATGATACCTATAAAAAACAGGTTTCCGGCGGAGAAATAAGCGTTTTCCCCGATGCGCAAAACGGCCTTATTCTTTTGCAGCACCTGCGGCAGCATTTATATGAAGGACTGGGGCTAAGGCAATTCATCGACTTTTTAATGTTTGTAAGTTCAGTTTGTGACGACAAGTTTTTTGAAGAAAAATTCAAACCCCTAACCGAAAAAACGGGACTTACAAAGCTTGCCAAAACGGTTGCATATATGGGAAAACAGTATTTCGGATTGCCTGCACACATAACCTGGTGTGATGATATAAAAAGCCAAACGGCAAATGATCTGCTTTTATATATTTTTGATAACGGAAATTTTGCCGTTAAAAAGAATGAGCAAAACAGAAGTGTTGTGAACATTGTGGGCAGAAAAAGAACCTTCACAGAATGGCTTAAATACCTGCAACGTTCCGGTGTTTCACATTGGAAGGCGGCACAAAAACATTCTTTTTTGAAAGTTTTCGCAATTCCTTATCAAATTGCAAGGTATATAAAAAGAGGATTAAAGAAAAAAGCGATATTCTCGCTTTTCGGCAATGACCAATTAAAAGAAGCAAAAACAAAAAGAAAATTATTTTCCGATTTGGAAATATGATATGAGGAGAGGTATTTAATATGAGTCTTTTCAAGGATAAAACTTTAATGATCACAGGCGGCACGGGATCTTTCGGCAATGCGGTGTTAAACAGATTTTTAACAACCGATATAGGCGAGATCCGCATTTTCTCGCGCGATGAGAAAAAGCAGGATGATATGCGCCACGAGTATCAGGCAAAATATCCCGAGTTTTATGAAAAAATCAAGTTCTATATCGGCGATGTTCGTTCGCTGGAATCTTGCAGAGGTGCTATGCACGGCGTTGATTACATATTCCATGCGGCAGCGCTCAAACAGGTTCCATCCTGCGAATTTTTCCCGATGGAAGCCGTTAGAACAAACGTTATCGGAACAGACAACGTTTTAACCGCCGCTATTGAAGCAGGTGTTAAATCAGTTATCTGCCTTTCAACCGATAAGGCGGCATACCCCATAAACGCAATGGGCACTTCCAAAAAAATGGAAGAAAAAATTGCCGTTGCGAAATCGCGTTACAGCGGAGATACAAAAATCTGCTGCACCCGTTACGGAAATGTTATGTGCTCCAGAGGATCGGTTATTCCGCTTTGGATCGACCAAATCAAAGCCGGAAATCCCATCACTCTTACCGAGCCTACCATGACACGCTTTATTATGTCACTTGACGAAGCGGTTGACCTTGTTCTTTTCGCATTTGTGCATGGCGAAAACGGCGATATTCTTGTTCAAAAAGCACCTGCCTGCACTATTCAAACTCAGGCAGAAGCCGTTTGCGACCTTTTCGGCGGCGATAAAAACAACATTAAGGTTATCGGTATTCGTCACGGCGAAAAGATGTATGAAACACTTCTTACCAATGAAGAATGTGCGCATGCGGTTGATATGGGCAATTTCTACCGCGTTCCCTCTGACAACCGCGGACTCAACTATGATAAATACTTCAAAGACGGCGATGAGAAAAGAAATACTCTTACCGAGTTTAACAGCAATAATACAAGACGCCTTAATCTTGAAGAAACCAAAGAAAAGATCGCGAGTCTTCAGTATATTCAGGATAGACTTGCGGAAGATAAATGATAGGAGAAAATTTTATGTTTGAAGATGTTAAATGGCAGGAAAACGGAAAATTAAAGCTTCTTATCATTGTTGGCACACGCCCTGAAATAATCCGCCTTGCCGCCGTTATCAACAAGTGCAGAAAATATTTTGACACACTTTTAGCGCATACGGGTCAGAACTATGACTATAACCTGAACGGCATTTTCTTTAAGGATTTAAAGCTTGCCGATCCCGATGTTTATCTTAATGCGGTTGGTGAAGACTTGGGTGAAACCTGCGGCAATATTATCGCAAAATCATATAAGCTTATGAACGAGATAAAGCCGGATGGCGTTTTGGTTTTGGGCGATACAAACTCCTGCCTTTCGGTTATCGGCGCAAAAAGATTGCATATCCCGATTTTCCACATGGAAGCCGGAAACAGATGCAAGGATGAATGCCTGCCCGAAGAAACAAACAGAAGAATCGTTGATATTATTTCCGATGTTAATATGGCATACAGCGAGCATGCGCGCCGCTATCTTGCCGATTGCGGATTGCCTAAGGAACGCACTTATGTTACCGGCTCGCCTATGGCAGAGGTTTTACATAATAATCTTGATGAGATTATGGCAAGTGATATTCATTCCCGTTTGGGACTTCAAAAAGGCAAATATATTCTTCTTTCCGCACACCGCGAGGAGAATATCGACACCGAAAAGAATTTTACAAGCCTATTTAACGCAATAAACAAGATGGCGCAAAAATATGATATGCCCATTCTTTATTCTTGCCATCCGCGCTCTAAAAAGCGCATTGAAACAAGCGGATTTAAGCTTGACAAGCGCGTTATTCAGCACGAGCCGCTTGGTTTCCATGATTATAACTGCTTGCAGATGAACGCGTTTTGCGTTGTTTCCGATAGCGGCACTTTGCCTGAGGAAAGCAGCTTCTTCACTTCACAGGGACATCCCTTCCCTGCCGTTTGCATAAGAACCTCTACCGAGCGTCCCGAAGCGCTTGACAAGGCTTGCTTTATCCTTTCGGGCATTGATGAAAAGGGTCTTCTTCAATCGGTTGATACCGCCGTTACAATGAACGAAAACGGCGATTTCGGTATTCCCGTTCCCGATTATAAGGAAGAACTTGTTTCAACAAAGGTTGTTAAAATCATTCAGTCATACGTTGGCGTTGTTAATAAAATGGTTTGGAGAAAAGAAATATGAACATTCTTGTAACCGGCGCTAAGGGTATGGTTGGTACCGCCCTTGTTAATAACCTTAAAAACATAAAAGACGGCAAAAACAAAACAAGGCCCAACATAAAAATTGATAACATTTTTGAATATGATATTGATAACACCGCAGATGAGCTTGATGCTTTTTGCAGGGACTGTGACTTTGTTTTTAACCTTGCCGGTGTTAACCGCCCCGAAAACACGGAAGATTTTATGAAGGGCAATTTCGGGTTTGCGAGTGATCTTTTAGCCGCACTTAAAAAGCACGGCAACAAAGCACCGATTATGCTTTCTTCTTCCGTTCAGGCAACCCTTTCGGGCAGATTCGGCAATTCAGAGTATGGCAGAAGCAAGCTTGCAGGAGAAAACCTTTTCTTTGAATATGGCGAGGAAAACGGCGTTCGCGTGCTTGTTTACCGCTTCCCTAACCTTATGGGTCATTCAAGACCTAAGTATAACTCGGCGGTTTCAACATTCTGCTATGCTATCGCAAATGATGAGGAATTTACCGTAAACGATCCATCGGTTGAACTTGAGCTTTTATACATTGATGATCTTGTTGAGGGTATGTTCGATGCGCTTGAAGGCACCGAAAAGCATTGCGAATTTGAAGGTGTTGAGGCGGTTTTAAGTGAAAACGGAAAATTCTGCTTTGTTCCCACAACTCACAAGGTAACGCTTGGTGAAATTGTGGATTTATTAAAAGAATTTAAGGCATATCCGAAAACCCTGCTTATGCCCAAAATTCCCGAAGGATCATTTGCGAAAAAACTTTATTCGCTTTATCTTTCCTATCTTCCTGCAAAGGATTTTAAGTTTCCGCTTAAAATGAATGTTGACGATCGCGGCTCTTTCACCGAGCTTATCCACACCGCCGATTGCGGTCAGGTTTCGGTTAACATTTCAAGACCGGGAATAACAAAAGGTCAGCATTGGCACAATTCAAAATGGGAACTGTTTATCGTAGTTGCGGGACACGGATTGATACAAGAAAGAAATATTGTAACCGGCGAAACGGTTGAATTTGAGGTTAGCGGCGATAAAATAGAAGCCGTTACGATGATTCCCGGTTGGACGCATAACATAATAAATCTTTCGGATACCGAAAACCTTGTTACGGTTATGACCTGTAACGAGATATTCAACCCCGATAAACCCGATACATTTTTTGAAATAGTTTAATTTTTTAAGGATATAAAAACGGCTGTAACGATTAAGTTACAGCCGTTTAATTTTATTTAGTTAAATATTTCATAATAACTTCAGTGTTCTGGGCAAAGATAGGTCCGTTACAATCCTGACCTCGCATAACACCCGGGAACCAAATATTAGCTTCAATGAGAAGCGGCTCGCCTTTTTCATCCACGGTAAAGTCCCAACCGACAATACCCGCCTGGGCAACCTTAAAGTGCATTTCTTTCGCAAGGGAAAGCATTTTATCATAGGCAAAAAGTTTTTTACCCTTGATAACACATCCGTTGCCGAGCTTATAAACCTTTTCGCCGGATATTGTTACGCCATAGTCCTTAACCTCGCCGTTTTCCTTAATTCCTATCGCAACATTTTTATGATCCGTAAAGCTATCGGCAGAACCAACGCGGATAATTGAATCGGCAACATAAAACTTATCTTCAACAAGCATTGTTGTTACTCTTACAACATTTACAGAGGACTCATTAAACTGCGCAAAGCTCTCATGCTGTTTTATTACTTCCTGAACAATAAAGTCTTTTTTATAATCGCCTAATGCTTCCTTAAATTCATTGCCTTTAATACATTTAACGCCGGCACCTGCATAGCCGTCAACCGAAGGCTTTATAGCAAGCTTTTCATAGGAAGCACACATAGAAACAGCACTGTCAACGGTTATGGGTTGATATTTTTCATCAAGCAAAACACCGTTTATTTTTCTTACAACCGTTTTGGCTTGATTATAACCTGAGAATATTAAATCGAAAATGTTTTTATCGTTAAGGCTTTCGCATCTTACCATATTATTAAATCTTCGCCAAACATACTTATCATAAACATATTCACTTAAATATTTAGGGTCTTTATTATTATCAACACCGTAATACCATCTGAATGTATTATAATCCGGCTTTATGCCGAACTGTTTCCAATAATTTTTAATTTCCTTTTTCTCTTTTGATGAAAGCTTTGGAATAGGCTTGCTGAAATTATTGATTTTTCTTCTGGTATTTCTATAATACCAAAACCTTCTTCTCGCCCAAACATATTTATCCTTTAATTCTGAAAAGCACCTTGTTATAAACATATTAACCCCTCAATTACTTAAAAACCCCATTATATTTATGTTTAAGTCCCCTATTTCTCGGGATTTGCTGAACATCGGTATCGCCGCCGAAATTGCATTCGATAATAACGGGACCCGTTGGAGTTATCGCAACATCCCAACTTAAATAACGCATTTCGGGAATTCTTTTTGCCGAGTCAACAACCAACTTTTTGGCTTCCTCCCAAAACGGAATATGAATGCCGATAATTTGTTCTTTTGTATCGGGGTGAACAACATATTCTCTTGCATGTTTATCAATACCCGGCGTGATAGCGATACCGGTTTCAAGATCAACCTCGGTTACCATACCGCCGGCGGCAAAGTTATCAACAACCGAATCTCCCCTGCCGATACGAAGATACGCGCCGATTATGGAAAGATTTCCCTCTTTATCAATAAATGTGGGAATTCTGAATGTATTGAGTGACTGAGGATGAATTTTTTTAAGGCTTTCTTCGTTTTCGATTATCGGCTCGATTATACCCGTTTCATTCTCGTTTGTTAAAACAGATTCCTTGATATAATTAAACTTTTCTTCTGCCTGCTCATAGTCGAAAGCAAAAATACCTTTGCCGCGATTACCGTCAGAAGGCTTGAATATAAAACGGTTTGTTCCGTTTGAGTGAAGTTTATCGGCAAACTGCAAAAACTGTTCTGTTGTTACGCCGTTTTTAACCGCAAAAACTTCACGCTGCAACAAATCGGCAAACTTTTCGGCAAACTTAGTTTTATCCTCAAACAAATCATAGTTACTGTAAGCATTGCTGCCTTTAGTAAGCTTAAACCAATCACGATGGGAAGAAATAAAAGATTTTCTGCCGCGATGATTATATTTATAAAGCTGCAAACCGAAATAATCGTTTATGTTTATTCCGTAAAGCGCCAAACACCATGCCATTTCAAAAAGAATGGTGAACATCGACATTTTATTGAACGGCTCGGGAATATCCTTTCGATAACCTTCAAGTCGGTTAAGAGCATCCTTAATAACCTTAAAACTCAAGGCATAAGGAGTTTTATAAGTTTCGTTATTATCTTTCATATTTACACCCCTTAAAACACACCTTTATATTTGTGCTTAAGTCCCGCATCTTTCGGGATTTGCTGAATATCGGTATCGCCGCCGAAATTACATTCAATAATAACAGGACCTGTGGGAGTTATCGCAACATCCCAGCTTAAATAATGCAATTCGGGAAATCTTTTTGCTCCGGACAAAACAAGTTCTTTAACCTCATCCCAATAAGGCATTTGTATTCCGACAATTTGTTCCTTTGTATCGGGATGCAAAATATGTTCTTCAGCATGTTTATCAATACCGAGAGTTGCGGAAATGCCGCTTTCAACATCAATCTCGGTAACAATACCGCCTGCCGCAAAGTTATCCACAAAAGAATCTCCCCTACCGATACGAAGGTACGCACCGATTATGGAAATATTTCCATCGTTATCAGTATAGGTTGGAATTCTCAATGTATTAAGTGATTGCGGATGAATTTTTCTTATGGTTTCTTCGTTAACGATTATCGGTTCGATAACACCTGTTCCCCAGGTATCGTTATCAAGAGATTTTTTAATTTCATCAAATTTTTTATCGGCTTCATCAAAACCGAAGGTGAAAATTCCGCTTCCGCGATAACCGCTTGAAGGTTTGAAAATAAATCTTTCGGTTCCGCTTTTATATAACCGATTGATAAATTGATCATATTCATCTTTTGAGGATTCTTTTGTAAATGAAAAAATATCTCTTTTCATTAAATCGGAAAATTTTTCCGCAAAAAGCACCTTATTTTCAAGCAGCTCAAAATTGCTTTGCTTATTTGAGGCTTTGATAAGTTTTGCATATCCACGATGTGAAGAAATAAATGATTTTCTTCCGCGATGATTAAATTTATAAAACTTAAACGCAAAATAATCATTTAAGTTTACGCCGTAAATCAATGTGCACCATGCAAAATCCACAAGAACAGCAAAAGCCGACATTTTATTAAATGGCTCTGGAACTTCCTTTAACCTATCATTTAATCTGCCAAATACAGTTTTAATAATACTTAATTTCCATGGATTAGGTGCCTTAAACGATTTGCCTTCCTCGCTCATTTTATACTCCCCCTTGTATATAAATTTTATCACATTATACTAACGATGTCAACCGAATAAAGATGTCACGAAATGGCATATTCAACTGATTTATAATCTGGTTGCTGTGCAAAATAAAAAAGGAGGATATTATGATTTTTATTGATGTTAAAAACGACTGTTTAAGTGCTGTTAATGATTGCGTTTCGGCGGATTCGGTTAATCACATTGTGGCTCAATTTGAATTTGATGACGCCTGGAACGGATATGAAAAAACAGTTATATTTGTTAATTCAACCGAAAATAAAACCTTATGTGTTCCGATGATCAACGGCAATCCGCTTTACTTAGGCGAAAATCGCGTTTTTGTTCCGTGGGAGGTTATAAAACCGCACAGTTTCACGATATCCGTTTTCGGAGAAAAAGACGGAAGCAGAATAACCACAGGAAACATTACCATAAATGTAAACGAAAGCGGATATGCCGAAGGAGAAACCCCGCTACCGCCGACACCCGATGTTTACAGCCAAATAACAGAAGCGGCAGCAAACGCCGTTTTAACTGTTGAAGCCTTAAAACAAGCGGCAGAAAGCGGAAAATTCAAAGGAGAAAAAGGCGACAAAGGTGATAGGGGCGATAAAGGCGACCGTGGCGAACAGGGCATCCAAGGTATAAAAGGTGAAAAAGGAGCAACGGGTGCCAAAGGCGATAAGGGCGATAAAGGCGACCGTGGTGAACAAGGCATCCAAGGCGTTAAAGGTGAAAAAGGTGAAACCGGTGACAAGGGTGATAAAGGCGACCGTGGTGAACAAGGCATCCAAGGCGTTAAAGGTGAAAAGGGAGATAAGGGTGACAAAGGCGAAGACGGTATTACACCC